>NZ_JBFACU010000010.1:0-272823 GCF_040641015.1 Streptomyces sp. NPDC021356 | reverse complement strand
TGGGCTTGGCCTCCGCTTCGGTGGTGGCTTCCGTCGTGTCGGCGGTGGCTTCGGCGGCGGGTGCCTTGGCGGCGGCCTTGCGGGTGCGCTTCGGCTTGGCCTCGGCGGGTGCCGCTTCGGCGGTGTCGGTCACCTCGGTGGTGGCGGCCTTCTTGCGCGTGGTGCGCTTGGGCTTGGCCTCCGCTTCGGTGGTGGCTTCCGTCGTGTCGGCGGTGGCTTCGGCGGCGGGTGCCTTGGCGGCGGCCTTGCGGGTGCGCTTCGGCTTCGCCTCGGCGGGCGCCTCCTCCGCGGTCCCGGCCTCGGTCACCGTCTCGGCGGTCACCGCCGGCTCCGCGGCCTTGCGGGTGCGGCGACGTCGCGGCTTCTCCTGCGCCGGGGCCTCCGGCGCCTGCGCGGCGGGGCTCTCCGGCACCGTCACCGCGGCCTCGGGGGCCTGCGCCGACGTGGACGCGGCAACCGGAGGAGCGGACACGGGGATCTCCGGCTCGGCGGGTGCGGCGGACGGGACCGGCTCGGTGGCCGTCGCCGCCGCGTGCGCCGCCTGCTGCGCCGAGGCACCGGCACCGCCACGGGTACGCCGGCGTCGACGCGGGGTGCGGGTGCCCGTGGCCTCGGCCGAGGCCGCCGGCTCGACCGGCGTGGTCCCGGCCGTCGTACCGGCGGCCGGTGCGGCCGGGTCCACCGGTGAGCCACCGCGCGTACGGCGCCGACGGCGCGGGGTGCGCGCCGGGCGCTCACGGTCATGCTCCCGCTCCCGCTCCCGCTCGCGGTCGCTGGAGCGGCCCTCGGGGCGAGCGCCCCGGCCACCGCGCCCGCGGGCACCGCGACCACCGGTCTCACCGAGGTCCTCCAGCTCCTCCGCGTCCAGCCCGGCGCGAGTGCGCTCCGAGCGCGGCAGGACGCCCTTGGTGCCCGCAGCGATCCCCAGGTCGGAGAAGAGGTGGGGAGAGGTGGAGTACGTCTCCGGCGGGTCGTTGAAGCCCAGGTCCAGCGCCTTGTTGATCAGCTGCCAGCGGGGGATGTCGTCCCAGTCGACGAGCGTGATCGCCGTACCCTTGGCGCCCGCGCGGCCGGTGCGGCCGATGCGGTGCAGGTACGTCTTCTCCTCTTCCGGCGACTGGTAGTTGATGACGTGGGTGACGCCCTCGACGTCGATGCCGCGCGCGGCGACGTCGGTGCAGACGAGGACGTCCACCTTGCCGTTGCGGAAGGCGCGCAGCGCCTGCTCGCGGGCGCCCTGGCCGAGGTCGCCGTGGACCGCGCCGGAGGCGAAGCCGCGCTGCTTGAGCTGGTCGGCGAGGTCGGCCGCCGTGCGCTTGGTGCGGCAGAAGACCATCACGAGACCGCGGCCCTCGGCCTGCAGGATGCGCGCGACCATCTCGGGCTTGTCCATGTTGTGCGCGCGGTAGATGAACTGGGTGGTGTTGGCCACCGTCGCGCCCGCGTCGTCCGGCGCGGTGGCGCTGATGTGCGTGGGCTGCGACATGTAGCGCCGGGCCAGGCCGATGACCGCGCCCGGCATGGTGGCCGAGAACAGCATGGTCTGCCGCCTGGTCGGCAGCATGCCGATGATCTTCTCGACGTCGGGCAGGAAGCCGAGGTCGAGCATCTCGTCGGCCTCGTCGAGGACGAGCGCCTTGATGTGCTTGAGGTCGAGCTTCTTCTGGCCGGCCAGGTCCAGCAGGCGGCCCGGGGTGCCGACGACGACGTCGACGCCCTTCTTCAGGGCCTCGACCTGGGGCTCGTAGGCCCGGCCGCCGTAGATCGCGAGGACGCGCACGTTGCGCACCTTGCCCGCGGTCAGCAGGTCGTTGGTGACCTGGACGCACAGCTCGCGCGTGGGGACGACGACGAGCGCCTGCGGGGCGTCGGTGAGGGCCTCGGGGGTGGCGCGTCCGGCCTCGACGTCGGCGGGGACGGTGACGCGCTCCAGGAGCGGGAGGCCGAAGCCCAGGGTCTTGCCGGTGCCGGTCTTGGCCTGGCCGATGACGTCCGTGCCCGACAGGGCCACGGGGAGCGTCATCTCCTGGATGGGGAAGGGGTTGATGATGCCGACGGCCTCCAGGGCCTCGGCGGTCTCGGGAAGGATTCCGAGCTCTCGGAACGTCGTAGTCAGGGTGCTGCCTCTTCTGTGTGTGCGGTGCGAGGCGAGCGCGGGGGTCGTGTCGGACCGTGCCGGGGACGCCGGCGGCCGTACGGGCGAAACCGCTCAGGCCGGCCGTGATGGCACGGGACCTCTGCCGACGCTCTGCGGGCCTGTCCTCGGGGCAGGCCCAGCACTCGTACCGCTGAGGGTGTCCCTCCGATCGTCGTACGCACTGTGCCGTACGGTCAGGGAGGGCTGTCGGGTCGGAGCCGATCGGGCCACCGACCGGGCATCCTCATGCGTGCGGCCTGTCGGAGTGCGTCGAGACACCTCGGCGTACCCAGCAGGCGCATTACCACCATACCCCGGAATCGCGCACACGCGATGGCCGATTTGGTCACGTAGTCGTCGTCACACTGGTCGGCCAGGTCTCTCCGGGACCCGGCGAGCGGGCTATTGTGCGCTTCATGACCAGCTCTGACAAGCCTGACCAGGCCTCCGACGCCCCCGCCGAACGCACCGGGATCGCCGCCCAGGACTGGGGGACGGCCGCCGCCGATCCACAGTACCGCGCCGCCGTCGTGGACCTGCTCGGGGCGCTCGCGTACGGAGAGCTAGCGGCGTTCGAACGGCTCGCGGAGGACGCCAAGCTGGCGCCCACCCTCGCGGACAAGGCCGAGCTGGCGAAGATGGCCTCGGCGGAGTTCCACCACTTCGAGCGGCTGCGGAACCGCCTCACGGAGATCGGCGCGGAGCCCACCGCGGCGATGGACCCCTTCGTCGCCGCGCTCGACGGCTTCCACCGGCAGACGGCGCCCTCCGACTGGCTGGAAGGACTCGTCAAGGCCTACGTCGGCGACTCGATCGCCAGCGACTTCTACCGGGAGGTCGCCGCCCGGCTGGACTCCGACACCCGCGAGCTGGTGCTGGCCGTCCTCGACGACACCGGGCACGCCGGTTTCGCGGTGGAGAAGGTGCGCGCGGCGATCGACGCGGACCCGCGGGTGGGCGGCAGGCTCGCGCTGTGGGCGCGGCGCCTGATGGGCGAGGCGCTGTCGCAGTCCCAGCGGGTCGTCGCCGACCGCGACGCGCTCTCCACGATGCTCGTCGGCGGGGTGGCGGACGGCTTCGACCTCGCCGAGGTCGGCCGCATGTTCACGCGCATCACGGAGGCGCACACCAAGCGGATGGCCGCGCTGGGCCTGGCCGCCTAGGCCGCGGGTCCGGACGGCGGGCGGCTCCGGTGGCCCTCGGCTGCCGTGGCCGCCCCCGGTGCGGGCCCGTGCGGACGCCGGGCCGCGCGGTCACGCCGTCAGGGATCGTCGGCGCAGGCGGCCGGCCGGGCGGAGCAGCAGGGAGAGGGAGGCGGCCGCGACGACCGCCGCGCCGAGCAGGCTGGACACCACGGGGGCGGAACCCAGCGCGCTGTGCGTGACGAAGTCTCCGAGGAGGGCGCCCGCGACGCCCGTCGACAGCACCAGCGGGCGGGACGGCAGCCGGTGCGACAGGCGCCGGAAGGCCACCCAGCCGAGCAGCAGGCCGAGCACGGCGGAGCCGAACGCCTCCAAGAACATCACGGTTCCTCCCACACGGTCGGCCGGTGCTGACGGTCGTAGCCCCGTCATACCCCTGACCTGCGGAATGCAACCCTTCCCTGTGGGCTGTTCGTGAGCGGCCCGTGAAGAACCCGCGAAAGCGGGAGACGCAGCCGGCGGGCGGGGGCGGACACGCGAGAGGCCCGGCGGTCGGCGACCGCCGGGCCCCACCCGTCATCCGTGCCTACAGGGCCCCGAAGCCCACCTTGCGCGGGGCCGGCTCGCCCAGCTCGACGTACGCGAGGCGCTCGGCCGGGACCAGCACCTTACGGCCGTGCTCGTCCACGAGGGTCAGCAGCTGTGACTTGCCGGCCAGCGCCTCGGCCACCGCCCGCTCGACCTCCTCGGGGCTCTGACCGCTCTCCAGAACGATCTCGCGGGGCGCGTGCTGCACGCCGATCTTGACCTCCACGGCTATGTCCCTCCGACGGTCAGTGAAGTGCGCGTCCTTCCGCGCCGTACCCAGCACACATTAGCCCGGTGAGGGGACGGACACGCTCCGCCGGAGAACGCCAGGAGCGAACAGCGGGCGGGAACAAACGACCGACCCGTCCGCGCGGTCCGCCGTTCGTCAGTGGTGCTGCTCGGTGCCGTGCAGCGGGAAGCCCGCGATGCCGCGCCAGGCCAGGGACGTCAGCAGCTGGACCGCCTGGTCGCGCGGGACGCTGCGGTCGCTGTGCAGCCAGGAGCGGGCCACCACCTGCGCGAGGCCGCCCAGGCCGGACGCCAGCAGCATCGACTCCGCGCGCGAGAGGCCGGTGTCCTCGGCGATGACGTCGCAGATCGCCTCGGCGCACTCGTTCGTGACCTTGTCGACGCGCTCGCGCACGGCGGGCTCGTTCGTCAGGTCCGACTCGAAGACCAGCCGGAAGGCGCCGCCGTCGTCCTCGACGTAGGCGAAGTAGGCGTCCATCGTCGCGCGCACGCGCTGCTTGTTGTCGGTCGTCGAGGCCAGCGCGCCGCGCACGGACTGGATGAGCGACTCGCAGTGCTGGTCGAGCAGCGCCAGGTAGAGGTCGAGCTTGCCCGGGAAGTGCTGGTAGAGCACCGGCTTGCTGACGCCGGCGCGCTCCGCGATGTCGTCCATGGCCGCCGCGTGGTAGCCCTGCGCCACGAAGACTTCCTGGGCGGCGCCCAGCAGCTGGTTCCGCCGGGCACGGCGCGGCAGGCGCGTGCCTCGCGGGCGCGCCGCCTCTGTCTGCTCGATGGCTGTCACGCCGCCTCCCAATGTCGTCGCTGTGCGGTGTGCGCCGCGCCGCCATCGTACTTTTCGGTAACCGTACTGTGCGCGGTGCGAGCGCAGAATTTCACGGACCGGACGGTGAAGAAACCCGTACAGAAGGTTTCCAACTTGCCGAGTCCGGGCATAGGAGAGCGCCGCCGCTGTTCAGCGCCGGTCCGGCGGTTCCGGCACCGTCACCGGTAGTCGTCCTCGTCGAGGGAGACGACCCGTGCCTGCTCGGCGAGATCGGCTTCGTTCGCGCGGCCGGGGTCCACGCCCGTCAGGGGGTCGTCGTGTTCCGGCGCGATGTCGGCGTGCTGTTCTGCGGCGTCGTTCTCCGGGGCCTCGACGTCGATCTCCGTGCCGTTCTCGGTGGCCTCGTCCTCGAACGTCTCGGGATCGGTGGGGTCGAACGCCATGCTGGGCTCCCTTCCTGCGGACGTCCCTCGAACGTCCCTGCGCATGTCGGTGCATGTCGGTGCATGTCTCGTGTGCCCCCGCGAGGCGCGGGGGCTGCATACGGGTGCCCTCTGTACGAGCGTAGGAGACACCCGATCCTGATGCCATGCGGTGGGCGGCCGTCCTGCGATGCGCATCCCGCGCTGTCCGCCGCCCGCTGTGACGGCGAACACATGAATGGCGACGTGATCGTCTCGTAACATTGCCGCATGTCTTCGACCGAGCTGCCCGCCGTGCCGCCCGCCAACGTACTTCCCAGGGTGGGGCCCGTCGGGGTCGAGGAGGGGGAGCGGCTGCGCTCGGTCCAACTGCGGGGCATCACCCTGACGGTGCGCTCCAGGCCCCCCGCGCGGGAGAACCTGCCGCGCGCGCTGTACGTCCACGGACTCGGCGGTTCCTCGCAGAACTGGTCGGCGCTGATGGCCCTCCTCGACGGCGACGTCGACGGCGAGGCCCTCGACCTGCCCGGCTTCGGCGACTCACCGCCACCCGACGACGGCAACTACTCGGTCACCGCCCACGCGCGCGCGGTGATCCGCTACCTGGACACCACCGGCCGCGGCCCGGTCCACCTCCTCGGCAACTCGCTGGGCGGCGCGGTCTCGACGCGCGTCGCCGCGCTGCGCCCCGACCTCGTCCGCACGCTCACGCTGATCTCCCCCGCGCTGCCCGAACTGCGCGTGCAGCGCACCGCCCTGCCGACCGGACTGCTCGCGCTGCCGGGCGTCACCGCGCTCTTCACCCGGCTGACCCGGGAGTGGACGGCGGAGCAGCGGGTCCGCGGGGTCATGGCCCTGTGCTACGGCGACCCGGAGCGGGTGACGCCGGAAGGGTTCCGCAACGCGGTCACGGAGATGGAGCGGCGGCTTCGACTGCCGTACTTCTGGGACGCGATGACGCGTTCCGCGCGCGGGCTCGTCGACGCGTACACCCTGGGCGGGCAGCACGGCCTGTGGCGGCAGGCCGAGCGGGTCCTCGCCCCCACGCTGCTGGTCTACGGCGGCCGGGACCAGCTCGTCGGCTACCGCATGGCCCGGCGCGCGGCCCGCGCCTTCCGCGGCTCCCGCCTGGTGACCCTGCCCGACGCGGGGCACGTGGCGATGATGGAGTACCCGGAGACGGTGGCGACCGCGTTCCGCGAGCTGCTCGCCGAGGCGGAGGCATCCGGTGCGCAGGCAGCGGGTGCGGAGACGTCCGGTGCGGGGGCCGACGAAGGCGCATCCGACGCGGAATTGGGAGGCTGACGGACCTCGTGGGACGCCACAGCCGCCGCGGACCCGCCCCCAAGGGCGACAGCGCGCGAACAGCGGGAACACCCGCACCAGAGGGATCAGAGGGATCAGAGGGAACCGGGGGAGCACAGGGCACAGCGGGCTCAGCAGGCGGAGGGGGCGCAGGGCGCGCAGGGGGCTCAGCAGCGGGTCCGTCGGGGATCGCGGAGGCGGCTCGCGCGGCCGCGGGACCTGAGAACCGCTCAGGCCGGGAGGGCCCGGCCGCGGGTCGGCGCCGCAGCGGTCCTGCCGGACCGGGCGCACCGGGAGCACCGGCGGCACAGGCCGCGTACGGCGGCCCCCGCTTCCCCGACGGGACGCCCGCGCGCGGTGTTCCGCGCCTGCCGGGGGACGAGACGCCCGCGCACGGTGTGCCGCAGACCCGTGGCGGCCACCCCGAGCAGTGGGAGACGGGCGGCGGCTGGGGGGAGTTCAGAACCCGGACCGGAACGGCCGGCGGTGCGGTACGGGGACGGCGGCCGGGAGCCGACGGCCCCACGGGCTACGGCGGTTCGCGCGGCTACGGCGCCGCGACCGGCCAGGATGCCGCGTCCGCCCAGGGTGCCGCGTCGGCCCAGGGTGCGGCGGCCGGCTTCGACGTTCCGGCCGGCTTCGGTGCCCCGACAGGCCCCGATGCTCCGTCCGGTTCCGCGACCCCGGCCCGTTCCGGGAGGGGCACAGGTCAGCCGGGGCCCGACCGCCCCGGCGCGGCCCGCGGTCCGCGCCCGTCGCCCGGCGTCCCCGCTCCGGGCGGCCCCGGGGGTCCCGCTGTCCCCATCCCGCGGCAGCGGCAGGCGCCGCCCGCCGGCGGCCCCCGGCAGGACTACATCGACGCGTTCGAGGACGGCGAGGGCGCCTTCGCCCCCCGGTCGCGTGGTGCCGCGCCCCCCTCTGCGGCCCCGGTCTCCCCGGCCGGGCGGACCACCCGCACCGGCCCGGGCACCGGCTCGGGCGCAGCCGCGGGCGTGGCCGGTGGCGGTACCACCGCGCCGCTCCCCGGCACCACCGCGCCGATGCCCGCCCCCGCCATGCCCGCCGACTCCGGAGCACCGGCCGGCGGCAGGAGCGCCAAGGGCCGTACGTTCACGGGTATCGCCGCGGCCGCGGTCACCACCGTGCTCGCGGTCATCGTCGCCGGGCAGGTCACCGACGACCGTTCCGGCGCTCAGGCGCAGGCGCGGACGGCCGCCGGTCAGGACGACGGCACCCGCTCCGCGGTGGGCCCGGACGGTCACGCGAGCCCGTCGCAGTCGCCCAGTGCCCCGGCGCTGACGTACGCGCAGAAGATGGACCTGAAGTACGCGCTCAGCCCCACGCTCAAGGGTTCGGGCAGGTTCGACGTGGTCCCCGGCTTCGCCAAGGCGCCGGGCAGGGGGCGGAAGTACACCTACCGGATCGACGTGGAACAGGGTCTCGGTCTCGACGCCCGGCTCTTCGCCGACGCCGTGCAGAAGACGCTCAACGACAACCGCAGTTGGGCCCACAACGGCGCCCGCACCTTCGAGCGCGTCTCCTCCGGGGCGAGCGACTTCGTGATCACGCTGGCCAGTCCGGGAACCACCGCCGCCTGGTGCGCCAAGTCGGGTCTGGACACCACCGAGGACAACGTCTCCTGCGACTCGGCCGCCACCCCGCGCGTGATGATCAACGCCTACCGGTGGGCGCAGGGAGCGAAGACCTTCGGCGACAGGATGTACGCCTACCGGCAGATGCTGATCAACCACGAGGTCGGTCACCGCCTCGGTCACAACCACGTCACCTGCGACAAGGACGGCGAGCTGGCGCCGGTCATGCAGCAGCAGACGAAGTTCCTGGACCATGACGGAATCCACTGCCTGCCGAACTCCTGGCCGTATCCGAAGAGTTGATCCAGGGGCCGCCCGGGGGTCCCTGGATCATGTTGACAATGCGCCGAATGTTCGTTCATATTTCTGCGCATGTGGACCCGTCACGCCGCCAGCAGCGCCGCCATCGAGATGGCGCTCATCGGCGTGACCGGCCTCTGCGTGGCCGACATCCACTGTTGCTGACGCCCGCCACCGGCGTGCGCGTCGCTCCTTTCCCCCCTTCGCCGTGAGGCTCCGCCGCTCCGTGCGCTCCCGTTGAGCGCCGGCGCGCGGCTGAGTGGCTCCAGGTGGTCCGACGACCCGCCGCCGAGGCAGACGTCTGTTCAGATTCGTCTCACCCCTCGTCCCGTCGTCTCGCGATCCGAGACGTTCTCGCCGGACCCGGGGCATTCCTCCCGAGAGGTCGTCATTCCGATGCGCCAACCGTCCGTCTCAGCCCGCCGCGTGGCCGCGGTATCCGTCAGCCTGGTGGTGGCAGCGGGCGCCGTCGCCTGCGGGCCGAAGGACAGCGATGCCAAGGGCGCCGGCGGCGACGCGCAGCCCCACAAGGGCGGCACCCTGAGCGTCCTGAACGCCCAGCCGCAGCAGGACTTCGACCCCGCCCGCCTCTACACGTCCGGCGGCGGCAACGTCCCCTCCCTCGTCTTCCGCACCCTCACCACCCGCAACCGCGAGAACGGTGCCGCCGGTGCCAAGGTCGTCCCCGACCTCGCCACCGACACCGGGCGCCCCAGCAAGGACGCGACCGTGTGGACGTACACCCTCAAGGCGGGGCTGAAGTACGAGGACGGCACCCCGATCACCTCGGCCGACATCAAGTACGGCATCGAGCGCTCCTTCGCCCCCGAACTCTCCGGCGGCGCCCCCTACCTGCGGGACTGGCTGGTCGGCGCGGCCGGCTACCAGGGGCCGTACAAGGACAAGAAGGGCCTCGCCGCGATCGGGACGCCGGACGCCCGGACGATCGTCTTCCATCTGAACAAGCCCGAGGGCGAGTTCCCGTTCCTGGCCACGCAGACGCAGTTCACGCCGGTGCCCCGGAGCAAGGACACGGGCACCAAGTACGAGGAGCACCCGGTCTCGTCCGGACCGTACAAGGTCGTCAAGAACGAGAACGACGGCGAGCACCTCCTCCTGGAGCGCAACCCGAACTGGTCGGCCGCCACCGACGCCGAGCGCAAGGCCTACCCGGACCGGATCGACGTACGCTCCGGGCTGGACTCCTCCGTGATCAACCAGCGGCTCTCCGCGTCCCAGGGACCGGACGCCGCCGCAGTCACCACGGACACCAACCTCGGACCCGCCGAACTCGCCAAGGTCAGCGGCGACAAGGAACTGGCCGCGCGCGTGGGCACCGGCCACTTCGGCTACACGAACTACCTGGCCTTCAACCCGAAGGTCAAACCGTTCGACGACCCCAAGGTGCGCCAGGCCGTCTCCTACGCCATCGACCGCTCCTCGGTCGTCAACGCGGCCGGCGGCAGCGCGCTCGCCGAGCCCGCCACCACCTTCCTGCCGAACCAGAAGTCCTTCGGCCACACCCCCTACGACCTCTTCCCGGCGGGCGCCTCCGGCGACCCGGCCAAGGCCCGGCAGCTGCTGAAGGAGGCCGGCCACCCGAACGGCCTCACCGTCACGCTCACCCACTCCAACAGCAAGGACTTCGAGACCAGTCCGGAGATCGCCACCGCGGTCCAGGACGCGCTCAAGAAGGCCGGCATCACGGTCAGGCTCCAGGGTCTGGAGAAGAACGACTACTCGGACAAGACCCAGAACGTGAAGACCGAGCCGGGCCTCTTCCTCGCCCACTGGGGTGCCGACTGGCCCTCCGGCGGCCCCTTCCTGGCCCCGATCTTCGACGGCCGCCAGATCGTGAAGGACGGTGCCAACTTCAACAGCGGCCAGCTGGACGACAAGTCCGTCGACGACGAGATCGACGCGATCAACAAGCTGACCGACCTCGACGCCGCCGCCAAGCGCTGGGGCGCGCTGGACAGGAAGATCGGCGAGCAGGCCCTGACCGTGCCGCTGTTCCACCCCGTCTACAAGCGCCTGTACGGCAAGGACGTCAAGAACATCGTGATCAGCGACTGGACCGGTGTGCTGGACATCTCCCAGGTCGCGGTGAAGTGACGCCGTGAGCGAGGCACTTGCCGCCTCCCCGGCCGCCGGGACGGGCACCCCCGTCCCGGCCGCCGCGGGGGCCCGTCGGTTCTGGCGGCGGCTGCGTGCGCAGCGCGCCGCCCTCGTCGCGGCGGCCGTCGTCGCGCTGCTCGTCCTGGTCGCGCTCACCGCGCCGCTGCTCACCGCGTGGGAGGGGCAGGACCCCACCACCTACCACCCGTCCCTCGTCGACTCCGCGCGCGGGGGCGTGCCCATCGGGCCGTTCGGCGGCGCCGGCGCCGACCACTGGCTCGGCGTCGAACCGCAGACCGGACGCGACCTGTTCGCCCGCCTGGTCTACGGCGCCCGGGTCTCCCTGGGCGTGGCCCTCGCCGCCACCGTCGTGCAGATCGCCATCGGTGTCGCGGTCGGCGTCACGGCCGCGCTCGGCAACCGCTGGGTCGACCAACTGCTGAGCCGGGCCACCGACATCATCGTCTCCATGCCGCTGATGATCATGGCTCTGGCGCTGCTCGCGATCGTGCCGTCGAGCTTCCCGCGCCCCGTGCTGGTCACCCTGGTCATCGGCCTGATCGCCTGGGGCAACATCGCCAAGATCGTGCGCGCCCAGACGCTCACCCTGAAGGGCCTCGACCACGTCGCCGCGGCCCGGCTCAGCGGCTGGGGCACCGTGCGCATCGCCCGCCGCGAACTGCTGCCCGGCCTCGCGGCCCCGGTCATCACGTACGCCGCCCTGCTCGTACCCACGAACATCTCCGTCGAGGCGGCGCTGTCCTTCCTCGGCGTCGGCGTGAAGCCGCCCACCCCCTCCTGGGGGCAGATGCTCACCGCGGCCGACGTCTGGTACCAGGCGGCACCGCAGTACCTGATGCTCCCCGCGGGCGCCCTCTTCGTGACCGTCGTCGCCCTGACCGTCCTCGGGGACGGCGTGCGCACCGCCCTCGACCCGCGCGCCGCCTCCCGCCTGCGCATCGGCACCGGCCGCAGGCGCGAGTCCGCAGTGCAGGAGTCCGGCACGGGCGGCACGGACCGTCCAGGGGCCGGGACGGGCGACGGGGACGGCACAGGCGCCGGCGCGGGCGACGGCTCGGCCCGGGAAGCACGCAAGGAGGCGACCGCATGAGCGGCTTCGGCGGACTCGGAGGCTTCGTACTGCGCCGCGCCCTCGGCGCCGCGATCACCCTCCTCGCCATCTCGGTGATCGTCTACGTCGTCTTCTACGCCACTCCCGGCAACGTCGCCCAGATCACCTGCGGGCCGCGCTGCTCGCCGGAACAGGTGCACCAGGTCGCGCAGCAACTGCGCCTGGACGACCCGCTGTACGTGCGTTACTGGCACTTCCTCGAAGGACTCGTGGCCGGCCAGGACTACTCGACCGGCACGTCCGTGGAGCACTGCCCGGCACCCTGCCTCGGGGTCTCCTACCAGACCGGCCGGCAGGTCCTCAGCATCATCCTGACCAAGCTGCCCGTGAGCCTGTCCCTGGTGTTCGGCGCGATGGTGCTCTGGCTCGTCCTGGGCGTGGGCACCGGCGTGCTCTCCGCCTGGCGGCGCGGCCGGATCTCCGAACGGGTGCTCACGGCCGTCACGCTCGCGGGCACGGCCACGCCCGTCTTCGTCATCGGCCTGGTGCTGATGATCGTCGTCTGCGGCGAGTTCCAGTGGCTGCCCTTCCCGCAGTACGTGAACCTCACCGACGACCCCGAGCAGTGGGCGTGGAACCTGCTGCTGCCGTGGCTGTCGCTCGCCCTGATCGAGGCCGCGACCTTCGCCCGCATGACCAGGGCCTCGATGCTGGAGACCCTCACCGAGGACCACATCCGCACCTTCCGGGCGTACGGGGTGGGCGAGCGGTCGATCGTCGGCCGGCACGCGCTGCGCGGCGCCCTCGCGCCCGTCATCGCGCTGAACGCCAACAACTTCGGTTCGGCGGTCGGCGGCGCGGTGCTCACCGAGACCCTCTTCGGCCTGCCCGGCATCGGCCAGGAACTGGTGCACGCGGTGAACGTCGTCGACCTGCCGGTCGTCGTCGGCATGGTCCTCGTCATCGGCTTCTTCGTCGTCATCGCCAACGCCGTCGCGGACGTGCTGTTCGCGGTGGCCGACCGACGGGTGGTACTCGCATGAGCCAGGAGACCGTGAAGAGTGCGGAGAGCAGCAGGGGGAAGAGCCCGGAGAGTCGCAGCGGGAAGGGCCCGGAGAGTCGCAGCGGGAAGAGTCCGGAGGGCCTGGTCCGAGTGACGGACCTGACCGTCGAGTTCGGTCCCCTGCGGGCCGTGGACGGGCTCTCCTTCCGGCTGCCGCGGGGCGGCGCGCTCGCCCTGGTCGGCGAGTCCGGCTCGGGCAAGTCCACGGTCGCCTCCGCCCTGCTGGGACTGCACCGCGGGACCGGGGCCAGGGTGCGCGGATCGGTCGAGGTCGCCGGTGCCGACGTCCAGCGGGCCTCCGAGGAGGAACTGCGGCGGCTGCGGGGAGGGAAGGCCGCCATGGTCTTCCAGGACCCGCTGTCGTCCCTGGACCCGTACTACGCGATCGGGGACCAGATCGCCGAGGTGTACCGCACACACACGCGTGCGTCACGGCGTGCGGCACGCGCGCGTGCCGTGGAGGTGCTGGACCGGGTCGGGATCCCCGACGCCGGGCGGCGCTCCCGTGCCCGCCCGCACGAGTTCAGCGGCGGCATGCGCCAGCGCGCCCTGATCGCCATGGCCCTGGCGTGCGCGCCGGACCTCTTGATCGCCGACGAGCCGACCACGGCGCTCGACGTGACCGTCCAGGCCCAGATCCTCGACCTGCTGCACACGCTGCGCGAGGAGACCGGGATGGGGCTGCTGCTCGTCACCCACGACGTGGGCGTCGCCGCCGAGAGCGTCGAGGAGGTGCTGGTCATGCGGCACGGGCGCGCGGTCGAGCACGGGCCGGTCGGGGCCGTCCTGGGGGCGCCCACCGCGGCGTACACGAGGGAACTGCTGGCGGCGGTGCCGCGTGTCGACGCCGGCCCGGCGGGTTCCAGGGGCCCCACCAGCCCCATCGGTGGTTCCACTGGCCCCATCGGTTCCACCGGCCCCATCGGTTCCACCGGCCCCATCGGTTCCACCGGTTCCGCCAAGGCCGCAGGGGCCGCCGGGGCCGCCGAGTCGCTAGGTAACGCGGAGTCGGCAGGGACCGCTGAGATGGCAGGGACCGCTGAGGTGGGCCGGGCGGCCGGTTCCGCCGAGGTCGTCCTGGAAGCGGCCGGGCTGCGGCGCGAGTTCGGGCGCGGGAGGCGGGCGTTCGCGGCCGTGGACGGCGTGTCGGTGACCGTGCGCCGGGGCGAGACCCTGGGGATCGTGGGCGAGAGCGGCAGCGGCAAGACCACGCTCGGCCGGATGCTCGTCGGGCTGCTGGAGCCGACCGCGGGCGAGGTCCGCTTCCAGGGCCGCGCCAGGACGGGCGTGGACCCGGCCGTGCAGATGGTGTTCCAGGACCCCGTCTCCTCCCTCAACCCGCGCCGCAGCGTGGGCGAGTCCATCGCGGACCCCCTGCGGGCGCGCGGCGAACGGGACGAGGGGCGCATCCGGGAGCGGGTGGGCGGACTGCTGGAGCGCGTGGGGCTCCAGAGGGCGCACTACGACCGCTACCCGCACGAGTTCAGCGGCGGACAGCGCCAGCGCGTCGGCATCGCGCGGGCGCTCGCGGCGGACCCGCGCGTGATCGTGTGCGACGAGCCGGTCTCCGCGCTCGACGTCACCACCCAGGCGCAGGTGGTCGCCCTGCTCGGTGAGTTGCAGCGGGACCTCGGGATCGCGCTGGTCTTCGTCGCCCACGACCTCGCCGTGGTGCGCCAGGTCAGCGACCGGGTCGCGGTGATGCGGCAGGGCCGGATCGTGGAGGAGGGCCCGGCCGGCGAGGTGTACGACGCCCCCCGGGACCCGTACACCAGGCAGCTCCTGGCCGCGGTACCGGCGCTCGACCCCGGGGCCGCGGCCCGGCGCCGGGCCGAACGGCGAGAGCTGGCCCCGGCCTGACGAAGGGTGCCCGGGTGATCCTGTAGCGCGACGGAACGCCGTCCGCACGGGAAAGTCACGCCCGTTCACCCCTTTTGGTGGCGCGATGGACAACCGTCCGTCGCGCCACCGGCATGTCCGCATACGTTCGTCCCGCTGCGAGCCGCCGGTGCGACGGCGGCTCTCCACACGGGAGAGAACGGGGGTGCACGCGTGCGCATCGGACTGGTGACGGAGGGCGGCTACCCGTATGTGAGCGGTGACGCCGGCCTCTGGTGCGAACGGCTCGTGCGCGGGCTCGGGCAGCACGAGTTCGACCTCTACGCGCTCAGCCGCAGCCGTAGGCAGGAGGACGAGGGCTGGGTTCCGCTGCCCCGGCAGGTCAGCCGGGTGCGCACGGCGCCCCTGTGGACGGCCGAGGGCGACGGCGTACGCCTCGGGCGCCGTGCGCGCCGGCGCTTCGCCGAGTGCTACGGCGAACTGGCCTCGGTACTGGCCGCGGCGAGCGGCACCGGCCTCGGCGAGCGGGACATCAGGGATTCCAGGGGTCTACGGGCCTGCCGGGACTCGCGAAGTCACCAGCCCTCGCAGGATCCCCAGGACTTGCGGGGTCCCCGGGATTCCTTGGCCTCCCGGGGACCCTGGGAGTGTCAGGGCGGGGAGGCGGACCGTTTCGCCAGCGCTCTCTACGGACTCGCGGAACTCGCCCGTGACGCGGACGGCCTGGCGCGTGCGCTCCGCTCGGAGACCGCCGTCCGCGCGCTGGAGCACGCCTGTCGCGCCCCCGGCGCCTCGCGCGCCGCGCGCGAGGCGCGCGTTCCCGACCTCCTCACCGTCGTCGCGCACCTGGAGCACTCCCTGCGCCCCCTCTCGCTCGACTGGTACGAGGACGACGGCCTCGGTGCCGCCGACCTCTGCCACACCGCGGGCGGCGGCACCGCGGCCCTGCCCGGACTGCTCGCACACCACTTCTGCGACGTCCCCCTCCTGGTCACCGAGTACGGCGTCCCGCTGCGCTCGCACTACCTGACCTCCGCCGCCGACGGCACCGCCCCCGCCGCGCGCGCCCTGCTCGCCGCCTTCCACGGCAGGCTCGCCGCCGAGGTCTACCGGCAGGCCGCCGTCCTCACCCACGGCAACGCCCACACCCGTCGCTGGCAGGAGCGCTGCGGTGCCGACCGCGCGAGGCTGCGCACCGTCCACCCCGGGATGGACGCCACCGCCTTCGCCGAGGCCGCCGCCCTCGCGGAAGCCGGTGAAGGGGGCGGGCCGTCGCGGGCGCCCGCCCCGGACACGCTGGTCTGGGTCGGCCGCGTCGAGCCCACCAAGGACCTGGTGTCCCTGCTGCACGCCTTCGCGGAGGTCCGCTGGGCGGAGCCGGGAGCGCGGCTGCGCATCGTGGCGACGGCGCCGCCGACCGGCCCCGAGGCCACCGCCTACCTGGGCCACTGCAAGGCACTGGCCGCCCAGCTCTTCCCGGACGAGGCCGACGGTCCGCACACCGTGGGCGAGAACCCGGTCGCCTTCGAGGAGGTCGGCGGCCCCGAGGCACCGACCCTCGCCGACACCTACGCATCGGGCGCCGTGGTCGTCCTGTCGAGCGTCGTCGAGGGCTTCCCGGCCGGCCTGGTGGAAGCGATGTTCTCCGGGTGCGCGACGGTCTCCACGGACGTCGGCGCGGTCGTCGAGGCCATCGGTGGTACGGGGCTGGTCGTGCCCCCGCGCAATCCGCGGGCGCTCGCCGAAGCGTGCGTGACACTGCTGCGCGATCCCGAGCGCCGGGCGCGCCTGGGCGCCGCCGCTCGGGCCCGCGCGCTGGAACTGTTCACCGTCGAGCAGAACATCGCGGCATTTCACGGCATTTACCTGGAGATCGTCTCCCGGTGCCCGGTCCGGCGCGTCGTCCTGGACGGCTCCGGCGACCCCCTCCCGTTCGCCTCCCCGGCCGAGTCCCGCCTCCCCGGCCGCTGGACCGGCGGCCCGGCCACCGGGGCCGTGCCCTCCCCCCAGGCCCCGGCCGGCGCCGCCTGCCCGGCCCGCGCCGCCCCCACCTGGGCCGCCGCGCCCCCCTCCCGCACGTCACCCGCCACCCCGGCCCCGGAGGCCGCCCGATGACCACCCCGAGAGACCCCGACCTCCCGACCGCCCCGTCGAGCCCCGGCGCCTGGGGCGCGGAGTCGCAGGAGTGGCTGGTGCCGCGCACCGCGGCCGAAGGGCCGGACCACGCCACCGGCGGCGTGACGCGGGGGGCGAGCGATGCCGACAAGGTGGTGTGGCCCCGGGCGGCGGCCGGGGCGGGCGACACACCACCACTGCCCGGGGCCGGCCCTCCCGGCCGGGGGCGGGTGCCGCGGGCCGGTATGGCGCTCGGCGTCGGCGGCGCACTGCGCGAGGCCGCCGCAGGGGGAGCGGTTCGCCCCGCGCCGGGGGCGGGCCGCGCCGGGCAGGATGTCGCTGGGGATGTCGCTGCCCCGCAGGAAGCCGCTGCCGCGCAGCACGTCATCGCCGCACAGGAAGCCGCTGCCATGCAGGGAACCGGTGCCGCGCAGGTGACCGGTGCCGCGGCGCGAGCCGGTGCCGCGCCGGGTGCCGGAGCCGGCCCGGCAGCGGGGTCAGGCGCCTTTCCGGAAGCCGGTCACGGTGCCCGTGGCGGTGGGGTGCGGGGGCACGCCCCGGTCCTCGCCCGCGACCCGGGCCACGACCGGGCGCCCGCCACCACCCCGCGCCGCGGCGCCGCCGACCCCGTCAAGACCCTGCTGCACCGCCACCGCGAGCTGTGCGAACGGGCGGTGGACCCGCTGGAGATCGCCGCCGGACTCGAGGCGCACGGCGTCACCGACCGAACGGCCGCCCGCTTCCGCCACCGCGACGTCTTCTCCCTCGCGGAGGAGATGTACGCCCGCGCCCCGCGCCCCGCCGAGACACCCCCGCGCTCCGAGGACCGCGACGCGCCCCGCGTGCGCGCCGGCTGGATCCTGCTCAGTCTGCTGCCCGGAGCCCTGTGCGCGGCTGCGGTGGCCGGGCTGCATCTGACCGCGGGCCGCACCCGCCTGGCGGTGGCCGGGCTCGGCGCACCGGCCGTCGCCCTCGCCGTCCGCGCCCTGCTCCGCCGCGGCCCGCTCAGCCCCCTCGGCCCGTCCGGCCGGAGCCGGGCCGGCTCCCAGGGGCCCGGCGCCCGCGCCTGGACGTACTGGCTCCTCACCTACGCCCTCCTCGGCGACGGCCTGCTCGGTGTGGCGGTCGAGGGCGGACCCGACGGCCTGCCCGACGGCACCGCGACCGGCGGCCCGTGGCCGCTGGCCACCGTCCCCGTCCTGGCGCTCGCCCTCGCCTGCGCCCCGGCGTGCTGGGGAGCGCACCTCCTTGCCGTGCGCGCCCGGCGCGGCCTGAGGGCCAGCCGGTGCCTGGAGGAGTTCGCCGCCTCCGTGCGCCCCCTGCTCTTCGTGGTGGTCGGCGGGTTCCTCGGTGCCCTGGGCGTGCTGCTCGCGCTGTGCGGCAGGGTCCTGCACGAGCCCGTCGGCTACGCCCAGACGCTCGCGCTGGGCGCCCTGCTGCTGCTCGCCCGTCTCCTCACCACACACGGCTTCACCCACGCCCCGGTCCTCACCCTCGGTGCCGCGGCCACCGTGGAGACGACCGCGCAGGCGAGCGTCTTCGCCGGCCGTCTTCCGGGCTGCGATCCGCTGGCCGTCCCGGTCGACGCCCTCATGACCGCCTGGGGCGCGGGCAGCGTCCCGACGCTCGCCTGCGGCGCCGCGGCCGCCGTCCTCCTGGTCCACGCGGCCCGCACCCTGACCAGGGCCTCGGCCCATGCGCGCCCCGGGACGCGGCCGTGACCGGCGCCCGGCGCACCCCGGCCGGCCCCCTCCAGCCGCGGCAGGCCCCCCGGTGCGCCATGGGGATCACCCGTCCCCGGCCCGCCCCCGCACGCGAGCGCACCGGACCGGAAGCCAAAGCGGAACCGGTCCCTCGCGGACCCCGGGCGTCCGGCCGCGCAGCCGGAGCCCACCGCACCACCCCCCTGAAGGAGAACACCAGATGACCACCGCCCGATCCGGAGCGTCCGGAGCATCCGGAGCCACCGGAGCGCACACCCCGGGAGTCGCCCGATGAGGGTTCTGCTGATCGGAGCAGGCGGATACCTCGGCCGTTTCGTCGCCGACCGCCTGCTCGCCGACCCGGCCGTCCAGCTGACCGCGCTCGGCCGCGGCGACGACGCCGACGTCCGCTTCGACCTCGCCACGGGCAGCCCGGGGGCGCTCACCCGCTTCCTCGACGCCGTCCACCCGGGCGTCGTCATCAACTGCGCGGGCACCACCCGGGGCGGCGCCCGTGAACTCACCCGGCACAACACCGTCGCCGTGGCCACCGTCTGCGAGGCCCTGCGGCGCAGCGGATGCGGTGCCCGCCTGGTGCAGATCGGCTGCGGCGCCGAGTACGGCCCCAGCCAGCCCGGCTCCTCCACGGCGGAGGACGCCGTGCCCCGCCCCGGCGGCCCGTACGGGGTCAGCAAGCTCGCCGCGACCGAACTCGTCCTCGGCTCCGGCCTCGACGCCGTCGTGCTCCGCGTCTTCTCGCCCGCCGGGCCCGGCACCCCGGCCGGTTCACCCCTCGGCCGCCTCGCCGAAGCCATGCGGCGCGCCATGCAGTCCGGAGACGGCGACCTCAAGCTCGGCGGCCTGGCCGCCCAACGCGACTTCGTCGACGTCCGCGACGTGGCCCGAGCCGTGCACGCCGCCTCCCTCTCGGCCGCCCAGGGCGTCATCAACATCGGGTCGGGCCGCGCCGTCCGGCTGCGCGACGCCGCGTCCGTCCTCGCACGCGTGGCCGGATACGGCGGCGCCCTGCACGAACTCGACGGACCGCCCGGCGGCCACCTCAGGCCCACCATCGGCCACCCCCGCACCGATCCGGACCAACCGGCGCCCGTGACGTACCCCTACCCCGACGGTTGCGGCGGCTGGCAGCAGGCCGATGTGCGCACCGCACGCGACCGGCTCGGCTGGCGTCCCCGGATCAGCCTCGAAGAGTCCCTCGCCGACATCTGGATGGAGGCCGCGTGCCGCATCTGACCAGCCGGCTCGCGGGGACCTCCGGCACCGGCGTCCGCACCGGCCTCGGCGTCCCCGGCTGCGCGCACCCCCTGCTCGCCCCCGCCGAGTGGAACGCGCTTGCCCGGCCCGGGACCCCCCTGCACTGGGCCGTCCTCGACGTCGACCGAGGCCCCGGCACGCAGCCCGATCCGCACTGCCTCGACGCGGCCGGGCGCCTGCGCAACGCGGGCGTGCGGGTCCTCGGCCGCCTCGACGGCGTCCAGGGCACCCGGCCCCGGATCGAACTGATCGCCGACGCCCACCGGTACCTGGAGTGGTACCAGGTCGACGGCTTCCTCCTGGACCGCTGCCCGGCCGGGCGGGAAGGGCTGCCGGAGACACGCCGCACGATCACCTCGCTGCGCGCGCTGCGCGCCGACGCCCACGTCGTCCTCGGCCACGGCACCCACCCGTACCCCGGATACGCCGAGAACGCCGACCAGCTGGTCACCTTCGACGGCCCGTGGAGCGACTACCGCTTCTCGCAGGTCGCCGAGTGGACCGCCGACCACCCGCCCGAGCGCTTCTGCCACTTCGTGCACGGGGTGCCGCGCGCCCACCTCGACGAGGCGCTGCGCGTGGCCCGCTGGCAGGGAGCCGCGACGGTCTGGTTCACCGACCGCACGGACCACGGCGGCCGGGCCGACCCCTGGGAGACGCTGCCCGGCTACTGGGACGACATCGTCTCGCACATCGGAACGGGTGTCTCGGAATGAAGGAGGCCGTGGCAGTGTTACGGGGAGAACAACCCGTAGTGATCGACCGACCAACGGAGTCCCCGTGTCGCTGCCACCCCTGGTCGAGCCAGCTGATGAGCTCACCGTAGACGAGGTCCGCAGGTACTCCCGCCACCTGATCATCCCCGATGTCGGGATGGACGGGCAGAAGCGGCTGAAGAACGCCAAGGTGCTCTGCGTGGGCGCCGGCGGCCTGGGCTCGCCGGCGCTGATGTACATGGCCGCCGCGGGCGTCGGCACGCTCGGCATCGTGGAGTTCGACGAGGTCGACGAGTCGAACCTGCAGCGCCAGGTCATCCACAGCCAGTCCGACATCGGCCGTTCCAAGGCCGAGTCCGCGCGTGACACCGTCAAGGGCATCAACCCGTACGTGAACGTGGTCCTTCACCAGGAGCGGCTCGAGGCCGACAACGTGATGGACATCTTCAGCCAGTACGACCTGATCGTCGACGGCACGGACAACTTCGCGACCCGCTACCTGGTCAACGACGCGTGCGTGCTCCTCGGCAAGCCGTACGTGTGGGGTTCGATCTACCGCTTCGACGGCCAGGCCTCCGTGTTCTGGTCCGAGCACGGCCCCTGCTACCGCTGCCTCTACCCGGAGCCCCCGCCCCCCGGCATGGTCCCCTCCTGCGCCGAGGGCGGCGTCCTGGGCGTGCTCTGCGCCTCCATCGGCTCCATCCAGGTCAACGAGGCCATCAAGCTCCTGGCCGGCATCGGCGAGCCGCTGGTCGGCCGACTGATGATCTACGACGCCCTGGAGATGACGTACCGCCAGGTCAAGGTCCGCAAGGACCCGAACTGCGCGGTCTGCGGCGAGAACCCGACCGTCACCGAACTCATCGACTACGAGGCCTTCTGCGGCGTCGTCTCCGAGGAGGCCCAGGCGGCGGCGGCCGACTCCACGATCACTCCCAAGCAGCTCAAGGAGTGGATCGACGACGGCGAGAACATCGAGATCATCGACGTCCGCGAGCCGAACGAGTTCGAGATCGTCGCCATCCCGGGCGCCCGCCTGATCCCGAAGAACGAGTTCCTCATGGGCACCGCCCTGGAGGGCCTCCCGCAGGACAAGAAGATCGTCCTGAACTGCAAGACGGGTGTCCGCAGTGCGGAAGTCCTCGCCGTCCTGAAGTCCGCGGGCTTCGCGGACGCGGTGCACGTCGGCGGCGGCGTCATCGGCTGGGTCAACCAGATCGAGCCGGACAAGCCGGTCTACTGAGCCGCGCTCCGGCCGCCCGGACGGACATGACGAGCCCATGGCGCCCGCCCACAGCGGGCGCCATGGGCTCGTGTCGTGTTCCGAGCGAGAGGCCCCGTGTTCCGAGCGAGAGACCCTAGGAGCACACCGTGCCGGCCGCCGGGACCTTCCCGTCGAGCAGGTAGCCGTTCACCGCGTCCTGCACGCACTTGTTCTTGCTGTCGTAGGCGCCGTGCCCCTGGCCCTCGTAGGTCAGTTCCACCGCGACGCCGCTGCCCAGCGCGTCCACCATCTTCTTCGCGCCCTCGTACGGCGTGGCCGGGTCGCCTGTGTTGCCCACGACGAGGATCGGCGCCGAGCCGGGCGCGCTCACGTCGGGATGGGCGGCCGCACCGGGCACCGCCCAGTCGCTGCAACTGAGCATCCCCCAGGCCAGGAAGTCGCCGAACAACGGCGAGGCGGCCCGGAACCCGGGCAGCTTCTGCCGCACGTACGCCGCGTCGTAGCGCTGCTTCTCGTCGGCGCAGTTGATGGCCGCGTTCGCCGCGGTGATGTTGCTGTACTCGCCGTTCTCGCTGCGGCCGTTCAGCGCGTCGGACAGCAGCATGAGGATCCTGCCGTCCCCGGCGTAGGCCTGCTCCAGGCCCTCGGTGAGCGGTTCCCACAGGTCCTTGGAGTACAGGGCCTGGGCGATGCCGTTGGTCGCGGCCGTCTGCGTCAGCGGGCGGGGGAAGATGCCGGGGATCGGCTTGCTGTCGAGGTTCCTCAGCAGCCCGGCGACACGGTTCTCGACGTCCTGGGCCGTACTGCCGATCGGGCACTTGGTGCCCTTCGAGACGCAGTCGTGCGCGAAGTTGTCCATGGCCAGCTGGAACCCCCTGGCCTGCCCGAGCGAACTCTGCTCAGGGGTCTGCGTGGGGTCGACGACAGCGTCGAGCACGGCGCGGCCCACGTGCCGGGGGAAGAGGTGGGCGTAGACGCCGCCGAGCTCCGTCCCGTAGGAGATGCCGAAGTAGTGGAGCCGGGAGTCGCCGAGGACCTGCCGCATGAGGTCCATGTCGCGGGCCGCGTCGGTCGTGCGCACATGCGGGAGGATCTTCGCGGAGTTCTTCTCGCAGCCCGCGTTGAACTGCTCCGTGTTCTTCAGGAGCGCGGCCTGCTCCGCGGCGTCGTCGGGCGTCTCGTCCTGCTGGAAGTACTGGTCGAGCTGGGCGTCGCTCTCACAGCGCACGCCCGCGCTGCGCCCCACCCCGCGCGGGTCGAAACTGACCAGGTCGTAGCGGGTGCGGAGCTTGGCGTAGTCCTGGGCGAGCGAGGGCAGGGTGCTCACGCCGGAGCCGCCCGGGCCGCCGAAGTTGAAGATCAGCGAGCCGATGCGCCGGCCCGGCCCGTCGGCCTCGGCCCGGATCAGCGCGATGCCGATCGTGTCGCCCTGGGGCCTGCTCCAGTCCAGGGGCGCCCGCATGGTGGCGCACTGCCAGGTTCTGCCGTCCGGCAGCGGGGTGGGGGCGGCGCCGCCGCCCTCGGACGCGGACGGGGCCGGGCAGGTCTTCCAGTCCAGCTTCTGGGCCGCCAGGTCTGCGCCCCGTGAGCCGTCGCCGCCGCAGCCCGCCACCAGGGAGGCCAGCAGCACGGCGGTTGCACTCAGGGCGGCTGCGCGCAGCCCGCGCGGGTTCTGCATGCCTCCATCCTCACGCCGCGGACGCCCTCACGCGCGGGACGCGGGCCGTCCGGGCGTATCAGCGGTGAAGCAGCGGGAGCCCCCTCGCCGGGGAGCCCTCGACCGGGGTGGCGACCCCCGCCCCGAGGGGCTGCCGGGCACCGCGCCGCCCTACAAGGAGCCCTTGCGCGACAGGTGGTTGAAGGCCAGCCAGCCCGGTAGCACCGGCAGCCACAGCGTCAGCAGGCGGAACATCAGCACCGCGGGTGCGGCCACTTCCTTGGGCAGCCCCACGGCGATCAGGCCGACGGTGAGGGTCGCCTCGACCGCGCCCACACCGCCCGGGGTGGGGGCGGCCGAGCCGAGCGCGTTGCCGGCGAGGAAGACCACGGCCACGCTCGCGATGCTGAGCGAGGTCGACTCGTCGCCGAACGCCCTGATGGAGGCGTCCAGGCACATCACGAAGCAGGCCGTCAGCAGCAGCATGCCGCCGATGCCGGTGACGAGTTTCTGCGGCCGCTGGAGCACGTCCAGCATGCGCGGCACCACCCCCGCGAACAGCGAACGCACGCGCGTGACCACGAACTTCCGCAGGAACGGCACCGAGGTGACCACCAGGACGAGCACCGCGACCGTCAGCAGGCCGGCGATGACCGTCCGGGACGGCGACAGCGACGGCGTCTTCTCCGTGCCGGTCAGATAGCCGAAAGACAGCAGCATCAGGATGTGGCACCCGAGCCCGAACAGCTGGGACGCGCCCACGCTCGCCACCGCGAGCCCCGGGCGTACGCCGGCGCGCTGGAGGAAGCGCGTGTTGAGGGCGACACCGCCGACGGCGGCCGGCGCGACGATCTTCACGAACGACCCGGCGACCTGGGCGGCCACCGTCCGCACGAACGGCACCCGCTCCGGCACGAACCCCAGCAGCGCCATCGCCGCCGCGACGTAGCTGAGCGCCGAGAACAGCACCGCCGCCGCCAGCCAGCCCCACTGGGCGTGGGCGAACAGCGTGTTGAACTCGATGTGCGTCAGCTGCGTCAGCAGGTAGTACGCGCCGATGGCGCCGGCGATGAAGCTGATCAGCGTCCGCGGCCGCACGCGTTCCAGGCGGGCCGGCTCGACCGGGGCCTGGGGCCGGATCCGCAGCACCTGGTGGCGGATCTGCGTCAGCAAATCCTCCTCGCGGGCCTCCTCTATGGCCTCGTCGATGGCCCGCTTCTCCGCCCGCGCCTCGGCACGCTCGGCCTTCTTGTCCTGCTTCTCCTGCTTCTTGTCCGTCTTCTCCAGGACCACGCCCGTCGGTGCACCGGCGCTCTGGGAGGCGTGCTCCAGGCGGGCCTGCTTGGCCTGCCTGGACGCCTCCAGGACCGCGTCGCGCTCCCGCTGCGCCCGCTCGCGGGCGAGCCTGCGCAGGGTGGCGCGGGTGGAGCGGGTCAGGGCGATCGGCTGCAGCATGGGCAGACAGTCGGCGACCGCGTCCGGGCCCAGGACGTCGACCGCCGAGGCGACCGCGCGTTCGGCGCCCACCCGCAGGCCGAGCGTCGTCACCAGCTGGGCGACGTCCATGCGCAGCAGCAGGTCGCCCGCGGCGATCTCGCCGCCGCGCAGGTCGGTCAGGATCACCTTGCCGGAACGATCCACCACGATCGCGTCACCCGCCAGCCTGCGGTGCGCGATGCGCCGGGACTGCAGCGCCCGCACCTGGTGCCAGGTGTGACGCAGCAGCTCGTCGGTGATCTCGTCGTCCGCCAGCGAGTCGAGCGTGCGCCCGCCGGTGTGCTCGTAGACGAGCATCACGGCGTCGGGGCCCAGCTCGGAGGTCGCGATCAGCTTGGGGGCGTTGGCGCCGGCGGCGATGGCCGCGTAGGCGAGCAGCGCCTCCTGCTCCAGGGCCTGGCGCAGCGACTGAAGGCTGCTGCGGGTGGCGAAACCGCGCAACGTGATGTTGCGCCACAGGCGGTAGAAGAAGCCCTGTGCCTGCTGCTCGCGGTCGACGACCGTGACGTCCAGCGGCGGGCCGTCCTCGAGGGTGACGAAATAGCGCCGGCCGCGGTCGCCGCTGTCGGCCGTCGTCTCCGCCGCCTCCTGGCGGGCCGCGCTCACCGGGCGGAAACCGACGGTCTGCAGCCCCGCCATCAGCGTCCGGCCGGTGGGACGGACGTTGGGCGAGCCGACCGCGTACAGGGTGCCGTAGGCGATGGACCAGCCGATCAGCACCGTCAGGATGATCGAGAACGGTGTCGTGTACCCGGTGACCAGCATCGAGAAGGCGTCGAGCAGCAGCACGATCCACAGCACCGAACGCCAGCGCGGTCTGCGGGACATGCCGACGGCCGTCATGTACGCGATGACGGGGGCGAGGTAGCCGTGCACGGGGTCGGTCAGCGCGTGGAGGTTGCCGGGGGAGGGCTGGGTGAGGGCGTCCTGGATCGAGCCCGGGGCCGCCTTGGCCACCCACAGGTCGGTGGCGAGGGTCACCCCGTGGGCGAGGACCGCCGCGAGGACGCCGTCGGCGATCCGCAGCCCGTCGCGTTTGATCAGCCGCTCGATGGCGAAGGCCACCGGCACCAGCAGGATCGCGATGCTGGACACCAGACCGGCGATCTTGATGAGCAGGTCGGGCGCCTGTCCCGTGCCCTTGTTGATGTCCTGTTCGAGACCGGACGTCGTGCCGTGCGCGAACGCGGCGATCGCGAGCAGGACGGCGACGGCGAGCACGCCCACCAGCAGCCGCATCAGGTCCGAGGGGCGGTGCACGCGCGCGGGGAGGAGCGGTTCGTCGCCCTCCAGTTCGTCGATGTGCGCCACGTCGGCGGTGTCGTCGGACTGCTTGCCCGCCCCCTCGTCGGACTGCTTGCCCGCGCCCTCCTCGGGCTGGTTGCCGGCGTCGGCGGCGGCCTGCTTCCCCGCGTCCTCGGCGGAGGGGTTCTCCGCGCTGTCGTCGGGCTGCTCCTGCGCCGCGGCGGCCTCCTTGCCGACGCCCCGGGAAGCCGCGGCGCCCCCGCCGTCCCCGTTGTTCCCGCCTGCTCCGTCGTTGTTGTTCCTGCGGTCTCCGTCGTTCCCGTCGTTCCTGGCGTTCCCGCTGTCCGTGCCGTCTTCGCCGTCCGGGGCCTCGGCGCGGCGGGTGTCCTTCGCGCGTCCCGTGTCAGCGGTGTCCGGGCGCGACGAGACCCCAGAGGTGCCCTCCGCGTCGTCGGGGTGCACACCCTGCTGCTTCATCGCCTCTTCTTGGTCTCGTATCACCGGTCACCGCCCGCATGATGGTGGCATGCCCCACCGACACACGGGGGCATCAGGGTGCATATGCGGGTCCGACAGTCTGCCCGAAGCGCGGCCCGCGAGCGAGGCCCACGGTTCGTGACGGTCCCGCCGCACTGTCGGTGGCGTGGGGCAGGATGGGTGGGATGAGCGAAGTGAGCCTTCCGGACGGCTGCCCCGACCCTCCCGAGGCCCTGCCCGAGTACGCGGAGCGGGTCCTGGAGGTCGCCGAGGGGATCCCGGCGGGCCGAGTCATGACGTACGGGGACGTCGCCGAGTGGCTGGAGGAGGGAGGGCCCCGCCAGGTGGGCCGCGTCATGGCGCTCTACGGGGGCGCCGTCCCCTGGTGGCGGGTCGTCCGCTCGGACGGTGTCCTGCTGCCGGGACACGAACTGAGAGCGCTCGCGCACTACCGGGACGAGGGCACGCCGCTGCGGGAGGCGGGCAGGGCGGCCGAGGGCCACCTGCCCCGGCTCGACATGAGGCGGGCCCGCTGGGACGGCGACGGCGGCGAACGTGCGCAGGGTCACACCTGACAGCTTCCGCCATCCGTCCCGCCCATGGGGAGCCCGGGACCCGGACGGGCGAATCCGGGCACGTCCGCGGAATGCCGTACGTTCGTGCGTCGAGGGGCATGCGTGACGGCAGCGTTCCAGGAGGCCTCCGTGCACACCGGGGCCGGCGGGAGCGGCGGGGCCGATGGGAAGAAGGGGAAGTCCTGCTTCCAGCGCGGGCACGGGCGTAGCGTCGTCCGGGCGTGTTCCCCTCACCCCGAGGCCACCGGCCGTCCCCCACCGGCGGCCCGGCCCACCGGCCACGGCGCCCCGCGTCGGCCGCGACCCGACCCAGCACACCCACCAGGACCGGCGAACCACGTGAGCTCCTCTTCCTCCACCAGGCACCTGCCGCACCCCGAGGTGCGGCAGGGGAACCGTGGCGCTTACCGACTGGTGCGTACCCCGCCGGCCCGACCGGATCCCCCTCGTCTGGACGCCGCCCAGCGTGCCGTGGTTGACCACGAGGCCGGCCCGCTGCTCGTCCTCGCGGGCCCGGGGACCGGCAAGACCACCACCCTCGTCGAGTCCGTCGCCGCCCGGATCGCCCGCGGGCAGGACCCCGAGCGGATCCTGGTGCTGACGTTCAGCCGCAAGGCGGCCATGGAACTGCGCGAGCGCATGACGCAGCGCACCGGAGCGGCCCGCGCGCCCCGCGCGACCACCTTCCACTCCTTCTGCTACGCCCTGGTCCGCGCCCACCAGGACAGCGGCCTGTTCGTGGAGCCGCTGCGGCTGCTGTCCGGACCCGAGCAGGACGTGACCGTCCGCGACCTCCTGGCGGGCCAGGTCGACCTGGAACGACTGGGTCTGGCACACGTGCGCTGGCCCGACGAACTGCGCGCCTGCCTGACCACCCGCGGGTTCGCCGACGAGGTCCGTGCCGTCCTCGCCCGCAGCCGGGAGCTGGGGCTCGGCCCCGGCGCCCTGGCGGCGTTCGCGCGCCGCATCGGCCGTCCCGACTGGCAGGCCGCCGCCGCCTTCCTCGCCGAGTACCTCGACGTCCTCGACCTCCAGGGCGTCCTCGACTACGCCGAACTCGTCCACCGCGCGGTACTCCTCGCCGGCCGCCCGGAGGTCGCCCAGCGGCTCGCCGCGCAGTACGACGTCGTCTACGTCGACGAGTACCAGGACACCGACCCGGCGCAGGTGCGGCTGCTGCGGGCGATGGCGGGAGGCGGCCGGACCCTGCTCGCCTTCGGCGACCCCGACCAGTCGATCTACGCGTTCCGGGGCGCGGACGTCAACGGCATCCTGGAGTTCCCGCAGGCGTTCCCCCGTGCGGACGGCCGGCCCGCTCCCGTCGCGGTGCTGCGCACCTCCCGCCGCTCGGGCGGCGCGCTGCTGGCCGCGACCCGTCTGCTCACCCGGCGCATGCCCCTCACCCGGCTCCCGGCCGAGAAGGTCCGCGCCCACCGGGAGCTGGTTCCGGTCGAGGACGGCGGGCGCGTCGAGGTCCACACGTACCCGACGGCGGGCACCGAGGTGGACAACATCGCCGACATCCTGCGCCGCGCCCACCTGGAGGACGGCGTCCCCTGGGGTGAGATGGCCGTACTGGTGCGCGCGGGCGCCCGCACCATACCGACCCTCCGGCGTGCCCTGACGGCCGCCGGTGTCCCCCTGGACGTCGACGGCGACGACCTGCCGCTGCGCCACGAACCTGCGGTCACGCCGCTGCTGACGGCGTTGCGCGCCGTGGCGACGGCCGAAGCGGTCCCACGCCTGGCGGCGGAGCCCTCCGCCGCCCCGGCGCCCCTCGTACCACCCGCCGTCACCGACGAGCAGGACGACCGTTCCGACGACGAGCAGACCGCCCGTTCCGACGACGAGCACACCGACCGCCCCGAGGCGCGGACGGATCGTCCCCATGCGCAGACCGATCGTCCCGAGGCGCGGGCGGCCCTGGAGACCGCCCCGCAGATCGCCCCGGAGTCCGGTCCTGAGACCGCCCCGCAGATCGCCCCGGAGTCCGGTCCTGAGACCGCCCCGCAGGGCGGTCCGGATGCCGACTCGGAGACCACCCCCCGTGCCGACCCCTGCTGGCTGGACACCGAGACCGCCCTGGCCCTCCTCGCCTCGCCGCTCGCCGGTATGGACACCGCCGACCTGCGCCGCCTCGGCCGCGCGCTGCGCGAGGAGGAACGAGCCGCCGGCAATCTCCTGCCCCCGCCCTCGGACCAACTGCTCGCCCGGGCCCTCGCCGAACCGGAACGCCTGGTGACCCACGACCCCACGTACGCGCGCGGGGCGCAGCGTCTCGGCGCGCTGCTGAAGAAGGCCAGGGAACGCCTGGCGGGCGGCGGCACCGCCGAGGAGGCCCTGTGGGACCTGTGGGAGGGCACGCCCTGGCCCGCGCGCCTGGAGCGGGCCACCCGGCGCGGCGGGGCGGCGGGCCGCAACGCCGACCGGGACCTGGACGCCGTGTGCGCGCTGTTCGCGACCGCCGCGCGCGCGGAGGAGCGCACCGGCGGCCGCGGCGCCCTGAACTTCCTGGAGGAGATCGACGCCCAGGACATCGCCGCCGACACCCTCACGCGGCGTGCCGTGCGTCCCGATGCCGTACGTCTGATGACGGCGCACCGTTCCAAGGGCCTGCAGTGGCGCCTGGTCGTCGTCGCGGGCGTCCAGGAAGGGCTCTGGCCCGACCTGCGGCGCCGCGGCTCCCTGCTGGAGGCCGACCGCATCGGCCGCGACGGCCTCGCCGAACCGCTCACCCCCGGCGCCCTGCTGGCCGAGGAGCGCAGGCTCTTCTACGTGGCCGCCACGCGCGCGCGTGAACGCCTGGTCGTGACCGCGGTGAAGGCGCCCGCGGACGACGGCGACCAGCCCTCGCGCTTCCTGACCGAACTCGGCGTCGAACCCAAGGACGTCACCGGGCGTCCCCGCCGCCCGCTGTCCGTGGCGGCCCTGGTCGCCGAGTTGCGCGCCACGACCGTGGACCCGCGCGTCTCCGACGTCCTGCGGGAGGCCGCAGCGCGCCGCCTGGCCAGGCTCGCCGCCCTCGCCGACGAGGAGGGCCGCCCGCTGGTCCCCTCGGCCCACCCCTACCGCTGGTGGGGCATGGCCGAGCCGACCGAGAGCAAGGTGCCGCTGCGCGACCGCGACCAGCCCGTCGTGCTCTCCGGAAGCGCCCTCGACCAGCTCGCCCACACCTGCGCCCTGCAGTGGTTCCTGGGCCGCGAGGTGAAGGCCGACACGCCGGCGAGCGCCGCCCAGGGCTTCGGCAACGTGGTGCACGTCCTCGCCGACGAGGTCGCCTCCGGCCGCAGTCCCGCCGACCTCGCCGTCCTCATGGAGCGCCTGGAGACCGTCTGGAACGCCCTCGCCTTCGACGCGCCGTGGAAGTCGCGGCAGGAACGGGAGAACGCGCGCGTCGCGCTCGAACGCTTCCTGAAGTGGCACGTCCTGGACCGAGCCGGCCGGACGCCGGTGGCCAGCGAGCACGGCTTCGACGTGACGCTGAGCGCCGGCGGACACCAGGTGCGCATCCGAGGCTCCATGGACCGGGTGGAGGCCGACGGCGAGGGCCGCGCCTACGTCGTCGACTTCAAGACCGGCAAGCAGGCACCCACCGGCGCCGAGGTGGCCCGCCACCCCCAGCTCGCCGTCTACCAGCTCGCCGTCCGCGAGGGCGCGGTCGACGACGCCTTCGACGGCACCCGCCCCGAACCGGGCGGCGCCGAACTGGTGCAGCTGCGCCAGGGCGCGGCCAAGCGGGACGGCGGGGAGAGCCTGCCGAAGGTGCAGGCCCAGGAACCGCTGGAGGGCGAGTGGGTCGGTGAGCTGCTGGCGACCGCCGCCGGAAAGGTCCTGGACGAGCGGTTCATGCCGACGGCCGGGCAGCACTGCGCGCACTGCGCCTTCCGTGCCTCCTGCAGTGCCCGCCCGGAGGGACGCCAGGTCGTCGAATGACCCGCGTGACGTACGGCACCACCGGGTCTGACCTGCGCTCCTGCGGCGCCGCGAGGTGAGGCGGGCACCGGTTGTCAGTGCCCGCCGCTAGCCTTTTCGACGTGCCCGCCCGTATCACCGATCCCGAGCAGCTCAAGGAGCTCCTCGGGATCCCGTTCACCCCGGAGCAGACGGCCTGCATCATCGCGCCGCCCGCCCCGCAGGTCATCGTGGCCGGAGCCGGTTCGGGGAAGACCACCGTGATGGCGGCCCGCGTGGTGTGGCTGGTGGGCACCGGCCAGGTCGCCCCCGAGCAGGTCCTCGGCCTGACCTTCACCAACAAGGCCGCCGGCGAGCTGGCGGAGCGCGTCCGCAAGGCCCTGGTCAGGGCCGGTGTCACCGATCCCGACGCCCAGCCGTCTCCCGGCCGCCACCCCTCCACCGCCGCGCCGCCCGCCGACCCCGCCTGGCCGGACCCGGACAACCCGCCGGGCGAGCCGGTGATCTCCACCTACCACGCCTTCGCGGGCCGCCTCCTGACCGACCACGGCCTGCGCATCGGCCTGGAGCCCACCACCCGCCTGCTCGCCGACGCCACGCGCTACCAGCTCGCCGCGCGCGTGCTGCGCGAGGCCCCCGGCCCCTACCCGGCCCTGACCCGCTCCTTCCCGGACCTGGTCAGCGACCTCCTCGCCCTCGACGCCGAACTCTCCGAGCACCTCGTGCACCCCGACGCCCTGCGCGCGTGGGACGCCGGACTGCTGCACACCCTCCAGGACACCAAGCTCACCAACGCCGACCTGCGCAAGGTCCCCGAGACGGCCGCCGCCCGCCGGGACCTGGCCGAGCTGGTGCTGCACTACCGGGCCGCCAAACGCGAGCGCGACCTGCTGGACTTCGGCGACCAGATCGCGCTCGCCGCCCAGCTCGCCCGCCTCCCGGAGGTCGGCCGGGTGCTGCGCGACACGTTCCGGGTGGTCCTCCTGGACGAGTACCAGGACACCTCGGTGGCCCAGCGCCTGCTGCTGGCCGGCCTCTTCGGCGACGGCACGGGACACCCCGTCACCGCCGTCGGCGACCCCTGCCAGGCGATCTACGGCTGGCGGGGAGCCTCCGTCGCCAACCTCGACGACTTCCCCGAGCACTTCGCCCACGCCGACGGCCGGCCCGCGACCAGGCAGGCCCTCAGCGAGAACCGGCGCAGCGGCGGCCGGCTCCTCGACCTCGCCAACGGCCTCGCCGAGCCCCTGCGGGCCATGCACGCGGGCGTGGAGGCCCTGCGCCCGGCCCCCGGTGCCGAACGCGACGGCCTGGTGCGCTGCGCCCTGCTGCGCACCCACGCGGAGGAGATCGGGTGGCTGGCCGACTCGATCGCCCACCTCGTCCGGACCGGCAAGGCGCCCGGCGAGATCGCCGTGCTGTGCCGCACGGCGGCCGACTTCGCCGAGATCCAGGGCGCCCTGGTCGCCCGTGACGTCCCGGTCGAGGTGGTAGGCCTGTCCGGGCTGCTGCACCTGCCCGAGGTCGCCGACCTCGTCGCCGTGTGCGAGGTCCTGCAGGACCCCGGAGCCAACGCGTCCCTGGTGCGGCTGCTGACGGGCCCGCGGTGGCGGATCGGCCCGCGCGACCTCGCCCTCCTCGGACGCCGGGCGCGGCTCCTCGTCGCGCACGCGCGCGTGGACGCCGCCGACGACCCGGACCGACGGCTCGCCGAGGCGGTCGAGGGCGTCGACCCGGCCGAGGTGATCTCCCTGGCCGACGCGCTCGACACGTTCCTGGAGACGCCCCTGGACGGCCAGGGCGACGACGGGCTGCCGTTCTCGGCGGACGCGCGCGTGCGCTTCGCCCGGCTCGCCGCCGAACTGCGCGACCTGCGCCGTTCCCTGTCCGACCCGCTGATGGACGTACTGCACCGGGTGCTGGCCGTCACCGGCCTGGAGGTGGAGCTGTCGGCGTCGCCGCACGCGCTGGCCGCCCGCCGCCGCGAGACCCTGTCGAACTTCCTGGACGTCGCCGCCTCCTTCGCCGCCCACGAGAGCGAGGCGTCGCTGCTGGCCTTCCTCGGCTTCCTGCGCACCGCCGCCCAGTACGAGAAGGGCCTCGACAACGCGCTGCCCGGCGGCGAGAACACGGTCAAGGTGCTCACCGCGCACCGCTCCAAGGGCCTGGAGTGGGACGTCGTCGCCGTCCCCGGCCTGGTCACCGGTGCCTTCCCCAGCGGCCAGGGCCGCGAGAAGTGGACCAGCCAGGGCAAGGTCCTGCCGCACGCCCTGCGCGGCGACGCCGACACCCTGCCCGACGTGGGCAGCTGGGACGCACGCGGCGTGAAAACCTTCCACGAGGCCATGAAGGACCACCAGCACACCGAGGAACTGCGCCTCGGCTACGTCACCTTCACCCGCCCGCGCTCTCTGCTGCTCGGCTCCGGCCACTGGTGGGGACCGAGCCAGAAGAAGCCGCGCGGCCCCTCCGACTTCCTGCTGGCCCTGCACGACCACTGCGCCGCCGGGTACGGCGAGATCGAGGCCTGGGCCGAGCAGCCCGGGGAGGACGAGGAGAACCCGGCCCTGCACCGGGCCGCCGCCGAGCAGGTCTGGCCCCTGCCGCTGGACGAGACCGCCCTGGCCCGCCGCCGCGCCGCCGCCGCGACCGTTCTGGCCCACCTCGACGACCTGGCCGCCCGCGCGGACGCCCCGGACCTCCCGCCGGCCGCGCACGCCCCGGACTCCCACGACGACCCCGACTGGCCCCCGCCCCCGGAGGAGGACGCACCACCTTTCGAAGGCACCCCCGTCGACGACGCCCCCTTCGACGACGCCCCCTTCGACGACGGCATCCCCGTCGAGGACGATCCCGGCGACTGGGACTCCTGGAGCGCCGAGCGCCCCGCCCCCGCGATCCCGCACCAGGCGACGTCCACGGACGGGCACGGGCATGGGCACGGCGACGGGCACCCCGCCGAGGCCCGCCGGACGCCCGGACCGGCACCCGAACACGAACACCTCACCCCGGAGGAGGCCCGCACCGTCGCCTCCTGGGACCGCGACCTCGACGCGCTCGCGGGAGAACTCCGCCGCGCCCGGCAGAACGTCGTCGACGTCCCCCTGCCGACGGCACTGACCGCGTCCCAGCTGATGCGTCTGGCGGCCGACCCGGACGGGTTCGCGCGGGAACTCGCGCGCCCCATGCCGCTCCCTCCGCAACCCGCGGCACGCCGTGGCACCCGCTTCCACGCCTGGGTCGAGAGCCGCTTCGAAGCCCTCACCCTGCCCATGCTGGAGCCCGAGGAACTGCCCGGGTCGGACGCCGAGATCCTCGACGAGCGCGACCTGGAAGCGCTCAAGGAAGCCTTCGAACGCACGGCCTACGCCCGCCGCACCCCCCACCGCGTCGAGGCGCCCTTCCAGCTGGAGATCGCCGGCCGGGTCGTCCGCGGCCGGATCGACGCCGTCTACAAGGAGGGTGACGGACAGGAGGTGACGTACGAGATCGTCGACTGGAAGACGAGCCGCTCGTACGCGGCGGACCCGCTCCAGCTCGCCGTGTACCGGCTGGCCTGGGCCGAGCGGCACGGACTGCCCCTGGAGCGGGTCCGGGCCGCGTTCGTGTACGTCCGCACCGGAGAGGTCGTACGCCCGGACCCGCTGCCGGACCGGGCCGCTCTGGAACGGCTCCTGCTGGACGACCCGCCGGCCGAGGCGCAGGAGGAACCGCGGCCCCTGCCCGGACCGCAGTGTGACGAACCGCCCGAACGGGATGTCACCGCGGGCCGATAGGCTCGGGAGCATGAGCCAGACCCCGGACAGCGCCGTCCGCATGTACATCGAGCAGCACCGCGCCGCCTTCCTCGACGACCTCGCCGAGTGGCTGCGCATCCCCTCCGTGTCGGCGCAGCCCGACCACGCGCCCGACGTACGGCGCAGCGCCGACTGGCTCGCGGCCAAGCTCGAGGACACCGGTTTCACCACCGCGGAGGTCTGGCAGACCCCGGGCGCCCCGGCCGTCTACGCCGAGTGGCCCTCGGACGACCCCGAAGCCCCCACCGTCCTGGTCTACGGCCACCACGACGTGCAGCCCGCCGCCCGCGAGGACGGCTGGGACAGCGAGCCCTTCGAACCGGTCGTCCGCGGCAACCGCCTCCAGGCGCGCGGGGCGGCCGACGACAAGGGCCAGGTGTTCTTCCACACACTCGGCGTCCGCGCCCACCTCGCGGCCACCGGGCGCACCACCCCGGCCGTCCACCTCAAGCTGCTGATCGAGGGCGAGGAGGAGTCCGGCTCGCCGCACTTCCGGGCGCTGGTCGAGAGCCGCGCCGACCGGCTCGCCGCCGACGCGGTGATCGTGTCCGACACGGGCATGTGGTCCGAGGACACCCCCACGGTGTGCACCGGCATGCGCGGCCTCGCCGAGTGCGAGATCCGGCTGTACGGCCCGGACCAGGACATCCACTCCGGTTCCTTCGGCGGCGCCGTGCCCAACCCGGCGACCGCTGCCGCCCGCCTCGTCGCCGCGCTGCACGACGAGCACGCGCGCGTGGCCGTCCCCGGCTTCTACGACGGCATCGTGGAGCTGACCGACCGCGAGCGCGACCTCTTCGCCGAGCTGCCCTTCGACGAGGCGCGGTGGCTGCGCACCGCCAAGTCGTACGCCACCCACGGCGAGGCCGGACACACCACCCTGGAGCGCATCTGGGCCCGCCCCACTGCCGAGGTCAACGGCATCGGCGGTGGCTACCAGGGCCCCGGCAGTAAGACGATCATCCCCTCCACGGCGATGGTGAAGCTGTCGTTCCGCCTGGTCGCGGGCCAGGACCCCGACCACGTCGAGAAGGCCGTCCTCGCCTGGATCGACGAACAGGTGCCCGAGGGGATCCGCCACGAGACGGTGTTCGGCGCGGCCACCCGCCCCTGCCTGACCCCGCTGGACCATCCCGCTCTGCAGTCCGTCGCCCGTGCCATGGGCCGGGCCTTCGGCACGCCCGTCCGCTTCACCCGGGAGGGCGGCTCCGGACCGGCCGCCGACCTCCAGGAGGTGCTCGGCGCTCCCGTGCTCTTCCTGGGCATCTCCGTCCCCTCCGACGGCTGGCACGCACCGAACGAGAAGGTCGAGCTGGACCTCCTGCTCAAGGGCGTCGAGACGACCGCCTATCTGTGGGGCGATCTCGCCGAGCACTGGCGCGATGCGCCCTGACCTGCTGCCCCCGTCCGGGGACGCCGCCCGCGGGGGGCACACTGGAAGGGCCGTCCGCACCCTTGACGCCCCGCCGGACCCGGCCCCCGCCTGCCGTACGTCCCGCTGAACCGCCGCCGAATCAACCGTTGCACCGGGGGAGTTGGAAGCACCCGTGACCACCTGGACCGACCACACCGCAGACCGCCCCGTCTCGCTCACCGCGCCCAGCGGCATCGACCGGGCCGCCCACCACCGGCTCGACGAGGCCTGGCTCGCCGCGGCATGGAGCCACCCCACGACCCGCTGCTTCGTGGTCTCCGGCGGCCAGGCGCTCGTCGACGAGACACCCGACGGCCGCACCGAACTCGTCATGACCCCGTCCTTCGAGGCCCCGCTCACCGAGGCGCACCGCTACTTCCTCGGCACCGACGAGGACGGCGTCAGCTACTTCGCGCTGCAGAAGGACTCGCTGCCCGGCCGGATGGACCAGTCCGCGCGCCCGGCGGGACTGCGCGAGGCGGGCCTGCTGCTGTCGCCGCGCGACGCGGGCCTGCTGGTGCACGCGGTGGCCCTGGAGAACTGGCAGCGGCTGCACCGCTTCTGCTCGCGCTGCGGGGAGCGCACCGTGATCGCCGCGGCCGGCCACATCCGCCGCTGCCCCGCCTGCGGCGCCGAGCACTACCCGCGCACCGACCCCGCAGTGATCATGGCGGTCACCGACGACGAGGACCGCATCCTGCTCGGCCGCCAGGTGCACTGGCCCGAGGGCCGCTTCTCCACGCTCGCCGGCTTCGTAGAGCCCGGCGAGTCCATCGAGCAGTCGGTGCGCCGCGAGGTCCACGAGGAGGTCGGCATCGCCGTCGGCCAGGTCGAGTACGTCGCCAGCCAGCCCTGGCCGTTCCCGTCCAGCCTCATGCTGGGCTTCATGGCCCACGCCACCTCGATCGAGATCGACGTCGACGGCGACGAGATCCACGAGGCCCGCTGGTTCTCCCGCGAGGAACTGCGCAAGGCCTTCGAGTCCGGCGACGTCCTCCCGCCCTACGGCATCTCGATCGCGGCCCGCCTCATCGAACTCTGGTACGGCCAGCCCCTGCCGACGAGGACCTTCGTCTGACGCCGCCGGCGCCCGCACCGGGCAGGCGCTGAGCCCCCGGGCACAGGAAGGCGGCCCCCCGACCGGTCCGGGGGGCCGCCTTCCCACGCGTACGAACCGACGCGTACAACGCGTACGAACCGACGCGTACGAACTGAGCGGACTCAGACGCCGATCTTCTGCTTGACCTGTGCCAGCGACGGGTTCGTCAGCGTCGACCCGTCCTCGAAGAGCACGGTCGGCACCGTCTGGTTGCCCCCGTTCGCCTTCTCGACGAAGGCCGCGGACTCCGGGTCCTGCTCGATGTTGATCTCCTTGTACGCGATGCCCTCACGGTCCATCTGGCTCTTCAGCCGACGGCAGTAGCCGCACCAGGTGGTGCTGTACATCGTCACAGTGCCCGGCATGTCTCTCGCGCTCCTTCGGCGGGTCGGGGACGTCTTGGTCGCAGTCGATGAACGTACGTCACCGGCTCCGGCATTCCCGCGGGGGGTATCGGTGCCCCGTGCGAGCGCGTGACCCCGGTCGCACTAGTACGACCGCGAGGGCCCGCCTGTGGACAACCGACTCACCTGTCTCCGCCGACCTGGCAGCATGGCTGTGTGACAGCAGCAACGCACTCCACCCTCTTCCCGCAGGTACCGGACTCTGCCGACGCGGTGCTCGAAGGGCTCGACCCCGAGCAGCGCGAGGTCGCCACCGCGCTGCACGGTCCGGTGTGCGTGCTGGCGGGAGCCGGCACGGGCAAGACCCGCGCCATCACCCACCGGATCGCCTACGGCGTCCGAGCCGGCATCCTCCAGCCTTCCAGCGTGCTCGCCGTCACCTTCACCAACCGCGCCGCGGGAGAGATGCGCGGCCGGCTGCGCCAGCTCGGCGCGCAGGGCGTCCAGGCCCGCACCTTCCACTCCGCCGCGCTGCGCCAGCTGCAGTACTTCTGGCCGAAAGCGGTCGGCGGAGGCATGCCCCGGCTGGTGGACCGCAAGATCCAGCTCGTGGCGGACGCGGCCGCCGCCTGCCGCATCCGCCTGGACCGGGGCGAGCTGCGGGACATCACGGCGGAGATCGAGTGGTCCAAGGTCACCCAGACCGTTCCGGCCGACTACGCCCTCGCAGCCGCGAAGGCCGGCCGCGAGACACCCCGGGACCCGGCCGAGGTCGCCCACCTGTACTCGGTCTACGAAGACCTCAAGCGGGACCGCTCGGTCATCGACTTCGAGGACGTCCTGCTGCTGACCGTCGCCATCCTGCAGGACCGGCGTGACGTCGCCGAACAGGTCCGCGCCCAGTACCAGCACTTCGTGGTGGACGAGTACCAGGACGTCAGCCCGCTGCAGCAGCGCCTGCTGGAACTGTGGCTCGGAGAGCGCGACAGCCTGTGCGTCGTCGGGGACGCGAGCCAGACCATTTATTCGTTCACGGGAGCAACCCCGGACCACCTCCTCGACTTCCGCGCCCGCCACCCCGGCGCCACCGTCGTCAAACTGGTCCGCGACTACCGCTCCACCCCCCAGGTCGTCCGCCTCGCCAACGGACTGCTCGCCCAGGCACGCGGCCGCGCCGCCGACCACCGGCTGGAACTGGTCTCGCAGCGCCCCACAGGACCGGAACCCGACTACACGGAGTACGCGGACGAGCCCGCCGAGGCCGAGGGCGCCGCCCACCGCATCCACGACCTGATCGCCTCGGGCGTCCCGGCGAGCGAGATCGCCGTCCTGTTCCGGACGAACGCCCAGTCGGAGACCTACGAGCAGGCCCTCGCGGACGCCGGGGTGCCGTACCAGCTGCGCGGCGCGGAGCGCTTCTTCGACCGCCCCGAGGTGCGCAAGGCGGTCGTCTCCCTGCGCGCCGCCGCCCGCTTCGGCGGCAACGACTCCCTGCTCGACGACGCCGTCGACCTGCCCTCCCAGGTGCGTGCCGTGCTGTCGGGCGAGGGCTGGACGCCGCAGCCCCCGGCCGGCTCGGGCGCCACCAGGGAGAGCTGGGAGTCGCTGGCCGCGCTGGTGAACCTCGCGCGGGACTTCGCCGCCGCCAGAGCGGGCGCCGGCCTCGGCGACCTCATGGCCGAACTCGACGAGCGGGCGAACGCCCAGCACGCCCCCACCGTCCAGGGAGTCACCCTCGCCTCCCTGCACTCGGCCAAGGGCCTGGAATGGGACGTCGTCTTCCTGGTCGGCGTCGGCGAGGGCATGATCCCCATCACCTACGCCAGGACGGACGAACAGATCGAGGAGGAGCGCCGCCTGCTCTACGTCGGCGTCACCCGCGCCCGCGAGCGGCTGCACCTCTCCTGGTCGCTGACCCGCACTCCCGGCGGTCGTCCCAACCGCCGCCCCAGCCGCTTCCTGGACGGACTGCGCCCCGGCACCGCCGCCCTGGCCGGTCACGGCAGCCGGGGCGCCGCCGGAGGGATCGAGCGGGGGACCGGGCCGGGCGCGGGAGCGGCGGCTCGGGGCCCGGAGGCCAGGCCCCGGCGTACCCAGCGTGTTCCGGCCCGGTGCCGGGTATGCGGCCGCACCCTCACCGACGCCGGCGAGATGAAACTGATGCGCTGCGACGACTGCCCGTCCGACATGGACGAGGGCCTGTACGAGCGGCTGCGGGAGTGGCGCGAGGAGCAGGCGCGGCTCAGCGGACAGCCCGCCTTCTGCGTCTTCACCGACAGGACCCTGATGGCGATCGCCGAAGCCGCTCCGGACGACGCTCGCGAGCTGGCGCGCATCCCCGGTGTCGGGACGCGCAAGCTGCGCCGCCACGGAGCCGCCGTTCTCGCCATCTGCGCAGGTCAGGAGGGTGCGGGCCAAGAGATCGACGACTGATGCCAACTCGTCGCAAAAATAGTTTGCGCATGCCCGGGGAATCCCCATAGGTTCTTGGTCACGGGAACAGCGGCCTTCCTGAGGCCCTGATTCCGTGTTGTACTTGCATATCCGTACGGGCTGGCTCACCCCAGTCCCCCAGACGCCGAGAGGAGGCGAGTCCAGTGATCAGCATCAAGAGCAGCTTCTTCAGCACCGCCAAAATGACCGATCGCTCGGTCGCCTCCCTGTGCATGCTCGGCGTCTCGGACCAGGGCACCGGTGTGTCCGGCGTTCACGCCGTGCGTCCGGAGTCCGTCCTGTCCCTCGCGGGTGCTTCTGTCCGCGAGCGCAATGAGCGACCGACCGAGGCACTGGAAGCAGTAGTGGCACAGGCGCGGGCCTATGCCTTTACGGCGGCCGGTGCCGGTATTCGGAAGCAGACGACGCAGCACCACCTGATGTGGGCCTTCCGTGGGCCAGAACCCTGGAGTGATCCAGCCTGATCGACGATCAGGCCGGCGCCTTCAGGGCCGCGGAACCCCACCCGGGATCCGCGGCCCTTCTGTTTTCCCCGAACGGGGAGGACGGACCGAAGGGGCCTCGGGACAAGAAAAGAACCCGGTACCCAGCCGACACCCGGCCGACCCGGCCGGACCGACCAGACGAGGAAGACCAACCGTGCAACTCGAAGCGCACGCCCCGTCCGTACCGCCTTCCGACACGATCCCCAAGCCTGGTCTCACGGAGGACCCCGCCTTGATCCCGCTCACCGCGCTCACCGCGCTCGACGACGCCATCGAGAACCTCGGCGTGCCCGTCCCGTGCCGTTCCTACGACCCGGAGGTCTTCTTCGCCGAGTCGCCGGCGGACGTGGAGTACGCCAAGTCCCTGTGCCGCACCTGCCCGCTGATCGAGGCCTGCCTCGCCGGCGCCAAGGAGCGGCGCGAGCCCTGGGGCGTCTGGGGTGGCGAGCTGTTCGTCCAAGGCGTTGTCGTCGCCCGGAAGCGGCCCCGTGGCCGCCCGCGCAAGAACCCGGTTGCGGCATGAACATCGCAGGAACCATCGATCGCCCCCTCACGCACGACCCCCAGAAGCAGGCCCCGATGAAGCCGTCCACCCCCAGCGAGCCCGCAGGCTCCGCCACCGAAGACGTCACCACCACCGGCGCGAACGACTCGCGACAGAACAGGACCCGAGAGATGCAACTCATCCCAGAAGCCATGGCTCGTGCGCATATGCAGGAGCGGCTGCAGGAGGTGGAGCGGGAACGCCATGCCGTGCGCCTGGTGACCGCCCGCCGGATGCAGCGCCGCGCCGAGCGCGCCTCACGGCGTGCCCGCCGCGCGCTCGCCATGGCGGTCATGCAGTAACCGCCCCACCGCTCAGCGGTGGCCTCCCGGCCGGGAGGCAGACTCTGCGCCCGCGGGGGCCGGTTCCGTGCGAACGGGCCGGCCCCCGCGCCGCGTTGCGTCCACCGGCCTCCGGCAGGGAGGTATCGTCACCGCGTGACGCGTCCTGACGGAGACCCCGACCCCGAAGATGCCGACCCCGGACACTCCGGCCCCCGAGATGCCGGCCCCCGAGATGCCGGCCACGGCGACGCCGACGAGCGGCCCCGGCCCGTGAGCTGCGCCCGCTGTGGCACCTCGGCCCAGGAACCGCCCCCGACCTGGACCTGCTCCGTGGAGAACGGAGTCCGCCGCTACTTCTGCGACGCCTGCTCCCGCGAGCACCTGCGGTCGATCGAGGGGCGGCTCGACTCCGCCTGGTGGTGACCCCTGAGCCCTCGCCCACCTCACGCCCCGGCGGTGGCCTCTTCCTCCTCGATCTCCTCGTCCGCCTCGGGCACGAAGCCCGGCAGCCACTCCTCCAGCTCGTCGCGCAGCCGCACGGTGGCCCCCAGCTGGCACAGCACACCGATGGTGCTGAGCGTCACACGGTGGATCAGCAGGTAGGCCGGGGGCAGATTGAGCCGCTTGCCCAGCTGGTAGGCGGGGGAGCGGGGATCGGCGATCCGGGCCGCCTGGCTGCGCATCCAGCCCCGGGTGAACGTGAACTCGTCCGCCTGGGCCGGTTCGATGATCGGCAGGAGGTATTCGAGCACCGCGTCGGGGTCCAGCTCGATCGACTCCTTGACGAAGCCCTCCGCGCACAGCATGTCGTAGACCGCGTCGGCCTCACCGTCCAGGGTCATCCGCAAGGAGGCGCCGATTGGCTCCGGCAGGCCGCCGGGCAGACGGTCGACGGTGCCGAAGTCCAGAACGCCCAGCCGCCAGTCGTCCTCGCCCTCGGGGCCGCCGGGGAGCAGGCGGAAGTTGCCCGGATGCGGGTCGGCGTGCAGCAGGCCGGTGCGGGCGGGGCCGGAGAACAGGAAGCGGGCGAGGAGCTGCCCGGCGCGGTCGCGCTGCTCCTGGGTGCCGTCCGCGATCACCTCGGCCAGCGGGACACCGTCGATCCACTCGGTGACCAGGACCTGTTCGCACTGGTGGACCACTGCGGGGACCAGGACGTCCGGATCGCCCGCGAACTCCTCCGCGTGCGCCTGCTGCGCCTCGGCCTCCAGACCGTAGTCCAGCTCCTCGGAGACCCGGTCCTTCAGTTCGGCGATGAGGGGCTTGATGTCCATGCCGGGGATCAGCGGCCCCAGCAGACGGGCGAACCTGCTCAACTGCCCCAGATCGGACAGCAGGGCCTCGCCGGCGCCCGGGTACTGGACCTTGACCGCGACCTCACGGCCGTCGTGCCACACCGCCCGGTGCACCTGCCCGATGGAGGCCGCCGCGGCCGGTTTGTCCTCGAACTCCTCGAACAGCGCACGCCAGTCGGCGCCGAGCCGTTCCTCCAGGACGGCGTGCACGGTGCGCGTGGGCATCGGCGGAGCGGCTTCCTGGAGCTTGGTCAGAGCGGCCCGGTAGGGGCCGGCGACCTCCTCGGGCAGCGCCGACTCGAAGACGGACAGGGCCTGCCCGAACTTCATCGCCCCGCCCTTCAGCTCGCCGAGCACCTTGAACAGCTGATCGGCCGTGCGCTGCTGCAGTTCCCGGCCGACGATCTCCGCGGACTCACCGACGATCCGTTTGCCGAGTCCCCAGGTCGCTCTCCCGGCGAAGCCGAGCGGGAGCGCGGCGAGCTTGGCGGTTCGGGTGACCGCCTTGCGGGGAAGATCAGACATGCGCCCTCCAAGTCCCAGCAGGCCGTGCCGCCTCCTCCGCCTGCCGACGGGGCGTGGGCGACGACCGTTGCCCAGCCATTGTCTCGCGCGGACCGGCCACCTTTGAGGTGTCTTCCGCCACGGGTTTCCGCCCCGCCCCGCAGCGGCAGTCCGGATGCGGCCACACCGGACGTCCGTGCCAGTTCAGAGCGGGTGCGGACACCTCCCAGCGGGCGCCGGCGCTGGAGGGGGAGCCACCGTCGAGGAAGGTCAGCGCGTGGGCTGCCGCCAGCCCGGCGACGGTCGTGGCGAGAGCCAGGTCGCAGGGGCGCACCTGAGGCTGTCTGCCGGAACGCCACTGGGCCACCAGACGCGGCCACGTCTCGTCCCGGTCCGTGCGCCCGCGGTGCAGGCACTCGGCGCAGCTCGTCTGTCCCGGCAGGACCAGGGGGCCCACGACACCGGTGGCCTCCACGACGCCGGCGTACAGGTGAGGGGTCCCCGCCGTGATCAGGGGGGCCGCCGCGTCCGGGTCGGGCGCGTGCACGGCGACGTCGTCGCGCGGGGCGAGGACGACCAACGAGTGTCCGGGCTCGCCCGTGCCGGACGGCGCACCCCGGCCGTGGCGCACCGGCCGGTCCGGGGCTGCCCGGCGCACGGCCCGGCGCGCCGCGGCGTCCCTGCGCTCTCCCACGGCCTCGGCGGGCAGTCCGCCCGGGGAGACGTCCCACGGCTCCACGCAGCCGCCGTCCAGCACCTCGACCACACCGACACCGGCGCCGGACAGCAACGCGGCCAGCACCGCCCCCACCCGGCCGGCGCCACGCACCTGCACCCGCATGTCCCGTCGGGCGGCCAGCCGGTCGACCGCCTCGCCCGGTTCGCGCGCCAGGACGGACAGCGCGGCGAGATCGGGCCCCAGCCGGGCCATGATCTCCTTCTTCGCCCGCAGCGCACCGGCCGCCTCGCCGCCTCCCCGCGCGTCGTCCAGGAGACCGGCCCGGGCCAGCCGCTCCACAAGGCGGTCGACGTGCCCCTCCGGAAGGCCCATGCGGTGCCCCTGTTCCCGCAGCAGGGGCAGGCCGCGCGTGCCGTTGAGCAGTTCGAGGAAGCTTCCCGTCGCGGTGTCGACCGGGCCCAGGGTCAGTGCGTGCGCGGGCGCCATCCCGAACTGCACGGTGTTGAGATCACGCCAGCCGCGCCGCAGCGCGGGTTTCACCATCGGATGCATGTGCGGCCCCCCGTAGCCGGATGGAAGAGAGTGCTGGAAGAGACGGCGACGAACGCCGGGCCGGTGGAGCCGGTCATCGCTCCGCCGACGAGTGCCAGCATGCCCGCTCGGGCCCGGCGCTGCCGAAAGTTGTCCACAGGCGGGGAGATTCGTCGTACGAATCAGACCGTCGGTGGGGGATCGGTACGGAACCGTCCCGCACCCGGGACTTCCACCGTGTACACCCGGTAACGTCGGGGCGTGTCCGCCGACCCACTGCACCGTGCCGGAACGCCGCAGCGCGGCAAGACGAGCCCGCCGCCGAGCGGCTCGGCGGCGAGCCTGATCGAGGTCCGCAGGAGCGCCCGCCGCCGCAGGACGGTCTCCGCGTACCGCGAGGGCGATCGCACCGTCGTGCTCATCCCCGCCCGGATGTCCGAGGCGGAGGAACGGCGCTGGGTGAACGTCATGCTCGACAAGCTGGCCGCCCAGGAGAGCCGCCGGTCGCTCGGCGACACGGAACTGGCCGAGCGCGCCGCACGGCTGTCGTCGCAGTACTACGGGGGCAGGGCCCGGCCCGCCTCGGTCCGCTGGGTCACCAACCAGAACACGCGCTGGGGCTCGTGCACGCCCGCCGAAGGCAGCATCCGGCTCTCGCACCGCCTCCAGGGAATGCCCGAGTACGTCGTCGACTACGTACTCCTGCACGAACTGGCCCACCTGCTGGTCCCCGGCCACGGCCCCGACTTCTGGCGGCTCCTGGAGGCCTACCCGCGCACCGAGCGGGCCCGCGGCTATCTGGAAGGCGTGGCCGCGGCGGGGCGGTTGCCGCACCCGCCGGCCGAGCGCGGCGAGTGAGGGGCCGCCCGCCCCTGCCGCGGCGTCGCCGCGTCGGCGGCTGAAGGCGCGCCCCGGAGCGGCGCGGTGGGGCCCCCACAGGCCGTACGCCACCGCCGGGCGGGGATTGTGTACCGGGTCTGTACCGGCTTGGTCCGGTGTCGGAGTTTGCCGTTAGCCTGGCGCGACGCACTCGCACTCGGGATGGGGGACGGTCGTTACGCATGCCCAGGGAATTCCAACGCGGCCACAAGGCCAGGATCAGTGACCTGACCGCGGGCACGGATCTGTACGTGGGCGTACAGATCTCCGGACCCGGACTGACCTTCGACATCAGCTGCTTCGGCCTCGACGCGGGGGAACGGCTCTCCGACGACCGGTACTTCGTCTTCTTCAACCAGCCGAAGTCTCCCGAGGAGGCCGTCCAACTGCTGGGCGCGCAGGCCGGTGACACGGAGTCCTTCCGGGTCACGCTCGACCGGATCCCGCCGCAGATCCAGAAGCTTTCGTTCACGGCGACCATCGACGGCGCCGGGCAGATGTCGCAGATCGCCGCCGGCTACCTGCGCATCGTCGCGGGCGGCGAGGAGGTGGCCCGCTACGCCTTCAGCGGCGCCGAGTTCTCCACCGAGCGGGCCGTGATGCTGGGCGACATCTACCTCAAGGACGTCTGGCGGTTCGCCGCGGTCGGCCAGGGGTTCGACGGTGGCCTCGAAGCCCTCCTGAAGAACTTCGGCGGCGAGGTGCTGGAAGAAGAGGCACCCGCCCCGGCACCGGCCCCGCAGCAGCAGCAGCAGCAGCCGCGGCCGGGCGGCGCCCCGGGCTTCGCCCCGCCCGCCCAGGCGGCCGCCGCCCCACCGGCCTTCGGCGCCCCCTCCGGCCCCCCGGCACCTGCCCCCACCCCTGTGGCACCTGCCCCGGCCCCCGCGCCCCCCGCGCCGCAGCCCACCGCGCAGGGCTACGCACCGCCCCAGGGACCCACCCCGCCGGCCGGCCCCCCGGCACCCGCACCGTCCGTGCACGCGGCGCCGACGATCATCGCGCCCGTGAACCCGCCCGCGGGCACCGTCCCGCCGCCGCCCCCGGCCCCCGCGCCCTACGCCCCGCCCGGCCAGCAGCCGCCGTACGGCCGGACCGCCCCGCCCCCGGGCTACGGTCAGTCAGCCGCCCCCCAGGCGCCCCACGCCCCGACCGCGCCGCCCGGCTACGGTCAGCCGACGCCGCCCGCCGGCTACGGCGGGCCCCCCGCACCTCCCGGCTACGGTCAGCAGCCGCAGTTCGGACAGGTCCCCGGGCAGCCGGCGCCCTACGGCGCGCCGCAGGGCGCCGCGCAGACACCCCAGGGTGCCGGTGTGGCCGCCGCGCTCCAGCAGTTCAAGGAGACGCCCACCGGCCGGCGCTGGACCCTGCAGAACGGCAAGCTGATCCGGGCCGACCTCGGCACCGGAGGCCAGCCCGTCCTGGCCCGGCAGGGCAGCATGGTGCTCTACCAGGGCAAGGTCGACTTCAGCTACAAGGGCGCGGGCTTCGCCGGCCGCGTCGTCGGCAACGCCACCGGCCAGGAGATGCAGCTCATGCGCTGCACCGGCCAGGGCCAGGTGTTCTTCGCCGAGAACTCCGCCCATCTGCATCCGGTCGAACTGCAGGGCGACGCGATCTGCGTCTCCGCGGAGAACGTCCTCGCCTTCGACGAGAGCCTGCAGTACGAGGTCCGCCGCGTCGAGGGACACGGCATCCCCGGAGGTGCCCTGTTCACGATGCAGTTCCAGGGCACCGGCACCATCGTCGTCAAGACGCACGGCACGCCCGTCGTCCTGCCGGTGACCCCGACGACGTTCGTCGACTCCAACGCCGTCGTCGCCTGGTCCGCCGCCGCCCAGGTGATCGTCTCCAGCCAGGTGCGCATGCGCCGCAACGCCTACCCGGGCCACACCGGCGAGGGCGTCAACCTGCAGTTCCGGGCCGCACCCGGCAACTTCGTCGTCGTCCAGCCCTACGAGGTCTGAGGGAGCCCGTCATGAACCAGCCGCTCGCGGGCTACGCCCCCGCACCCGTCACCGCCCGCATGGAGAACCACGGCAGCCACATGCTGAAGGTCGCCATGCAGACCGGGAACGACCTCTTCGCGCGCGTGGGGTCGATGGTCGCCTACGAGGGCTTCGTCCAGTACGAACCCAACCCGCCGGCCGTGCGCCAGATCGCCCGGGACTGGATCACCGGCGAGGGCGCCCCCCTGATGAAGTGCACCGGTGACGGCCTGCTCTACCTCGCCGACTACGGCGCCGACGTCGTCGTCATCAACCTGGGCGGGGACGCCATCTCGGTCAACGCCACCAACCTGCTGGCCTTCGACGCGCACCTCCAGTGGGGCGTCGAGCGGGTCAAGGGACTGGCGAAGTTCGCCGGACAGGGCCTGTGGAACACCAAGATCTCCGGCCAGGGGTGGGTCGCACTGACCTCCCGGGGCAAGCCGATCGTCGTCGACTGCGGCGGCGGGGAGAACGAGACCTACGTCGACCCGGACGCGCTCGTCGCCTGGTCGCCGAACCTGAAGGTGAAGGGCAAGCGCAGCTTCAAGGCGCAGTCCCTGATCGGGCGGGGCAGCGGCGAGGCCTACCAGATGGCGTTCTCCGGCCAGGGCATCGTCGTCGTGCAGCCCAGCGAGGACAGCACCGACCGCCTGCGGGTCCGGGGCTGAGGGGGAGAAGGACACAGACATGCAGAGCCCGCTTTTCGCCTTCAACGACGTCCAGACCCAAGAGCGCTGGAGCCTGCAGAACAAGCAGATGCTGCGCGTCCTCCTGGAGGGCCACGACGACATCCTCGCCCGCAAGGGCACCATGGTCGCCTACCAGGGCATGGTCGAGTTCGACGCCGAGTACCAGAGCAACAACCAGGGACGCGCCCGCGCCCACACCGGCGAGGGCCTGGACCTGATGCGCTGCCACGGGCAGGGCACCGTCTACCTCGCCAACCTCTCCCAGTACGTGCACGTCATGGACGTCGAGCAGGACGGCCTCACGGTCGACAGCAGCTACGTCCTGGCGATGGACTCCTCCCTGCACCACGAGGTCATCGCCGTCGACAGCATGTACGGCATCTCCGGCTCGGGGAAGTACCAGCTGAACATCACGGGCCGCGGCAAGGTGGCCCTGATGACCTCAGGGGCACCGCTGATGATGCAGGTGACGCCGGACAAGTACGTCAACTGCGACGCCGACGCGATCGTCGCCTGGTCCACCGGGCTGCGCGTGCAGATGCAGGCCCAGACCCACTCCTCGGGCGTGTGGCGGCGCCGCGGCAACACCGGCGAGGGCTGGGAGCTGAGCTTCATGGGCAACGGCTACGCGCTCGTCCAGCCCAGCGAGCTGCTGCCGCCGCAGAACACGGTGATCGGGCAGGGCCTCGCCGCGCAGTTCGGCATGGGACAGCAGGGGGCGCGGGGACAGAACCAGGGCAACGTCTGGAGCTGAGCGCCCGTCCCGGAGCCGGAGCCGGGCAGAGCCCGCATACGTAAGGGGCGACCGCCATGGGCGGTCGCCCCTTACTGCGCCACTGCGCCACTGCGCCACTGCGTAGCCTCGCCACCGCGTCAGAGCCGGGCGCGGGTGGCCTCCAGCAGTCGTACGACCGACTTGTCCGCCACGTCCGGCACCTCGTCGTAGGCGAACCAGCGCAGGTCCAGGGACTCGTCGCTGATGGCCTCCACGGCCCCTGGCGGGGCGACGGCCGCGTACTGCACGTCCAGGTGCCAGGCACACGGCGTGTGGTGCCGGTCCAGCCGGACCGGACCGCCGGGCAGCAGGGTCAGTCCCAAGACGCCCGACTCCTCGGTCGCCTCACGCAGCGCGGCGTCCGCCAGCGTGACGTCCTCCGGCTCGCAGTGGCCGCCCATCTGGAGCCACATGCGCAACTTCTTGTGCAGGGTCAGCAGCACCCGGCCGTGCTCGGGGTCGATCACCATGGCGCTCGCGGTGATGTGCCCGTCCGTGCAGGCCTTCCACATGCCGTCCGGATGGGTCCGCAGATGATCCAGGTAGAGCGCGGACAGCTCTTCCTGGCCCTCGTACCCCGCCAGGACGAGGGCCGCGTCGTCGTGGAGGGTCACTCGCCGTCGTCGCCCCTGTCGTCCTCGTCCTTCCCGGGTCCGTCCCCGGCGGCCTCGTCCTTCTTGCGCAGGTCCGGCTTCCCGGCGGAGCCGCTCGCGGCCTCGCCGAGCATCTTGTCCAGCTCGGAGAAGTCCATCTGCTCGCGGTGGACGAAGCCGTCCGGGTCGTCCAGGTCGGCGGCGGTCGGAAGCATGTCCGGGTGGGCCCAGAGGCCGTCGCGGCCCTCGACCCCCCGCGCGTCCGTGAGCGAGGCCCACAGGCGGGACGCGTCGCGCAGACGGCGCGGGCGCAGCTCCAGACCGATCAGGGTGGCGAACGTCTGCTCGGCCGGACCGCCCGAGGCCCGGCGGCGGCGCAGCGTCTCACGCAGCGCGTCGGCGGACGACAGACGGGGTTTCGCGGCGGCGTGGACCACCGCGTCGACCCAGCCCTCGACGAGCGCCAGAGCGGTCTCCAGGCGCGCCAGGGCGGCCTTCTGCTCCGGGGTGTCCTCCGGCTGGAACATGCCCTGCTGAAGGGCGTCCTGCAGTTGCTCGGGGTTCTGCGGGTCGAACTGGCCGACGACGTCCTCCAGCTTGGCGGTGTCGACCTTGATCCCGCGCGCGTACCCGTCGACGGCGCCGAACAGGTGCGAGCGAAGCCACGGCACGTGCGCGAAAAGACGCTGGTGGGCGGCCTCGCGCAGCGCCAGGTACAGCCGCACCTCCTCCTGGGGCACGCCCAGGTCCTTGCCGAACTTCTCCACGTTCACCGGGAGCAGCGCGGCCTTGCCGGCCGGGGCGAGCGGCAGGCCGATGTCGGTCGAGCCGACGACCTCGCCGGCCAGCACGCCCACGGCCTGCCCAATCTGCGTGCCGAACATGGCACCGCCCATGGAGCGCATCATGCCGATCAGCGGGCCGGCCATGGCCTGCATCTCCTCGGGCAGCACGTCACCCATGGCGCTGCCGACGCGCTCGGCGACCGGGTCGACCAGCTCCTGCCACGCCGGAAGGGTCGCCTCGACCCACTCCGCGCGCGACCACGCCACCGTGGCGGCGGCGCCGGAGGGCAGGGACGTGGCATCGTCCAGCCACAGGTCGGCCAGGCGGACGGCCTCCTGGACGGCGGTGCGCTCGGCGGCGCCCACGCTCGCGTCCTTCGTGCCGTCCGAGGTGCCCTGGGAGACCGTCTGGCGGGCGATCTGCTTGGCCATGTCCCAGTTCACCGGGCCGCCCTCGTAGGAGAGCATCTGGCCGAGCTGCTGGAACGCGGCGCCCAGGTCGGTGGGGTTCAGCGAGCCGAACATCGCTGCGAGCGGATTGTCGGCACCGGGCCCGCCAAAGCCTCCGGCTCCGGGCAGCCCGAAACCGAACGGGTTGGCCGGTCCCTGCCCACCGCCGCTCTGCTGGTCCTTCTTCTTGCCCTCGTCGCCGTCGTCCGGCTCCTCCGGCGGAAGGCCGAATCCGAATGGGGTGTCACTCACGGGGTTCCTCGGCTGGTAAGGCCACCGGTTCTTTCCGGCGGCGCGGCTGCCCGACATCACCACCCAGCGTAGACACCATGAGCGGTTCGGGCCTCGGTGCTTCGCCGACAGAACGCCTGCGGCAGGATGGATGCCACCTGGTACGTACGCGTCATTCGCGCCCGTATGGAAGACAACCGCTGGAGACGCCCGGTGAGTTCCCCAGATCCACAGGTTCGCGCAGCGCGAAACCATGAAAGCACTCCCGCCGTGCGCGGGCCCGTCGTCGCGGTCACCGGAGCCGCGAGCGGTGTCGGCGCCCTGCTCACCGAGCGGCTGGCCGCGTCCGCCGAGGTCAGGCAGGTCATCGCCATCGACGAGCGGCGCGGGGAGTGCGCGGCGGCCCAGTGGCACGTCCTCGACGTGCGGGACCCGGCGATCGCCGACCGGCTGCGCGGCGCCGACGTCGTCGTGCACCTGGCACTCGACCTCGATCTGGAGACCGACCCCGCGGCGCGCAGCGCCTACAACGTCCGGGGCACCCAGACCGTGCTGACCGCGGCCGCCGCGGCCGGCGTGCACCGGGTCGTGCTGTGCACCTCCGCGATGGTCTACGGGGCGCTGCCGGAGAACGAGCTGCCGCTGTCCGAGGACGCGGAGCTGCGGGCCACCGCGGAGGCGACCGGCGTCGGCGACCTCCTGGAGGTCGAACGCCTGGCGCGGCGCGCTCCGCGGGCGCACCCCGGCCTCAATGTCACCGTCGTCCGCCCCGCCGTCCTGGTCGGCGGCACCGACACCGCGCTGACCAGGTACTTCGAGTCGCCGCGGCTCCTGGTGGTGGCCGGTTCGCGGCCGGCCTGGCAGTTCTGCCACGTCGAGGATCTGTGCAGCGCGCTGGAGTACGCCGTGCTGGAGAAGGCGGAGGGGGAGCTGGCCGTCGGCTGCGACGGCTGGCTGGAGCAGGAGGAGGTCGAGGAGCTGAGCGGGATCCGGCGGATGGAACTGCCGTCGGCGGTCGCGCTCGGCGCGGCGGCCCGGCTGCACCGGATCGGACTCACGCCGTCCCCGGCCGGGGACCTCGCCTACACGATGTACCCGTGGGTGGTCAGCGGGAGCCGGCTGCACGACGCGGGGTGGCGGCCGAAGTGGACGAACGAGGAGGTCCTCGCCGAACTCCTGGAGGAGGTCGCCGGGCGGCACACGGTGGCCGGGCGGCGGCTCGGGCGCAAGGACGCGACGGCGGCGGGCGCCGCGGGCGCGACGGTGGCGCTGCTGGGCGCCGCCGCGGTGGTGCGGCGGGCCCGCAAGGCCCGGCGCCGCATCTGACACCCGTAGCCCGGCGCCGCATCTGACACCCGCGGCCCGGCGCCGCATCTGACACCCGCGGCCCGGCGCCGCATCTGACACCCGCGGCCCGGCGCCGCGTCTGACGCACGCGCCACTGGGCCGCTGTGTCACCGGGCCGCTGCGCCAGCGGATCACTGCGCCACCGGGCCGCTTGGACCACCGGACCACTGGACCATCGGACCGCCGAGCGGCCGGACCGAGGGGCCGGACCACCGAGCGGCCGGGCGTCGGTCGTAGGAGGCTCCAAACGCGCACGCGCGCGTGCAGGGCGATCACGCTATTCCGCGTCCTCGCGCGCGTGCGGCACGATGGAGGCATGGCACCCACCACCGATCACCCCGGCGAGTACGCCGCCGACAACCCCATCAAGCTCATCGGCATCAGGGAGACCGCGCTCTCCCTGGACGAGGTCTTCCGGGCCGTCGGGGACGACGCCGCCGGAGGGACGGCGCTGTTCGTGGGGACCGTGCGCAACCACGACGGTGGCGCCGACGTCGACGAGCTGGGGTACTCCTGCCACCCCAGCGCCGAGGCCGAGATGCGGCGGATCGCCGAGAAGGTCGCCGTCGAGTACCCGGTGCGGGCGCTCGCCGCCGTCCACCGGGTGGGGGACCTGAAGGTCGGGGATCTCGCGGTCGTCGTCGGCGTGTCGTGCCCGCACCGCGGCGAGGCCTTCGAGGCCTGCCGGAAGCTGATCGACGACCTCAAGCACGAGGTGCCGATCTGGAAGCACCAGAAGTTCTCCGACGGTACGGAGGAATGGGTGGGGGCGTGCTGAGCCGCGCCGCGGCCCCGGTTGCGTAACCGCCCCCCTGGCCCGAGCGTTGTCAGTGCTGATGGTTAATCTGCTGATCAGTCACTCGCGGTCGCTCGATTGGGGTAGGGAGGTCGGCATGGCAGCGCTCGCCTGGTTGCTGATTCCGCTCATGGCGGGGATAGCCGCCGGTCTGTGGGGGAGCTGGACGAACCGCACCCGCAGGATCCGCGGCGACGGCCCCGAGCTGGACGGGTACAACCGCTTCCGCGAGGCCATGGAGAGGACCACCTCCGGCACCTGAACCACCCGCACGGAGCAGGGGCGGAACAGGGACGGCGTACGGCGGCCCTGACGGTGCGCCGACAGGCCCGTCCCGTACTGTCGAGTCATGCCACGCCGCACCGCGACGATGCTCGCCTCCACCCTGATGCTGATCGCGCTCCTGTGCGCGGGAGTCTTCCTCCCGGTGCCGTACGCGGAGATGTCCCCGGGACCGACGGTCAACACCCTCAGTGACCACGACGGCGAGCCGGTGCTGCAGATCAGCGGGCGCAGGACGTACCCGACGGACGGCAATCTGAACATGACCACCGTCCGGGTCACCAGCCCCGACTACCGGATGAACCTGGTGGAGGCCGTCTACGGCTGGCTCGCCCACGACGACAAGATCGTCCCGCACGACACGCTCTACCCGAACGGCAAGACGGAGGAGCAGTCCAGCCAGGAGAACGCCGAGGAGTTCAGCCAGTCCCAGGAGAGCGCTAAGGTCGCCGCCCTGAAGGAGCTGGGCATCCCGGTGCGGAGCTGGGTGATCGTCTCCACCGTCGTCAAGGGCACCCCGGCTCAGGGCAGGCTGCACGCGGGGGACGTCATCAAGGCCGTGGACGGCACCGCGGTCAAGGAGCCCGCCGACGTCGCCAAGCTGGTCACCCGGCACAAGCCGGGCCAGGACGTCGTCTTCAAGATCGTGCCCGCCAAGGACCAGGCCGCGGCCGAGAAGGCGCACAGGACGGCGACGGCCACCAAGGACGTCACCATCACGACGGCGCAGTCCGACGACGGCGGCGCCAAGCGGGCCGTGGTCGGGATCTCCGCGGGGACCGACCACACCTTCCCGTTCACGATCGACATCAAGCTCGCGGACGTCGGCGGGCCCAGCGCGGGTCTGATGTTCGCCCTCGGGATCTACGACAAGCTCACGCCGGGCAGTCTGACCGGCGGGAAGTTCGTGGCCGGGACCGGGACCATCGACGACGACGGCAAGGTCGGGCCGATCGGCGGCGTCGAGCTCAAGACCATCGGGGCACGTGACAAGGGCGCCCGGTACTTCCTGACGCCCGCCGACAACTGCGCCGCCGCCGCCCAGGACCCGCCCTCCGGACTGACCCTCGTCAAGGTCGGCACCATCGGCGACGCCCTCGGTGCCCTCAAGGACATCCGCTCCGGCAAGACCGCCGACCTGCCGACCTGCACGGCCAAGGGCTGAACAGCAAGGGCTGAACAGCAAAGGCTGAACCGCAAAGGGCCACACAGCCACGGACTGAACCGCCAAGGGCCGAACAGGCACGGACGGAACCGTGCACGGGCCCGTCCGCCGGGCCCCGGCGGCCGAAGCGCCCCGGGGCCCGCTCACAGCGCGCGCGTCGCGCACCGCGCCGCGCTCACCGGGAGCGGCGGCCGGTCGTTCAGTCCTCGAACGTCGCCGACAGTGCCTCCGCGAGCCCCGGCACCAGCTCGGAGCCGGTGAGGACCTCCGTGGCGGAGTCCTTCTCCCGCAGGCGCAGCGCCGACTCCCGGCCGCCGTCGCGCAGCACCGCGACCGTCATGCGGACCTCCTGGCGCTCCGGGTGACCGGCCACCCACTGGGTCAGCTTCGCCTCGTCCAGCCCCTGCGGGACCTGCGCCTCGGCGGACGGGGGCAGCATCAGGCGCTCCACGGTGAGCGCGCAGCCGGCCACCGCGCCGGGCCAGGCGATCGTGGCGAGGAACTCGTCGAGCGGGCGGTCGGCGGGGACCTCGTCCTGCTCGATGGGGGTGAGACCGGAGGTCTCCTGCTCGTCCTGGAGACCGAGCTGGGCGGCGAGGGCGGGTTCCTGGGTCCGCAGCCGTGCGGTGTCGACGAGGGCGAAGAGGCGAGCGGGCTGGTCCCAGCCGAGGCCGGAGGCGTACTCGTCGATCTCGAGTACGGCCCGGGTGAGCGGGTTCGCTGCCATGGGAGTGTTGGACATGGTCACAATCCTGCCTCGTTCCCGGCCGGAATCGGGAACCGAATAAACGGTGAGTAAGTTGCATAGGTGTGCGCCCGCGACCGGCGGGCGCACCGTACGGTCCGCGGACACGGGGGCCTGACGCAACCACAGCGAACCACCAGCGAACTTCGAGGTGCGCACCTTGGCTTTCCAGATGCCGGACCGCGGCGGAGGCCCGTCCGGGCCGCGGATCAGAGTCGGCCGCCCGTCCCGGCGAGCCCGGACCCTGCTGATGACCCTGGGCGTCCTTGCCGCTCTCGGCATCGCGTTCACGATGTTCGCGGGCTTCTGGACGGACTGGCTGTGGTACCGCTCGGTGCACTACTCGTCCGTGTTCACCACCACGCTGTGGACCAAGATCGGGCTGTTCTTCGTCTTCGGCCTGCTGATGGCGGCTGCCGTCGGGTTCAACGTCTGGCTCGCGCACCGGCTGCGGCCCCCGCTCAGCGCCATGTCGATGGAGCAGCAGAACCTCGACCGCTACCGGATGGGCATCGCGCCCTACAAGAAGTGGCTGCTGTGCGGGATCACCGCCTTGGTGGGCCTGATCGCGGGGGCCTCCGCCGCGGGCCAGTGGCGGACCTGGCTGCTGTGGGTCAACGGCGTGCCGTTCCACAAGACGGACCCGCAGTTCCACCTCGACGTCTCCTTCTACGCCTTCGACCTGCCCTGGTACCGCTTCCTGCTGGGCTTCGGCTTCGCCGCCACGATCCTGTCGCTGATCGCCGCGGTGCTGACCCACTACCTGTACGGCGGACTGCGGGTCACCAGCCCCGGCGCGCGGGCCACGGCCGCGGCCACCGGGCACCTGTCGGTCCTGCTCGGCGTCTTCGTCGCGCTGAAGGCCGTCGCGTACTGGCTCGACCGGTACGGGCTAGCGGTCAAGTCCAGCGACTTCAAGGCCACCGACAACTGGACCGGCCTCAGGTACGTCGACGCCAACGCCTATCTGCCGGCCAAGACGATCCTGTTCTGCATCGCGGTCATCTGCGCGCTGCTGTTCTTCGCCACGCTGTGGCGGCGCACCTGGCAGCTGCCCGTGATCGGCTTCGGCCTGATGGTGCTCTCGGCGATCCTCATCGGCGGTCTGTACCCGGCGATCGTGCAGAAGTTCCAGGTCCAGCCCAACGAGCAGGCCAAGGAAGCGCCGTACGTCACGAAGAACATAGAGGCGACGCGCGAGGCGTACGGCATCGACCACACCGACGTGTCCGACTACGACGGCACGAGCAGCACCAAGGACAAGTCGACGCTGCGCGACCAGGTGGACAAGACGGCGAGCGTGCGCATCCTCGACCCGAACATCGTCTCGCCCACGTTCCAGCAGATCCAGCAGATCCGCGGCTTCTACACCTTCCCGAACAACCTGGACGTCGACCGGTACCCCACCAAGGACGGCAAGGTCCAGGACACCGTCGTCGGCCTGCGCGAGCTGAACTTCGACGGCATCAAGAAGAACTGGATCAACAGCCACTTCCGCTACACCCACGGCTACGGGGTGGTCGCCGCCAAGGGCACGGAGGCCGGCAACGGCGAGCCGGTCTTCACCGAGAAGAACCTTCCGTCCACCGGCGACCTCGGCACGTACCAGCAGCGCGTCTACTACGGCGAGAAGACCACCACCTACTCGATCGTCGGCGGTCCCCAGAAGGAGATCGACTACTCGAACAACGACGGCGAGAAGACCACCAGTTACCAGGGCAAGAGCGGCGTCAGCCTGTCCAGCCCGATCAACCGGGCCGCGTACGCGCTGGCGTTCGGTGAACCGCAGATCCTGTACTCCGGCGCGATCGGCGACGGCTCGCGGATCCTGTACAACCGCACGCCCAAGGAGCGGGTCGAGGCGGTGGCGCCCTGGCTGACCATCGACGGCGACGCCTACCCGGCAGTGGTCAAGGGCCGCATCCAGTGGATCGTCGACGCGTACACGACGACCAACGGGTACCCGTACGCGTCCCGGACGACGCTCGGCGACACCACGGCCGACTCGCTGACGTACAACAACAACCAGCGCGCGGTGGTGGCCCAGCAGAACCAGGTCAACTACATCCGCAACTCGGTGAAGGCAACCGTCGACGCCTATACGGGCGAGGTCAAGCTGTACCAGTGGGACACCCAGGACCCCGTCCTCAAGACGTGGATGAAGGCGTTCCCCCACACGGTGCAGCCGAAGTCGGCGATCTCCTCCCAGCTGATGGAGCACCTGCGGTACCCGCAGGACCTCTTCAAGGTCCAGCGCGAGCTGCTCACCCGCTACCACGTGCAGGACGCGCAGACGTTCCTCAGCAGCAGCGAGGTGTGGCAGGTTCCCGAGGACCCGACGAACAAGTCGGGCAACGCGGTGCCGCCGTACTACCTGACCATGAAGATGCCCGACCAGGACTCCCAGGCGTTCTCGCTCACGACGACGTTCACGCCCAACGGCCGGGACAACCTCAGCGCGTTCATGGCGGTCGACTCCCAGGCCGGCACCCCCGACTACGGCAAGATCAGGATCCTGAAGCCGAGAAGCACGACGGTCGGCGGACCCAAACAGGTGCAGAGCCAGTTCAACTCCAACTCCCAGCAGAACATCGCCGAGTTCGTCAAGCTCATCAGGGGCGGCGACTCGGAGATCGAGTACGGCAACCTGCTCACCATCCCGCTCGACGGCGGTTTCCTCTACGTCGAACCGGTCTACGTGCGCGGCGGACAGCTCAAGTACCCGCTGATGCGCAAGGTGCTGGTGACCTACGGCGGGGCCACCGCGTTCGAGAACAGTCTCGGCGAGGCCCTCGACAAGGTCTTCGGAGCCTCCGGTTCCGCGAACCCGCCGCCGGACACGGGAGCCGGCACCGGCAACCCGCCGGCGTCGAACAGTCCGACGGTCCAGCAGGCGCTGAAGGACGCCCAGAAGGCGTTCGACGAGGGCCAGGCGGCGCTGAACGAGAAGCCGACCGACTGGCAGGCCTACGGCAAGGCGCAGAAGGACCTCCAGGACGCGCTCAAGAAGGCCGAGGACGCGCAGGCCGAGGCGCGCAAGCAGAGCGCCGGCAAGAACGGTGACGCCAAACACAGTGACGCCAAACACAGTGACGCCAAGAACGGCGATGCGAAGAATGGCGGCGCCAAGAACGGCAATGACAAGGGTGGGAACGGAAGCTGACCGTTTCTGACCGAGTCGGAGGCCCGGATCCCGGTGCGGATCCGGGCCTCCGTGATGTGCGAACGCATGTGCCGACCTGGTGGACCGCCGTGCCGCCGTGGGGAGTTGGGCGATCTGTGTTTGACTTGTCTCTCTGTGGGCATGTCGACAAAACGCTGAAGTGACCTCACTGGCTGCGGTATACCAGGTGTACCCAGGTTGCGGGTGGTGCGACGATGGACGTTATGGGGGACAAGGTAACTCTGTTCGAGACAGGGCGTTTTGTGCAGACTTCCGACCCCGGGCAGGTCGAGCAGCCCGAGGGGACGGACCGGAGCGTCACGGACGAGACCGGCGCGGACGAGACCGGCGCCGACGAGACCGGTGCGGTCGCCGACGAGGTCGCCGAGCTGGCGCGCCGCCGGCTGGCCGCCGAGGCCGGTGACGTCGAGGCGATGAGTGTCCTCGGGGCGATGCTGCTGCGCCGCGGCGACCTCGACGGAGCCGAACCCCACCTGCGCGCCGCCACCGCCGCCGGCGACCGCGCGGCGGCCAACAACCTGGGTGTCCTCCTCCAGCAGCGCGGGTACGCCGACGAGGCGGCCGGCTGGTGGCGTATCGCCGCCGTCGCCGGCTCCGCCCCGGCCGCGCACGCGCTCGGGCGCCACCATCGCGAGCGCGGCGACGAGCCCGCCGCCGAGTACTGGCTGCGCCAGTCCGCCGAGCAGGGCCACGTCCTGGGCGCCTACGCCCTCTCCGACCTGCTCGAACACCGTGCCGACCCGGGTGCCGAGCGCTGGATGCGCGTAGCCGCCGAGCGCGGGCACCGGGAGGCGGCGTACCGTCTGGCCCGCGCCCTGGACCGGCGGTCCGGACACGACGGGGCGGAGGGCGGCGGTGCGGGCGGCAGTGGCACGGGCCCCCCGGGCGAGGCCGAACAGTGGTACCGGCAGGCCGCCGCGCGCGGCCACCGGCGCGCGGCGCTGCACCTCGGGGCGATCCTGGAGAAGCGGGGCGAGCTGAAGGAGGCCGGTCGCTGGTACCTGACCTCCGCCAAGGACGGCGAGGCGCGGGCGGCCTGCGCGCTCGGCTTCCTGCTGCGCGACGCCGGGGACACCGAGAGCGCGGCCGTGTGGTGGCTGCGGGCCGCACAGGACGGCGACGGCAACGCGGCGAACGCGCTGGGCGCGCTGCACGCCGAGCGCGGCGAGACGCAGACCGCCGAGCGCTGGTACCGCGCGGCGATGGACGCCGGTGACGTGAACGGCGCGTACAACCTCGCCCTGCTCTGCGCCGAGCAGGGCCGCACCCCGCAGGCCGAGCAGTGGTACCGGCACGCGGCCTACGCCGGGCACCGGGAGGCCGCGAACGCCCTGGCGGTCCTGCTGCTCCAGGGCGGGGACACCACCGGTGCGGAGCCGTGGTTCTCCAAGGCGGCCGAGGCCGGCAGCGTCGACGCCGCCTTCAACCTGGGCATCCTCTACGCCGGGCGCGGTCTTCAGGCCGAGGCGCTGCGCTGGTACGAGCGGGCGGCGGCGGCCGGGCACACGGAGGCTGCCCTCCAGGTCGGGATGGCCCGGCTGCGCGCCGGTGACGAGCGGGCGGCCGAGCGGCACCTCAGGTGCGCGGCCGGTGGCGGGAGCGCGGAGGCCGCGTACCGGCTGGCGGCCGTGCTCGACGCGCGCCGGCCACCACCGCCGGCGCACGAACTCGGGGAGTCGGTGATCCACGAGAAGACCGAGTGCGAGGAGTGGTACGAGCGGGCGGCCTCCCAGGGACACCGCCGGGCGCAGGTGCGGGTGGGGATGCTGGCCGCCGCCCGCGGCGACGTGGTCGAGGCGGCGGGGTGGTACCGGCAGGCCGCGGAGGCCGGGTCCCGCAACGGCGCGTTCAACCTCGGCCTGCTGCTCGCCCGCGAGGGCAGCGAACCGGAGGCGGCCGTGTGGTGGACGCGGGCCGCGGACGCCGGGCACGGGCGGGCGGCGCTGCGGCTGGCGCTCGTCTACGCGCGGCGGGGCGAGCTGGCGGAGGGGCAGCGGTGGGCCGACCGGGCCGTGGCGCTGGGGCCGCGCGAGGTGGCCCAGCGGGCGGCGCGGCTGAGGGACGCGCTGCGCGAGGAGCTGTCGGCGTGACGTCCCGCGGGCTGCTGTGATGCTGTCGGCCCGACAGCGTCGCTGCTGCCGGCGGGGCCCGCGGGGGCTGCCGACGGCTGGTGACGGGGCTCCGGAGAAGCGATTTGCTTCTTCTCCCGTCAGTCACGTAGTGTTCTATTCATCGACGCGGGGTGGAGCAGCTCGGTAGCTCGCTGGGCTCATAACCCAGAGGTCGCAGGTTCAAATCCTGTCCCCGCTACTGAAGGCTGAGGGCCGGAATCCGATCAGGATTCCGGCCCTCGGTGCGTTCCGGGGCCGTCACGGGTTGACCCCGCCCACCGCATCCCTATGGACACACCCGCACACCACGGAGCCCCGGCACCAGGAGAAGGTGCCGGGGCTCCGCGTTCTACGTGTGTACGTCAGGCCGACGCGCAGTTGGGACAAAGCCCGCGGTACGTCACCTCGACGTCCGAGACCGTGAAGCCGAAGCGCTCGGAGTCCGGGAGGTCGGCCAGCGGGTTGCCGCCCGGGTGGACGTCACGGATCGCGCCGCAGCCGGCGCAGACCAGGTGGTGGTGCGGCCGGTGCGCGTTGGGGTCGTACCGCTTGGCGCGCTTGTCGGTACTGACCTCCAGCACCTCACCCAGGGTGACCAGCTCGCCCAACGTGTTGTAGACGGTGGCGCGGGAGATCTCGGGCAGCTTGGTCACGGCCCGTGCGTGCACCTCGTCGGCGGTCAGATGTACGTGCTCGCCGTCCAGGACCTCGGCCACGACGCGCCGCTGCGCGGTCATGCGCCAGCCGCGTCCACGCAACCGTTCCAGAAGGTCACTCATGCACACCAGCCTAACAGCATGGAGAACAGATCCCGAACAAGTGTGACTTTGGAGCCTTACTTGACTTAGACATTGTCCATTGTAGGATCGAGACTGGCTTCGGCCAAGCGACAGGACCAGAGAAAATGCCGCAGGAGGCGACGTGACCCAGGGGCCGCTCACCACGGAGGCCGGTGCTCCGGTAGCCGACAACCAGAACAGCGAGACGGCGGGCGTCGGCGGCCCGGTTCTCGTCCAGGACCAGCTCCTCCTGGAGAAGCTCGCCCACTTCAACCGCGAGCGCATCCCGGAGCGCGTGGTGCACGCCCGCGGCGCCGGCGCCTACGGCACCTTCACGGTCACCGCCGACGTCACGCGGTACACGCGCGCCAAGTTCCTCTCCGAGGTCGGCAAGGAGACGGAGACCTTCCTCCGCTTCTCCACCGTGGCCGGCAACCTGGGCGCCGCCGACGCGGTGCGTGACCCGCGCGGTTTCGCGCTGAAGTTCTACACCGAGGAGGGCAACTACGACCTCGTCGGCAACAACACCCCGGTGTTCTTCATCAAGGACGCCATCAAGTTCCCCGACTTCATCCACACCCAGAAGCGCGACCCGTACACGGGTTCCACCGAGCCGGACAACGTCTGGGACTTCTGGAGCCTGTCGCCGGAGTCCACGCACCAGGTGACCTGGCTCTTCGGCGACCGCGGCATCCCCGCCTCCTACCGGCACATGGACGGCTTCGGCTCGCACACGTACCAGTGGAGCAACGAGGCCGGAGAGGCCTTCTGGGTCAAGTACCACTTCAAGACGGACCAGGGCATCAAGTGCCTGACCGCCGAGGAGGCGGACGTCCTGGCGGGCAAGGACCCCGACTCGCACCAGCGTGACCTGCGGGAGGCGATCGAGCGCGGCGAGTTCCCGTCCTGGACGGTGTACGCGCAGATCATGCCCGCGGCGGACGCGGCGGCCTACCGGTTCAACCCGTTCGACCTGACCAAGGTGTGGCCGCACGCCGACTACCCGCTGGTCGAGTTCGGCAAGCTGGAGCTGAACCGCAACCCGGAGAACGTCTTCGCCGAGGTAGAGCAGTCGATCTTCACCCCGGCGAACTTCGTCCCCGGCATCGGCCCGTCCCCGGACAAGATGCTCCAGGGCCGCCTGTTCGCCTACGGCGACGCCCACCGCTACCGCGTCGGCATCAACGCCGCGCACCTGCCGGTGAACCGGCCGCACGCCACCGAGGCGCGCACCCACGCCCGTGACGGCTACCTGTACGACGGCCGGCACAAGGGTGCGAAGAACTACGAGCCGAACAGCTTCGGCGGCCCCTTCCAGACGGACCGCCCGCTGTGGCAGCCCGTCGAGGTCACGGGCGCGACCGGGGACCACGCGGCTCCCTCGCACGCCGAGGACAACGACTTCGTCCAGGCCGGCAACCTCTACCGGCTGATGACGCAGGAGGAGAAGGACCGGCTGATCGGCAACCTCGCCGGTGCCCTCTCCCAGGTCTCGCGCGAGGACATCGTCGAGCGCGCGATCGACAACTTCCGTCAGGCCGACGGAGACTTCGGCAAGCGGCTGGAGGCCGCGGTCCAGGCCCTGCGCGGCTGACACCAGCACTGGACCGTTTGCCGGGGCGGGCGGGCCGGGTTCCTTCGGGGACCCGGCCCGCCTCCGTTCGTGCCGGGTGCGATCTCCGTCCGCGCGGTAGGAGCCGTGCCGTGGGCCGTGGGCCGTGGGCCGTGGGCCGTGCGGGCTCAGGCAGGCACCTGTGCCGCGTGCCGCCGGGCGGGCGCCCAGCAGCGGATGACGTCGCGGACCGAGACGATGCCGGCCGGCTCGCCGCGCTCCAGGACGATGAGGTGGCGGAAGCCGCCGTGCGCCATGGCCAGCGCCGCCTCCTCCAGGGTCCAGGACGGCGCGGCGAAGACGACGTCGGTGGTGGTGTGGGCGTGGGCGTGCTCGGTGTCCGGGCTCTGGCCCAGGCCGACGGAGTTGAGGATGTCGCGTTCGGTGAGGATGCCGATGCCGCCGGCGTCGGGGTCGTGGACGACGGCCGCGCCGACACGGCGGGCGGACATCAGGGCGGCGGCCTGGCGGAGGGTGTGGTCGGGGCCGATGGTGAGGACCACCGTGCTCATGGCGTCGCGGACGAGCAGGGGGGCGAGCATGGGATGGAGCCACCTCCTCAAGGAATCCACGCGGAGGACGGCCCCGAAGGGGCCGGGACCGCGTGAGGGTCGGATTCACTTGTTCACAAGTGGGGGCTTCCCAGAGTCGCAGGCGAAACGGGGGGCAACAAGAGGGCGCACGAGCTGTGTTGGGTGGTGCGAGGGGTGTCCGAGGGTGCTCAGGTGCGCCGGTTGAGATACCCCAGCATCTCGTCGTGCAGCAGCCCGTTGGACGCCGCCGCGTTGCCGCCGTGCGGGCCGGGCCGGCCATCGAGGGCGGTGAAGGTGCCGCCCGCCTCGGTGACGACGATGGCGTTCGCGGCCATGTCCCACAGCGACAGTTCGGGCTCGGCGCAGAAGTCCACCGACCCCTCGGCCACCATCATGTAGGGCCAGAAGTCGCCGTACGCGCGCGTGCGCCACACCTCGCGGGTCAGGTCCAGGAAGCCGCCGAGGCGCCCCTGCTGCTCCCAGCCGCTGAGGGAGGAGTACGCGAACGAGGCGTCCGCGAGCCGGGACACGCGCGAGACCTGGAGCCGGGACGCCTGCGACAGGCTGCGGCCGGAGAAGGCGCCGTGGCCCTTCGCGGCCCACCAGCGACGGCCGAGCGCGGGCGCGGAGACGACCCCGACGACCGGCTGGTAGCCGCCCTCGCCCGCCTCCGTCAGGGAGATCAGCGTGGCCCACACGGGCACGCCGCGCACGTAGTTCTTGGTGCCGTCGATCGGGTCGACGACCCAGCGGCGCGGGCCGGTGCCCTCGACGCCGTACTCCTCGCCGAGGACCGCGTCACGGGGGCGGGCGCGCTGCAGCTGGCCGCGGATCAGCTCCTCGGCCGCCTTGTCCGCCTCACTGACCGGGGTCATGTCGGGCTTCGTCTCGACCTTGAGGTCGAGGGCCTTGAAGCGGTCCATGGTGGCCGCGTCCGCCGCGTCCGCGAGGACGTGGGCCAGACGCAGATCGTCGAGGTAGTCGGGCATGTACGGAACGGTATCCGTCCGAGGCGGCCCGAGGCCACAAGGGGTGCTGAACACCAGGTGGCCGCCGGGTGTCGCCGCGACCACCGGCCGTGCCCGCACCCGCGCCGCCGCGGACCCGGGGCCGTGCTCCCACCCGCGTCGACGCGGACCCTTGACAGTGCCCCCACCCGCGTCAACTCTGTGCCCAGAGCCGCCAGGACCTGATCCCGGGGAGGCGATGATGCCTGCAGCGCGGGAATCCCTGCTCGACGCCGCTCGTGCGGCGCTGGGCAGCCGGCCGTGGTCCGCCGTGCGGATGGTGGACGTGGCCGCGGCGGCGGGCGTGTCGCGGCAGACGCTCTACAACGAGTTCGGCGGCAAGGACGGGCTGGCGCGGGCCCTGGTCAGGAAAGAGGCGGACGGCTACCTCGCCGGGGTCGAGCGCGCCCTGACCGGCCCCGGCGACCCGCGCGAGCGCCTGACCGCCGCCGCCGAGTGGACCGCGGCGGCCGCGCGCGGCGGCGTTCTGGTCAGGGCCCTGCTCACCGGCTGCTGGAGCGAGCGCCTGCCCGCGCCGGTGCTGTCGGCCGTCCCGTCCTCCTGCGCCGTGCCCGCGCAGCGCAGGGCGGACGGCCCGCTGCCCTCGCCGGGCGACCTGCTCGCGACCGTCCGCGACCGGGCGGTGGCGGCCCTGGCCGGGCCGGGCGCGACGGGCGCGGACCGGGCCGAACTGGCCGGTGACTGCGAACTGGTGTTCCGTCTCGCGCTCTCCTGCGTCGCCGCCCCGCCCCATGGGACGGGGCTCGCCGGCCTCGTGCACGGCCTGCTGCACCGTCACCAAGCCGTCTGAACCCCGTCGGCGGGGCCGATCGGAGCCGGGGGCAGTACGTGGAGCCATTACGGAGGACCGCTACGGGGACTCAGGACGTGGGCAAGGGCGACGGATCAGTGCGTGGAACCGGACAACTGCAGCCCGATCACGCCGAGGATGACGAAGCTGATCGAGACGATCTTCAGCGTCGACACCAGGTCGCCGAGGAAGATCATGCCGTAGATCGCGGTGCCCGCCGCGCCGATGCCGGTCCACACCGCGTACGCCGGTCCCACATCGAGCTTGCGCAGGGACAGGGTGAGCAGGCCGAAGCTGCCGAGGGCGAAGCAGGCGAAGGCGATGGTCGGCCAGAGCCGGGTGAAACCGTGCGAGAGTTTCAGACAGACGGCGAAGCCGGTCTCGAGCAGTCCCGCGACGATGACCAGCAGCCACGCCATGTGCTGTCCTCCCGTGTGTCCGCGTTCCGTGGCCGCTCCGGCTCGGTGCGATTATGCACTTACCTGCCCGAGGGTGCGGCAAACAACGCGGGCCCCGGGGACGGGCCGGCCGCCCTCAGTCGCCCTCCGTGCGCTCCCGCGTGGCCAGCAGCCGGCGCAGCGAGTACAGCCGGGCCGGGGCGGCGTGGCCGTCGGCCACCCAGGCGTCCAGCGCGCAGTCCGGCTCGTCGTGGCTGCACGCGCGCGGGCAGCCCTTTGTGCCGGGTTCCAGGTCGGGGAAGGCGTGGATGACCCGGGACGGGTCGATGTGGGCGAGCCCGAACGACCGTACGCCCGGGGTGTCCACGACCCAGCCCTCGCCGCCCGCCAGCGGCAGCGCCAGCGCCGAGGTGGTGGTGTGCCGGCCCCGGCCGGTGACCGCGTTCACGTGCCCCGTCGTGCGCCGGCGCTCGTCGGGGACCAGCGCGTTGACGAGCGTGGTCTTGCCGACGCCGGAGTGCCCCACGAACGCGGTGACCCGGCCGCCGAGATGCGCGCGCACCCGGTCCGCCGCGCCGCCCCTCTCCAGCTCCTCGCGGCTGGTGACGACGTAGGGGATGTCGAGCGCCCCGTACAGCTCCAGGAGCTTGTCCGGCGGGGCCAGGTCCGACTTCGTCAGCACCAGGAGCGGTTCGAGCCCCGCGTCGTACGCCGCCACCAGGCAGCGGTCGATCAGCCGCGGGCGCGGTTCGGGGTCGGCGAGCGCGGTGACGATGGCCAGCTGGTCGGCGTTGGCCACGACCACGCGCTCGTAGGGGTCGTCGTCGTCCGCGGTGCGGCGCAGGACGGAGGTGCGCTCGCCGATGCGGACGATGCGCGCGAGGGTGTCCTTCTGGCCGGACAGGTCGCCGACGAGGGCCACCTGGTCACCCACGACGGCGGCCTTGCGGCCCAGTTCGCGGGCCTTCATCGCGACGACCGTACGGCCCTCGACGAGGCAGGTCAGCCGGCCCCGGTCGACGGTGAGCACCATGCCCTCGGCGGCGTCCTCGTGCTTGGGGCGGATGTGCGTACGCGGTCGGTTGCCCCGGCGGTTGGGCCGGGAGCGGATGTCGTCCTCGTCGGTGTGCTTGCCGTAGCGGCGCATGGCGTGTTCCCCGCGTCCTACGCCCCGAGCATCCCGGTCCACAGGTCGGGGAAGTCCGGCAGGGTCTTCGCCGTCGTCGCCACGTTCTCGATCCGCACGCCCTCGACCGCCAGGCCGATGATCGCACCGGCCGTCGCCATGCGGTGGTCCTCGTAGGTGTGGAAGGCGCCGCCGTGCAGCGGGCGCGGGCGGATGTGCAGGCCGTCGGCCGTCTCGGTCACGTCACCGCCGAGTTCGTTGATCTCCTTGGTGAGCGCGGCCAGCCGGTCGGTCTCGTGCAGCCGGAGGTGGGCCACGCCCCGCAGGGTCGAGGGGGAGTCCGCGAGCGCGGCGACGGCCGCGACGCCGGGGGTCAGCTCGCCGACCTCGCCCAGGTCCACGTCGATGCCGTGCACCGCCCCCGATCCGGTGAACACCAGACCGTAGTCGGTCAGTTCGCAGGAGCCGCCCATCTCCGTGAAGATCTCCCGCAGCCGGTCGCCCGGCTGGGTGGTCCGCTCCGGCCAGTCCGGGACGACCACCTTGCCGCCGGTCACCAGCGCCGCCGCGAGGAACGGCTGCGCGTTGGACAGGTCCGGCTCGATCGTCAGGTCCCGGCCGAGCAGGGCGCCCGGCGTCACCCGCCACACGTTGTGCTCGCCGCCCGACTCCGGGGTGTCCACCTGGGCGCCGACCGCGCGCAGCATGTCCACCGTCATCCGGATGTGCGGCATCGACGGCAGCGTCGCCCCGACGTGGCGGACCTCGACGCCCTGGTTGAAGCGCGGCCCGGACAGCAGCAGGGCGGAGACGAACTGGGAGGACGAGGAGGCGTCGATCTCCACCGGGCCGCCGTCCAGGGCGCCGCCGCCGTGCACGGTCAGCGGCAGCGCGCCGCGCCCGTCGTCGTCGATCCGGGCGCCCAGCGCGCGCAGCGCGTCGATCACGCCGTGCAGCGGCCGCTCGTAGGAGCGGGGGTCGCCGTCGAAGCGGACGGGGCCGTCGGCGAGCGCGGCGACCGGCGGCAGGAAGCGCATCACCGTGCCCGCGTTGCCCACGTCGACCGTGGCCGGTCCGTGCAGCCCCGCCGGGATCACCCGCCACGCCTCGCCCGAACCGCCCGCGCCGGAGGAACTGGAGGACACCGTCTCCTCGATACCGACCCCCATCGCCCGCAGCGCACCGGCCATCAGCAGCGTGTCCCGGGAGCGCAGCGGGCGGCGCAGCCAGCCCGGCTCGGAGGCCAGCGCGGCCAGCACGAGGGCGCGGTTGGTGACCGACTTGGACCCGGGCACGTGGACCGTCGCGTCGACGGCTCCGCTCGCGTGCGGGGCGGGCCAGAGGGCGGTGTGGGCGGGGTTCGGGGCCATGGGCCCACTCTATAAGGAGGCCGTCGCAGCGGCCTTCCTGTGGTGCGGCCCGGTGATCGTCACCGGCCGCCGGCGCGATGGGCCGCTCACCTGCCGAGCAGCCAGCGGCCCCCGCCCATCAGCGAGCACAGCGAGACCGCGTGGAAGAGGAACAGCCACAGGGCCGCCGGCACGTGCGTCAGCCGCGCCAGCTGGTCCGCGTCCGAGTCCCCGGTGCCCCCGCGCGAGCGTTTCACCTGGAGTTCGAAGGCCGGGCGCACCCCGCCGAGCAGCAGGAACCACACCACCGCGTACGCGAACGCCGCCTGCACCTGCGTGCCCGCCAGCCACGACACCAGCAGGAAGGTGCCGCCGGTGAGGACCACGGTCAGCACGCCGTAGGCGTTGCGGATCATCACCAGCATCGCCACCAGCAGCACCGTGGCCGCCCACAGCAGCAGCGTGACGCGCCCGGCGGCCAGCAGGGCGGCGCCGCCCAGACCCAGCAGCGGGGGAGCGGTGTAGCCGGAGGCGGCGGTCAGGATCATGCCGAGGCCGTACGGTCTGCCGCGGCTGACGGTGAGACCGCTGGTGTCGGAGTGCAGCCGTATACCGGTCAGCGTGCGGCCGGTGAGCAGCGCCACCAGGCCGTGGCCGCCCTCGTGGGCGATGGTGATGGCGTTGCGGGAGATCCGCCACAGGGTGTGGGGGATCACCACGGCCAGGGCGGCGGCCGCGGTGGCGAGCACCACCCACAGGTCGGGTCCCGGCTGGCTGCCGACGAGCCGGTCCCACAGGCCGGGCAGGGCGACGGAGGCGAGGCTGTCCATGTTTCCGTTGGGCTCCCTGTCGTCGTACGGAGTCTGGCAGTGTGGCACGCATGTGCGGACGGTATGCGGCGAGTCGCGGGGCCGAGGATCTCGCGGGAATCTTCGAAGTCGAGAAGTCGGAGCCGGAGGAGGCCCTGGAACCCGACTACAACGTGGCGCCCACCAAGGAGGTCCACGTCGTCCTCGACCGCCCCTTGAAGGACGCGCGGGACACCCGCCCGGTTCGGCAGCTGCGGAAGCTGCGGTGGGGTCTGGTCCCGTCCTGGGCGAAGAGCCCCGAGGGCGCCGCCCGGATGATCAACGCCCGCGCGGAGACGGTGCACGAGAAGCCCTCCTACCGCCGCGCCTTCGCCGCCCGGCGCTGCATCGTGCCCGCCGACGGCTACTACGAGTGGGTCACCGGCACCGAGGAGCGGGAGCTGGAGGTCGAGGGCAAGCGCAAACGCCCGCGCAAGCAGCCGTACTTCGTGACCCCGGCGGACGGATCGGTGTTCGCGATGGCGGGGCTGTACGAGTTCTGGCGGGACCGTACGCTGCCCGACGACCACCCGCGGGCCTGGTGGGTGACCTGCTCGGTGATCACCACGGAGGCCGAGACGGCCCCGCTGGCGGCGGCCCCGGCCGAGGGGCCGCGTTCGCTCGCCGACATCCACCCCCGGATGCCGCTGATGCTCACCCCCGACCGCTGGGACGCCTGGCTGGACCCGGCCCGCACGGACGCCGACGAGCTGCGGTCGCTGCTGGCACCCCCGCCCGAGGGCCTGATGCGCGCGTACCCGGTCGCCACGGCGGTGAGCAACGTCCGCAACAACGGCCCCGAGCTGCTGAAGGAACTGCCGGCGCCGGAGGCGGGAACCCTCTTCTGACCGCCCCGTCTGCCATCCTCTCCCGGGTGACCCCTGACACACCTGAGACCGTCGAGACACCGGTGGGAGCCGCCCGCGTCACCTGGCACCGGGCGGCGCGGGCACGCCTCGTCCTCGCCGTGGGCCACGGCGCCGGCGGCGGCGTCGAGGCCCGCGACCTCCAGGCCCTGGCGCGCACGCTCCCCGGGCACGGCGTGAGCGTCGCGCTCGTCGAGCAGCCCTGGCGGGTGGCGGGCAAGAAGGTCGCGCCCGCGCCGAAGACGCTGGACACCGGCTGGCGCGGCGTCTGGCCCGCGCTCGCCGCCCCGGGCCTGCCGGTCGTCTCCGGCGGGCGCAGCGCGGGCGCACGCGTGGCCTGCCGCACGGCGGCCGAGCTGGGCGCGCACGCCGTGCTCGCCCTCGGTTTCCCGCTGCACCCGCCGGGCAGGCCGGAGAGGTCCCGCGCCGCCGAACTGCTCGGGGCGGGCGTGCCGGCCCTGGTCGTCCAGGGCGGCAACGACCCCTTCGGGAAGCCGGAGGAGTTCCCCGGGGGGCCCTTCGAGCTGATCACCGTGCCGTACGGCGATCACGGCTTCGCCGTACCGAAGAGGGCGGAGATCACCCAGGAGCAGGCCCTGGGCGTCCTCACCGACGGTGTGGTGCGGTGGGCCGCGTCACTCGGGTGAGACCCCGGGAATGTGCGCCCGGTGCGCACTGTTGAGGCGGACAGAAGTGCTGGGGCCCCAGCGCCGCCGTCGTCAGGAGAGGGAGTCCGCCGCATGGGTTCGACCATCTGCCCGGCCCGTAGCAGCCACAACGACCTGGACTGGTCGGTGCTGCACGTGGCCAGGACCGCCCCTATTCGGGCGGCGGGCGGACCGGATCGTCGTCTATCCTCCGAAACGAGTGGGGCCGCCTTCGGTCCCACGACGTCGCTTGAGGAGGTGGGTCCGGTTCCCGGTACCGACGCAGGGACCGACAACGGCCGGGCGGAGCTGCCCGAGGGCCAGGGCACGGGCGTGGACGCGCCCGCGGAGTCGACCGCCGCGCGCAGCGCGCGCTTCGAGCGGGACGCCCTGGAGTTCCTCGACCAGATGTACTCGGCGGCGCTGCGCATGACGCGCAACCCGGCCGACGCCGAGGACCTGGTGCAGGAGACGTACGCGAAGGCGTACGCGTCCTTCCACCAGTTCCGCGAGGGCACCAACCTCAAGGCGTGGCTGTACCGGATCCTCACCAACACCTTCATCAACTCCTACCGCAAGAAGCAGCGTGAACCCCAGCGCAGCGCCGCGGAGGAGATCGAGGACTGGCAGCTCGCGCGTGCCGAGTCGCACATGTCGACGGGTCTGCGCTCCGCGGAGTCGCAGGCGCTCGACCACCTGCCCGACTCGGACGTGAAGGAAGCGCTGCAGGCGATCCCCGAGGAATTCCGCATCGCCGTCTATCTCGCGGACGTAGAGGGCTTTGCGTACAAGGAGATCGCGGACATCATGGGGACACCCATCGGCACGGTGATGTCCCGGCTGCACCGGGGCCGCCGTCAACTGCGCGGCATGCTCGAGGACTACGCCCGCGAGCGCGGGCTGGTCCCGGCCGGCGCCGGAGAGTCGAACGAAGCGAAAGGCTCGGGCTCATGAGCTGCGGAGATCCGCACGAAACGGACTGCAGTGAGGTACTCGACCACCTGTACGAGTTCCTTGACAGCGAGATGCCGGACGTCGACCGCGACAAGTTCCGGCAGCACTTCGACGAGTGCTCGCCGTGCCTGGAGAAGTACGGCCTGGAGCAGGCCGTGAAGAAGCTGGTCAAGCGGTGCTGCGGCCATGACGACGTGCCCTCGGACCTGCGTGCCAAGGTCATGGGCCGACTCGACCTGCTCCGCTCGGGACAGCCGGTCTCCGACCGCCCGGTCGCTTCCGACCGTGACGTGACGACGGCGCCGGTGACTCCGCAGGAGTCCTGACCCCCGGTTCACCCTTACGTGCTAATCCGCGGGTTATCGGCCCGCGGACCGCCCTCCCCGCGCCCTAGGCTCGGCCCACTGGCCGTGGACAGGCATGACCGGGGAGGGGCGTCATGGAGGCGGTTCCGCCGCGGGCCCGCGCGTACGTCACCTGTGTCGCCCTCGGCGCGCTGGTCTGTCTGCTGCCACTGCCGGTGATGCCCGCGCCCTGGTGGGCGCTGGTCACGCTCGCCGCGCTCTACGCGGGCTGCAACCAGGTCGTCCGCCGGCACTTCGCGGGTCCGTTCTACCCCGTCCTGCTGGCCGCGGCCTTCCTGCTGCCGCCGCCCGCCGCCGCGCTCGTCCCGCTGCCCGGCGCCCTGCTCACCCCGGCCGGACAGCGGCCCGAGACGCTGCGGCGCCTGTGGCGGGCGGCGCAACTCGTCCTCGCCGTGTGGGCGGCGGCCCGCGTGCACTGGGAGCTGGGCGGCCGGGACGCCGTCGTCGGCTGCGACTTCCCCTACGCCCTCGTCCCCGCGGGCGCCGCCGTGACGGCGTTCTGCCTGGTGCTGACCGCGCTGGACGGGGGCATCCGCCTGCTGGCGGCCGGGGTGCCGGCCGTACCGCGCGGGCAGCGGGCGCGGCCACCGGTGCGCCACGCCTGGCGCGGCCCGTTCGCCCGCTCGCTCGCGCCGATCGCCGTGCACGGTCTCGGCGGGCTGATGATGGCGGTCCTGTGGCGCAGCCCGTACGGGCCGGTCGCGGCCCTCCTCGTGCTGCTGCCCATGTGCGTGTCCTGGTGGGTGTACGCCCAGTACCACCGCGAGCGGGCCGCCCACCGGGCGACCATCCGGGCGCTGGTGCAGGCCGTCGACATCAAGGACGGATACACGCGCGGACACAGTGAACGCGTCGGGCAGGCCTCCATGATGATCGCCCGCGAACTGGGCCTGGACGACGAACGCGTGGAGGTGCTCCGCTTCGCCGGGATCCTGCACGACGTCGGCAAACTCGGCGTACCCACCCGGCTGCTGCGCAAGGACGGCCCGCTCACCCCCGAGGAGCGGCGCGTGATCGAACTGCATCCCGAGTACGGGCACGAGATGGTGCGCGGCATCTCCTTCCTCGGCGAGGCCCGCTCCGCGATCCTGCACCACCACGAACGGCTCGACGGCAGCGGCTACCCCTACGGCCTCAGGGGCGCCCAGATCCCGGAGTGCGCGCGCGTGGTCGCCGTGGCCGACGCGTTCGACGCGATGACGTCCACCCGCTCCTACCGGCGGGCCCGGCCGGTCACGGCCGCCCTGCGGGAACTGGAGCGCTGCGTCGGCGCCCAGTTCGACCCGCGCATGGTCACCGCCCTGGTCCGGGCCCTGGACCGGCACGGCTGGCACCCGGCGGTCACCGCCGAGGAGACCCCTGACGACGCCGTGCCCCGGCCGCCCTCGGGCGACACCTCCGGCGGCGCCGTGCCCCCCTCGCCCACGGGCGCCGGCACCGGTACCGGCACATCGGCACTCTCCGCCCGGCACGCCTCCCCGCGCGCCTCCCCGAGCCAGCCGCCCAGTGCGGACGGAGCCCGCCGGCACGGCGGTCCCGGCTGATGGGGACGGTGCGCGGCTGCGCCCTGCTCGTCGCCCTGCTCTGCCTGGGCGTCACCCTGTGGACCGGGCTGGAGGAACGCGGGACCGCCCTCGCCTTCGGTGTGCTGGTGCTGGCCGGCGAACTCACCCGGTGGCCGGGGACCGAGGCGGGCGAGGCCGCGCCGCTCGGCGCCGCCGGAGCGCTCGCGTACGCCCTGCTCGGCGAGGACGCCGGGCTGCCCAGCCACCACGGCGCGTGCCAGGTCGTCACCGTGGTGCTCGCCGCCTCGCTCCTGGGCAGCGTGCCGCACGTCGCCCGCGGCCGCGGCAGGACCGCCGACCACCTGGCCCGCCGCGTTCTCACCGTCTCCTTCGCGGCCCTCTGCTTCCAACCCCTCTACAACGGCGGGGTCTTCCGGAGCCGGACCGGCCCCGCGCACGCCGCGCTGCTGGTCGCCCTCCTGGTGCTCACCGCCCTGTGCGGCGCCGTGCTCGCCGCCGCCGAGGCCCACCGGCGCACCCGGTGGCCGTTCGGCCCGCTGCTGCGCGAGGAGCTGCGCGGCCTGCTCGGGATCGGGTCCGCGGTGTGCGCCACGGGCGCGGTGATGGCCCTGGCGGTGGCCGTGGCGGGTCTGTGGGCGCTGCCGGTCTTCTGCGTGCCGCTGCTGCTCACCCAGCTGTCCCTGCGGCGGTACGCCTCCGTGCGGGACACCTACCGGCAGACGATCGCCTCGCTGGCCCGCGCCACCGAGGTCGCCGGGTACACCCCGGCCGGGCACGCCCGCCGGGTCGCGGCGCTCAGCCGGGCCGTGGGCCGGGACCTCGGGCTGACGGAGCCGGAGCTGACCGTGCTGGAGCACGCGGCCCTCATGCACGACATCGGCCAGCTCAGCCTCGTCGACCCGGTGCCGGCGGGCGCCACCGCGGGTCTGCCCGCCACCGAGCGGCGGCGGATCGCGCTGCTGGGCGGTGCCGTCGTGCGGCAGACCGGCGTGGACCGGGAGGTCGCGGTCGTCGTGGAGCGGCAGGCCGACCCGTGCGACGAGCAGCCGCTGCCCGCGCGGATCGTACGGGCCGTGAACGCCTACGACGAGAAGGCGCGGGGCGCGGGGCCCGGCGGCTCGCTGACGGCGCTGGAGGAACTGCGCCTGGCCGGCGCGGGCGAGTACGCGGCCGAGGTGGTGGAATCACTGGCCCGGGTCCTGGCGCGGGGGGTGGTCTGACACCCTCCGCCGCGGGGTAACCCATGGGTAATGAGCGCCCCTCAAGCCGTACGTGGTTGGATGCGAAGGAAAGGGTGTCCGGGGGCAGAGCCAGCCCATACGACGGAACTGGCAGGCGGGAATCGTGAGGATCTTCGGCAAGGGACGGCACCGGCCCTCCGCCTCCTGGCGGCAGGCCACCGACCGCGCGTTCACCCTGATCGGCGACGGCCGGTACGAGGACGCGGGCGCGCTGCTGACGCGCGCCGCCGACCTGGAGCCCTGGTTGTCGGAGTCCTGGTTCAACCTCGCCCTGCTGCACAAGTTCCGGCACGACTGGGAACAGGCGAGGGCGGCGGGCCTCAGGGCGGTCGCCCTGCTGGAGAAGGAGACCGGGGCGCCGGACTGGTGGAACGTCGGCATCGCGGCCACCGCGCTGCAGGACTGGCCGCTGGCCCGCCGGGCCTGGCAGGCGTACGGCCTGAAGGTGCCCGGGGCCGCGACCGCCGCCGCCGAGCCGGTGGGCATGGAGCTGGGCAGCGCTGCTGTGCGGCTGTCGCCGGAGGGCGAGGCCGAGGTGGTCTGGGGCCGGCGCCTGGACCCGGCCCGGATCGAGGTGCTGTCCATTCCGCTGCCCTCCTCCGGGCGGCGCTGGGGCGAGGTCGTGCTGCACGACGGAGTGCCCCACGGCGAACGGACCACCGCGGCCGGGCACAGCTTCCCCGTCTTCGACGAGATCGAACTGTGGGCGCCCTCGCCCGTGCCCACCTGGGTGGTCCTCCTGGAGGCCGCCACCGAGGCCGACCGGGACGCGTTGGAGCAGCTCGCCGCGGACGCCGGTTTCGCCGCCGAGGACTGGTCGTCCTCGGTCCGGCTGCTGTGCCGGACGTGCTCGGAGTCGCGGATGCCCTCCGACGAGGGCGACGGCGTGCACCTGGACCCGCACGACCACAGCGAGCCGGGGCACCCCGGGCCGCTGGGCCACCGCACCGACGGGCAGCTGTGGGTGCCCGAGCGGGAGTGCGGGGTGGCCGCGCCGGCCTCCCTGGTGCGGGGGCTGCTGGACGGCTGGGTCGCGGACAGCCCCGATTCGCGTGACTGGCGGGACCTCGAAGAGGTCTGCTGAAGCCGGGCGCCCACCGGTCCCCGTAGGCTGTACGGGCAGAACTTCTCAGGCTTGCAGGAAGGCGTACGTCGGTCATGGCGCAGCAGGACACCGATCAGCAGCAGGCGGGCGTGCTCCCCGTCGACGACGAGGGGTACGTCGTCGACACGGAGGACTGCGAGGCCCGCGAGGCGGCGTGGCGTGAGCGGGGTACCTCGCGGCCGATCACGGTCGTCGGCAACCCGGTGCTGCACAAGGAGTGCAGGGACGTCACCGAGTTCGGCGAGGAGCTGGAGCAGCTGGTCGCGGACATGTTCGCCAGCCAGCGCACCGCGGAGGGCGTGGGGCTGGCCGCCAACCAGATCGGTGTCGACCTGAAGGTCTTCGTCTACGACTGCCCCGACGACGAGGGTGTCCGGCACACCGGTGTCGTCTGCAACCCGCGGCTCGTCGAGCTGCCCGCCGACCGCCGCCGCCTGGACGACAGCAACGAGGGCTGCCTGTCCGTGCCGACCGCCTACGCGCCGCTCGCCCGCCCCGACTACGCCGAGGTCACCGGTCAGGACGAGCGCGGCAACCAGGTCAAGGTGCGCGGCACCGGCTACTTCGCTCGCTGTTTGCAGCACGAGACCGACCACCTCTACGGCTACCTCTACATCGACCGGCTCTCCAAGCGGGAGCGCAGGGACGCGCTGCGGCAGATGGCCGAGAACGAGCCGCGCTACCCCGTGGTCGCCAACGACTGAGAACGACCGAGCACCCCCGGCGCGTGTGCACCCCTGGGCACGCCGGGGGTACTCCCCGCGCGCACGGCGCCCGACCGCATGCCGGTCGGGCGCCTCTTTGTGTCCCTGGCACCGCCACTCCCTCATTCGATCCTCTGTGCGCATCTGTTGAATCAGAATCAGTCACACAAGGGGATATTCTCGGCATCCGCGGTGGCGAGTGAGGCAAATCCGTTCCCAGGGCGGTCAGTTGTGGTGCTGAATGGGAGTGCGGGGATGCGCGACGGCGTGCGCCGGGCACAGCGGATGGGGCGGGCGCCACCGGCGGCTGAGAGGGGTTGTTCGTGCCGGCTTTCCCATACAGCACCACATCGACATCCACATCGACACCGACAGCGGTCGCGGTGCCACCGGCGCTCGCGCTCCCGGTGATCGAGGCGGCGTTTCCCAGGAAGTTGCACGCCTATTGGCCCGAACTCCAGGAGAAGACCCGCGGCTGGCTGCTCGAAAAGCGGCTCATGCCCGCGGACAAGGTGGAGCAGCACGCCGACGGCCTGCGCTACACCGACCTGATGGCGGGGTACTACCTCGGCGCCCCGGACGAAGTCCTGCAAGCCATCGCGGACTACAGCGCGTGGTTCTTCCTCTGGGACGACCGGCACGACCGTGACATCGTGCACGGGCGTCCCGTCGCCTGGCGCAGGCTGCGGCGCGCGCTGCACACGGCGCTCGACGCCCCGCGGGAACACCTGCACCACCCGGACGCCCTGGTAGCGGGGTTCGCGGACAGTGTGCTGCGGCTGTTCTCCTTCCTCCCGGCCACCTGGAACGCCCGCTTCGCCCGGCACTTCCACGCGGTGATCGAGGCGTATGACCGGGAGTTCCACAACCGCAGCGAGGGCGTCGTGCCCACGGTCGAGGAGTACCTGGCCCTGCGCCGGCTCACCTTCGCCCACTGGATCTGGACGGACCTGCTGGAGCCGAGCGCCGGGATCGAACTCCCGGACGCCGTCCGGAAAAACCCCGCGTACCGGCGCCCGGCCCTGCTCAGCCAGGAATTCGCCGCCTGGTACAACGACCTGTGCTCCCTGCCCAAGGAAATAGCGGGTGACGAGGTGCACAACCTCGGGATAAGTCTCGTCAAACACGAGAGGCTGAGTCTGGAGGAATCCATCGCGGAAATCCGTCGCCGGGTCGAGGAATGCATCACTGAATTCCGTGCGGCGGAGCAGGAGGCATTGACTTTCGCTGACGGTCTCGCGGACGGCACGGTGCGGGGAAAGGAACTGAGTTCCGCCGTGCGGGCCTGCCTCGGCAATATGCGCAACTGGTTCAGTTCCGTCTACTGGTTCCACCACGAGTCCGGCCGGTACATGGTCGACGACTGGGACGACCGGTCCACGCCCCCGTACGTCGACAACGAAGCGGCAGGTGAGAAATGACCGTCGAGTCGGTGAAGCCCGAGGACGGGTCGCGCACGGCCCCCCGGCTGAGCGAGCCCCCGCTGGCCGGAGGCGCCATCCCGCTCCTCGGCCACGGCCTGAGGCTGGCCCGCGACCCGCTGGCCTTCCTGGGCGGGCTGCGCGACCACGGCGACATCGTCCGCCTGAGGCTCGGCCCCAAGACGGTGTACGCCGTCACCGCGCCCGCCCTCACCGGGGCGCTGGCGCTCAGCCCCGACTACATCATCGCGGGCCCGCTGTGGGAGTCCCTGGAGAGCCTGCTCGGCAAGGAGGGCGTGGCCACCGCGAACGGGCCGCTCCACCGCCGCCAGCGGCGCACCATCCAGCCCGCCTTCCGGCTCGACGTGATCCCCGAGTACGGGCCGATCATGACCGAGGAGGCGCACGCCCTGGTGGAGCGCTGGCGCTCGGGCGAGGTCCTCGACGTGACCGCGGAGTCCTTCCGCGTGGCCGTGCGCGTCGCCGCCCGGTGCCTGATGCGCGGCAGTTACATGGACGCCCGCGCCGACCGTATCTGCGCGGCCCTCGCCACCCTGTTCAGCGGCATGTACCAGCGCATGGTGGTGCCGCTCGGCCCGCTCTACAAGGTGCCGGTCAGGTCCAATCGCGAATTCAATCGCGCATTGGCCGATTTGCATCTCCTGGTCGACGAGATCGTCGCCGACCGCCGGGCAAGCGGTCAAAAACCGGACGATTTGCTGACGGCTTTGCTGGAGGCGAAGGACGAGAATGGCGAGCCTATTGGGGAGCAGGAGATCCACGATCAGGTCATCGCGATACTCACGCCGGGCAGCGAAACCGTCGGTTCCATGATCATGTCGCTGCTTCTCGTCCTCACCGAGCACCCGGATCTCGGCGACAAGATCCGCGACGAGGTGAAAACCGTGGTCGGTGACCGGCCCGTCGCATTCGACGACGTCCGAAAACTGAGGTACACGGCGAATGTCGTCGTGGAGACAATGCGGCTCTATCCCGCGGTCTGGATTCTGACCCGCCGCACGGTCGCCGACACCGAGCTGGGCGGCTGGCGCATCCCGGCCGGCGCGGACGTCATCTACAGCCCGTACGCCATCCAGCGCGACCACCGCTCCTACGACCGGCACGAGGAGTTCGACCCGGACCGCTGGCTCCCGGGGCGGGCCAAGGAGGTCCCCAAGCACGCGATGAGCCCGTTCAGCGTGGGCAACCGCAAGTGCCCGAGCGACCACTTCTCGATGGCCGAACTCACGCTGCTCACAGCCGCGATCGCCGGCGCCTACCGCTTCGAGCAGGCGCCCGGCTCCGACCCCAGGCCGCGCATCGGGATCACGCTGCGCCCGCGCCGCCTGCTGCTGAAGGCCCTGCCCCGCTGACCGCCCGCCCACCGGCGAGCGTGCGTTCAGGCGGCCTCAGGGCCCCTGAACGCACGCCGGTAGGCGTTCGGCGTGGTGCCCAGCGCGCGGACGAACTGGTGCCGCAGCGCCGCCGCCGTGCCGAACCCGGCCCGGTCCGCGATCGCGTCCATCGTCTCGTCCGTGGCCTCCAGCAGGTCCTGCGCCAGCAGCACCCGCTGCCGCAGGATCCAGCGGTACGGGGTCGTGCCCGTCTCCTGCTGGAAGCGGCGGGCGAAGGTGCGCGGCGACATGTGGGCGCGGGCGGCGAGCTGCTCGACCGTGACCTCCTCGCCGAGGTGCCGCTCCATCCAGACCAGAACCTCGCCCACGGTGTCGCAGCGGGACTTGGGCAGCGGACGCTCGATGTACTGCGCCTGCCCGCCGTCGCGGTGCGGCGGCACCACCATCCGCCGGGCGATCTTGTTCGCGACCTCCGGCCCCTGCTCCTTGCGCACGATGTGCAGGCAGGCGTCGATGCCGGCCGCCGTGCCGGCCGAGGTGATCACCGGGTCCTCGTCGACGTAGAGCACGTCCGGCTCGACGGTGGCGTGCGGGTACTGCCGGGACAGTTCCGCCGCGTGGTGCCAGTGCACGGCGCAGCGCCGCCCCTGAAGCAGCCCGGCCGCGCCCAGCACGAACACCCCGGAGCACACGCTCAGCACCCGCGAGCCCCGGTCGACGGCCCGGCGCAGGGCGGCCAGCAGCTCGGGCGGGTACACCCGGCTGGCGAAGTCGTTCCCGGCGGGGACGGCGATCAGGTCGGCCTCGTCGAGCCGGTCGAGTCCGTAGGGGGTCGCGACGCTCAGACCGCCGACATGGGTGCCAAGCGACGGCCCCTCGGCGGAGACCACCGCGAAGTCGTACACCGGGAGCCCGTCGTCGCTGCGGTCGATGCCGAAGACCTCGCAGACCACACCCAGCTCGAAGGGATGCACGCCGTCCAGCAGGACGGCCGCCACGTTCTGCAACATGCCACCAGTGTGCCTCGCAAGTGGCAGGAATTTGAAGCTCTACGGCAGTCCTGCCACTCACGCTCGGGCGTGCCCGGCGCGAGAGTGGTGTGCATGAACGCAGACCAGACAGAAGCCCTGATCGGAATGGCCGCCACCTTCGGACTCCTGGTCCTGATGGCGCTGCCCTCGATGCTCGGCGTCCTGCGCGACAAGCGCATCGACCGCAGCATCAGGCAGGCACAGCAGGCCCACCGGGACCAGGAGTACCGCGAGGCACAGGCACGGCGCGAGAGGACTCAGAAGTCCTCGTCCAGGTCGACGGTGCCCTCCACCGCCACCTGGTACGCCGACGGACGCCGCTCGAAGAAGTTGGTCAACTCCTGAACCCCCTGCAGTTCCATGAAGGAGAAGGGGTTCTCGGAGCCGTACACCGGAGCGAGACCGAGCCGCGTCAGACGCTGATCGGCCACACACTCCAGGTACTGCCGCATCGAGTCGGTGTTCATGCCCGGGAGGCCGTCACCGCACAGGTCGCGCGCGAACTGCAGCTCGGCCTCGACGGCCTCCCGCAGCATGTCGGTGACCTGCTGCTCCAACCCGTCGTCGAAGAGGTCCGGCTCCTCCTTGCGGACGGTGTCCACCACGTCGAAGGCGAACGACATGTGCATCGTCTCGTCGCGGAACACCCAGTTGGTGCCCGTGGCCAGGCCGTGCAGCAGGCCCCGGCTGCGGAACCAGTAGACGTAGGCGAAGGCGCCGTAGAAGAACAGCCCCTCGATGCAGGCGGCGAAGCAGATCAGATTGAGCAGGAAGCGCCGGCGGTCCGCCTTGGTCTCCAGCCGGTCCAGCTTCTCCACCGAGTCCATCCACTTGAAGCAGAACTCGGCCTTCTCCCGGATGGACGGGATGTTCTCCACGGCCGCGAAGGCCGCCACCCGGTCGTCCGGGTCGGGCAGGTAGGTGTCGAGCAGCGTCAGGTAGAACTGGACGTGCACGGCCTCCTCGAACAGCTGCCTGCTCAGGTACAGGCGCGCCTCGGGCGAGTTGATGTGCTTGTAGAGCGTGAGCACCAGGTTGTTGGCGACGATCGAGTCACCCGTCGCGAAGAACGCGACCAGCCGGCCGATCAGGTGCTGCTCGCCGGGGGAGAGCTTGGCGAGGTCGGCGACGTCCGAGTGGAGGTCGACCTCCTCCACGTGCCAGGTGTTCTTGATCGCGTCCCGGTAGCGCTCGTAGAAGTCGGGGTAGCGCATGGGGCGCAGGGTCAGCTCGAAGCCCGGGTCGAGCAGGTTCGTGTTTCGGGTGCTGGTCATCACTGGCATGCCTCGCAGGACTCGGGGTTCTCAAGGGAGCAGGCGACCGCGTCGGGGTCGGCGACCTGCTGGACGGGGACGGTGGCGGGGGTCTGCGCCCGGGCCGCGCGGGCGATCCGGGTCGCCGGGCGCGAGCGCAGGTAGTACGTCGTCTTCAGGCCCTGCTTCCAGGCGTAGGCGTACATCGAGGAGAGCTTGCCGATGGTCGGCGTCTCCAGGAACAGGTTCAGCGACTGCGCCTGGTCCAGGAACGGGGTGCGGGCGGCGGCCATGTCGATCAGGCCGCGCTGCGGGATCTCCCACGCCGTGCGGTACAGCCGCCGCACGTCCTCGGGGATCCACGCGAAGTCCTGCACCGAGCCGTTCGCCTCGCGCAGCGCCTCCCGGGTACGGGCGTCCCACACGCCGAGCGTCTTGAGGTCGCGCACCAGGTAGGAGTTGACCTGGAGGAACTCGCCCGAGAGCGTCTCGCGCTTGAACAGGTTGGAGACCTGCGGCTCGATGCACTCGTAGACGCCCGCGATGGAGGCGATGGTGGCGGTCGGCGCGATCGCCAGCAGCAGCGAGTTGCGCATGCCGACGGCGGCGATCCGCTCGCGCAGGGCCGCCCAGCGCTCGGGCCAGGCGAGGTCCACATCGTAGTGGTCGGGGTGCAGCACACCACGGGCGGCGCGGGTCTTCTCCCAGGCGGGCAGCGGGGCGTTCCGTTCGGCGAGGTCGGCGGAGGCCTCGTAGGCGGCGAGCATGATCCGCTCGGCGATCCGGGTCGACAGCGCCTTCGCCTCGGGCGAGTCGAAGGGCAGCCGCAGTTTGAAGAAGACGTCCTGGAGGCCCATCGCGCCCAGGCCCACCGGCCGCCACCGGGCGTTGGAGCGGCCGGCCTGCTCGGTCGGGTAGAAGTTGATGTCGACGACCCGGTCCAGGAAGGTGACGGCCGTGCGGACGGTCTCGTCCAGCCGCTCCCAGTCGAGGTCCCCGCGCTCGGGGTCGGCGAAGGCGCCGAGGTTGACGGAGCCGAGGTTGCAGACCGCCGTCTCGCCGTCGTCGGTGACCTCCAGGATCTCCGTGCAGAGGTTCGAGGAGTGGATGACGTGGCCCGGCTCGGCCGTCTGGTTGGCGGTGCGGTTGGCGGCGTCCTTGAAGGTCATCCAGCCGTTGCCGGTCTGCGCGAGGGTGCGCATCATCCGGCCGTACAGCTCACGGGCGGGCAGGGTCTTCTTCGCGAGGCCGGCCGCCTCTGCCGCGCGGTAGGCCGCGTCGAACTCCTCGCCCCACAGGTCCACCAGTTGAGGCACGTCGGCCGGGGAGAACAGCGACCACTGCCCGTCGGCGTCGACGCGGCGCATGAACTCGTCCGGGATCCAGTGCGCCAGGTTCAGGTTGTGGGTGCGGCGCGCGTCCTCGCCGGTGTTGTCGCGCAGCTCCAGGAACTCCTCGATGTCCGAGTGCCAGGTCTCCAGGTAGACGGCCGCCGCGCCCTTGCGCCGGCCGCCCTGGTTCACGGCGGCCACCGACGCGTCGAGGGTCTTCAGGAACGGGACGATGCCGTTGGAGTGCCCGTTGGTGCCGCGGATCAGCGAGCCGCGCGAGCGGACGCGGGAGTAGGCGATGCCGATGCCGCCGGCGTGCTTGGAGAGCCGGGCCACCTGGTGGTAGCGGTCGTAGATGCTGTCCAGCTCGTCCTTGGGGGAGTCGAGCAGGTAGCAGGAGGACATCTGGGGGTGGCGGGTGCCGGAGTTGAAGAGCGTGGGGGAGGAGGGGAGGTAGTCGAGGCGGCTCATGAGCCCGTGGAGCGCGGCGACTTCGTCGACGGCCCGGGGGCTGTCGTCCTCGGCGAGACCGCTGGCCACCCGCAGCATGAAGTGCTGAGGGGTCTCGATCACCTTGCGGGTGATCGGGTGCCGCAGGAGGTAGCGGCTGTGCAGGGTGCGCAGCCCGAAGTAGCCGAAGCGGTCGTCGGCGGCCGGGTCGGCCAGCGCGTCCAGGCGGGCGGCGTGCAGGCGGACGAACGCGGCGGTCCGGTCGGCGATCAGTCCCTCGCGGTGGCCCGTGGCCACCGACTCGGTGAAGGACGTGACGCCCTGCGAGGCGGCCTCGGCGCGGATGGAGAGCGTGAGCAGACGGGCGGCCAGCCGCGAGTAGGCGGGGTCCTCGGAGATGAGTCCGGCCGCCGCCTCGGTGGCCAGCTCCCGCAGCTCCGCCTCGTCGGCGTGCGCCGACCGGCCGCGCAGCGCGGCGGCGGCGACCCGGCCGGGGTCGGCGTCGGGGAGGTCGGCGGTCAGCTCGGTCAGGGTCCGCAGCAGCGCGGCACCGGGACCGTCGTTCTCCAGGCCCGTGGCTGAGGCCGGATCGGCTGGCGCGATGGTCACTTGGGGCTCTCCCTCGCTCGGCACGGGGCCTCGCCGAGGGCAGGGGGCAGCACACGAGCGCACACGGCGCCGCGTCCACCGGCCCATTCCACGAGGCCCGGACGTCAGGCACCCGGACCGGACGGCCGGGCGCACTGTCGGCAGGTCCTCGGACTGACGCTCGTACACGGCCTTGAGGGCATACGTGACGAGTACACCGTTGCGGGACAGTTCCGGATTCGCACCGGATTCCCCTGCGACGACAGCGAGCATGAGCATACATCTTGTGCCGGGGGCGGAAGTCACCCCCATATGTTGTGCCTGCGGTGTGTCGCGTCGACTGCGGAGGGTGTCAGTCGCTGTCAGAGTGCCAACGCGTAGGTGAGCAGCGTGATGTCGTCCAGGTCCGGCAGCGGGTTCCAGTCCCGCTGCGGGGTGCGGACGAACCCCAGGCGCTCGTAGAGGCGGTGGGCGGCGTGCATGGTGCGCTGGGTGGACAGCACGAGGCGCGCACAGCCCTCGGTGGCCCGCGCCCGGTCCAGGCAGGCCCGCACCAGCGCCTCGCCCGCGCCCCGGCCGCGTGCGGCGCGCGCGACCGCGAGCATGCGTATCTCGGCCTCGCCGGGTCCGGCGATGTCGGCCATGGCGCCGCCGGACGGCACGAACGCGACCCCGCCGAGCACCGCTTCGTCCGCCACGGCCACCAGCACCTCGGCGGCGGCCGCGCGCTTGGCGACGTCCCTCAGCTCGCTCAGGTAGGGGTCGCTCTCCCCGAAGTCCAGCAGCCCGTCCTGGAGATAGGCCTGGGCGGTGATCTCACCGAGGGTGCCGTACTCGCCGGGCTCGGCCGGCCTGATCGCGAGGTCCATGGGGCCGAGTGTGCCGCACGGGTACGACAGCGGGCCGCCGGTCTTCCCGGCGGCCCGTGCCCTGGGTCCGGCAGCTCAGTGGGCGCTGCCCGCCGTGGCCGGCGGGAGTTCGACCGCGACGCCGGGGTCGCCCGCGTCGGCGGTGTAGTCCTGCGGGCTGGTCTCGTCGACGCCCTCGGGGGCCTTCAGCGCCTTCAGGACGAAGGTCAGGACGACGGAGACGACGACGTTCAGGGCGAACGCCGTCATGCCGATGTAGCCGATCTCGCCGATGCCCGGGATCTCCTTGGCCGAGCCGCCGAAGTGCTTCTGCGTCGGCGAGGCGACCCCGTAGGCCGCGACCGTGCCGTAGACCATGCCGACGGCCCAGCCGGCCAGCAGTGCCCAGCGGTGGAACCAGCGGGTGAACAGGCCCCCCACCAGGGCCGGGAAGGTCTGCAGGATCCAGATGCCGCCCAGCAACTGGAAGTTGATCGCCACGGTCTTGTCCATGGTCAGGACGAAGACCAGCGCGCCCACCTTCACCAGCAGCGAGACCAGCTTGGAGACCCGGGTCTCCTGCTCGGCCGTCGCGTCCGGCTTGATGAAGTCCTTGTAGATGTTGCGGGTGAACAGGTTCGCGGCCGCGATCGACATGATCGCCGCCGGGACCAGCGCCCCGATGCCGATCGCCGCGAAGGCGATGCCGGTGAACCAGTCCGGGAACATGTCCTCGAACAGCTGCGGAATGGCCAGCTGCCCGTTCTGGACCTTCACGCCCGCCGCGATCGCCATGAAGCCCAGCAGCGCCAGCAGGCCCAGCATCAGCGAGTACAGCGGCAGGATCGTGGTGTTGCGGCGGATCACCTCACGGCTGCGCGAGGACAGCGTGGCGGTGATCGAGTGCGGGTACATGAACAGGGCGAGCGCGGAGCCGAGGGCGAGGGTGGCGTAGGTCCACTGGCTCGCTTCTCCGGGCACGACCGCGCCGCGTGGTTTGCCGGTGGCCGGATTCGTCTGGCTGAACGCGTGGGCGGCCTTGGCGAAGATGTCGTCGAAGCCGCCCAGCTTGATCGGGATGTAGATGATCGCGACCGTGATGACGATGTAGATGAGCGCGTCCTTGACGAACGCGATCAGCGCCGGGGCGCGCAGACCCGAGGAGTACGTGTACGCCGCCAGCACGCCGAAGGCGATCAGCAGCGGCAGGTCCTTCACGAACCAGTTGGTGTTCTCGCCGCCGCCCACGCCCATCACGTCGAGCACCGCCTGGATGCCGACCAGTTGGAGCGCGATGTACGGCATGGTGGCGAGGATGCCGGTGAGGGCGACCGCCAGGGACAGGCCCTTGGACCCGAACCGGCCGCGCACGAAGTCCGACGTCGTCACGTACCCGTGCTTGTGCGAGACCGACCACAGCCGCGGCAGGAAGGTGAAGATCAGCGGGTAGACCAGGATCGTGTACGGCACCGCGAAGAACCCGGCCGCGCCGGTCGCGTAGATCGCCGCGGGCACCGCCACGAACGTGTACGCGGTGTAGAGGTCGCCGCCGAGCAGGAACCACGTGATCCACGTGCCGAACGACCGGCCGCCCAGACCCCACTCGTCCAGGCTCTGCTCGTTCTCCGCCCGGCGCCAGCGCGCAGCCAGGAACCCCATGACGGTGACGAGCAGGAAGAAGAAGATGAAGACGCCGAGCGCGACGCCGTTGACGCCGTCCTTCACCGGGTGGCACCGCCCTTCGGGGAGGCGGTGTCCGCCGAGCGGCGACCGCGCTGGTCGAGCTGCCACAGCCGGTAGGCGATCACCGTGAGGACCGTGGAGATGATCACCCACAGCATCTGGTACCAGTAGAAGAACGGGATGCCGATGAACGTGGGCCCCACCTTGGCGTACGAACCGACCCACAGCATCGCCACGAACGGCGCGACGAGGCAGAGGCCGATGACCACCCGCAGGGGTGTCACCACCCCTTTGCCCACTCCTGGCCCATCTGACATGTCGGCTCCGTCCCCTCGCTGGTCAGCCGTGCGATTGCGCAGGCAATCTAGGTCACGGTGACAAGTGAACGGAACCCCTTGTCCGCATACCGGTTGCGCGGCCCTCGTCCGGCCGCCGCCCGGCCGCATTCCGGCCGCCCGTCCGGGCACCGGCCGCGAGGGCGGGGTGCGCGGCGGGCGGGGCCGGGCCGGCGGGCCCCGAAGGTCAGTCCATCGGCCGCTTGAGCCGTGCCACGAACTTGTAGCGGTCGCCGCGGTACACCGAGCGCACCCACTCCACGGGCTGGCCCGTGCGGTCCTGGGAGTGCCGGGAGAGCAGCAGCATCGGCAGGCCCACGTCGGTGCCGAGCAGGCCCGCCTCGCGCGGGGTGGCCAGCGACGTCTCGATGGTCTCCTCGGCCTCGGCGAGGTGGACGTCGTAGACCTCGGCCAGGGCGGTGTAGAGGGAGGTGTACTTCACGAGGCTGCGGCGCAGCGCGGGGAAGCGCTTGGCGGACAGGTGCGTGGTCTCGATGGCCATCGGCTCGCCGTTGGCCATGCGCAGCCGCTCGATACGCAGCACGCGGCCGCCGGTGGTGATGTCGAGCAGGTCCGCGAGCCGGTCGTCGGCGGTGATGTACCCGATGTCCAGCAGCTGCGAGGTCGGCTCCAGGCCCTGGGCGCGCATGTCCTCGGTGTAGGAGGTCAGTTGCAGCGCCTGGGAGACCTTCGGCTTGGCGACGAAGGTGCCCTTGCCCTGGATGCGTTCCAGCCGGCCCTCGACGACCAGTTCCTGCAGCGCCTGGCGCACGGTCGTGCGCGAGGTGTCGAACTCGGCCGCCAGTGTCCGCTCGGGCGGCACGGGGGTCCCGGGCGACTGCGTCTGGGTGATGTCGAGCAGGTGCTTCTTCAGGCGGTAGTACTTGGGCACGCGCGCGGTACGGACGGTCGCCCCACCCTCGTTCTCCGCACTGCTGACGTCGGTGCTCATGCTCCGCCTTCCCGGCTCCAGTGCCGAAGCGACCGACGTCCCGTCGGCCACGGCTCACATCGTGGCACGGCTTCTTGTGCCGGGTGTCCACCCGCACGCTCCGTGATCTCCTCTGTATACCGCCGTGACCCCTGCTGGTCTAGTCCATCGTCCGCCCCCGGTACGGGTGGTCCACGCGAACAGGCGTGCAGCCAGCGGGAAGTGACGGCCGGTGGTCCAGTGGAGCGGAGACGTCCGTTTGACCGCATGAGCAATGAAAGGTCCCTGCATATCGCGGTCCCATAACGGAGCAGCTGAGCAGGTCGGCGCACCCTTGACAGCCCTATTGGTCTGGGCCAAGCTCCCCGTACTGGTCTACACCATTGGTCCAGGTCCCGGCCCCATGGGCGGTGTGCGCTGACGCTTCCACTTGTCACTACAACCGCGGGGAGGCAGGGGGGTTTGTGGCATCCCTGAGGAGGGTGGCGTGAAGCGCAAGCTGGTTGCTGCGATCGGTATCGCGGGCATGATGGTCTCCATCGCGGCGTGTGGCGGCGGTGACGACAAGAACGAGGGCTCGAAGGGGACCGACGCCAAGGAGCTGACCGTCTGGCTCACCGTCGACGCGCAGAACAACTGGCCGGACCTGGTCAAGGCGGCCGACGACGCGGTCGTCAAGAAGCACCCGGGCCTGAAGATCAAGCACGAGTACTACGGCTGGCCGGACAAGAACACCAAGCTGGACGCGGTGCTCGCCACCGACAAGGCCCCCGACGTGGTCGAGATGGGCAACACCGAGATGCTCGGCTACATGGTCAAGGGCGCCTTCGCTCCCCTGGACGCGTCGAAGTTCGACAACTCCTCCGGGTGGCTGGACGGCCTCAAGGCCTCGGTGACCTACGAGGACAAGACCTACGGCGTCCCCTACTACGCGGGCGGCCGCGTGGCCAACTGGCGCAAGGACATCTTCGCCCAGGCCGGTGTGAAGACCACCCCGAAGACGTACCAGGAACTGCTCTCCGACCTGGACAAGGTCCAGAAGAAGCAGGGCGACAAGTTCAGCGCCTGGTACCAGCCCAGCCGTGACTGGTACGCGGCCATGTCCTTCGTCTACGACGCCGGCGGCTCCATCGCCAAGGAGGAGGGCGGCCAGTGGAAGGCCAACCTGTCCTCGCCGGAGTCCCTCAAGGGCCTGAACGACTACAAGGCCGTCCTCGACAAGTACATGCACGGTGACAAGACCAAGGACGAGGCCGACCGGCCGATCGTCTACGGCCAGGGCAAGTCCGGCATGATCTTCGCCGCCGCCTGGGAGGGCGCGACCGCCGCGGACCCGAAGAACGACAAGGTCGGCAAGCTCGCCGACAAGGTCGAGAACTTCGTGATGCCCGGCCCGTCCGGCAAGAACATGCCCGTCTTCCTCGGCGGTTCGGACCTCGCCGTCCCGGTCAAGTCCAAGGCGCAGGCGATCGCCGCCGAGTGGATCAACGCCTTCACCGGCTCCACCGGCCAGAAGGGCCTGATCGCCAAGGGCAACCTGCCCAACAACAAGACCGACCTCGCGACGCTGAAGAACGACCCGAAGACGGCGGTCCCGGCCACCGCGGCCGAGTCCAGCTGGTTCGTCCCGATGGCGCCGGGCTGGGGCCAGGTCGAGAAGGCCCAGGTGCTCCAGACCATGCTCCAGAGCATCGGCACCGGCAAGAAGTCGGTCGAGGCCGCGGCCAAGGACGCGGACGCCGCGATCGACAAGGTCATCAACACGAAGTGACCCGGGCGCAGGGCCCCGCTGCGGGCGGGGTCCTGCCTCTCGCACGGCCGTTGACCGGGGCCCCGCCCCCGTGCGGCCGTGCACGGCTTTGCCTTGCTTCGCCTTCGTACCACCTGAGGGACCGCTGAGGAGCGCGCGATGAGTGCCGCAGACACGACCACCCCTGCCAAGGTGCCGCCACCGCGGCAGGCGCCGCCACCCGCCGCGGCGGACCGGCCACGCAGACACCGGACGTCGGGCGGCGCGGCGACACCATGGCTGCTCCTCGCGCCCTGTCTGCTGGTCCTGGCCCTGGTCATGGCCTACCCGCTGGTCCGCCTGGTCACCCTGTCCTTCCAGAAGTTCGGACAGCCGCAGCTGTGGGGCTTCCAGGGCGCCGAGTGGGTCGGGTTCGACAACTTCGGCAAGGTGCTCGGTGACGGCGACTTCTGGGCGGTCGTCGTGCGCACGATCGTCTTCGCCGTCGGCTGCGTGGTCCTCACCATGGTCATCGGCATGGCGCTCGCCCTGCTCCAGCAGCGGGTCTCCGGCTGGGTGAAGACGCTGATCAACATCGTCCTGGTGGCGAGCTGGGGCATGCCCGTCATCGTCGCCACCACCGTCTTCAAGTGGATCTTCGACTCGGACTACGGCATCCTCAACGCGCTGGTCAGCAAGTTGCCCGGGGTCGACATGATCGGCCACAACTGGTTCGCCAGCGGCCCCCAGGGCCTCGCCGTGATCATGCTCCTCGTGGTGTGGGGCGCCGTCCCCTTCGTCGTCATCACGCTCAGTGCCGGCCTGACCCAGGTACCCAAGGAGATGGAGGAGGCCGCCCGGCTGGACGGCGCCGGCGCGTGGGGCGTCTTCCGCTACGTCACGCTGCCCATCCTCAAGCCGATCATCGTGATGCTCACGACCCTGTCGGTCATCTGGGACATGGGCGTCTTCCCGCAGGTGTTCGTCATGCGCGGCGGCCACCCCGAGGCCGAGTTCCAGATCCTCAACACCTACTCCTACGACCGCGCCTTCGTGGTCAACGACTACGGGCAGGGCTCGGCGATCGCACTGGTCACCGTGTTGCTGCTGCTGGGTGTGGTCGCCGTGTACATGCGCCAGATGCTGAAGATCGGAGAGGTCGAATGAGCACCCTGAGCGGCACGAACGCCGCCGCCCCCGCGGTGCGCCGCCGCCGGACGCCGAAGCTCGGCTGGAACCTGCTCGGCCTCCTGGTCTTCCTCGTCCTGGGCTTCCCGCTGTACTGGATGCTCAACACGGCGTTCAAGCCGGCCAAGGACGCCATCGACCCGGACCCGAGCCTGCTGCCGACCGGCCTCACCTTCGACAACTTCAAACGCGCCCTGGACATCGCCGACTTCTGGGGGCCGGTCGGGCGCAGCCTGATCGTCTCGCTCGTCGTGGTCGTGGTCGGCATGGTCGTCGGCACGCTGGCCGCGCTCGCCATCTCCCGCTTCGCCTTCCGCGGCCGCAAGATCGTGATCGTGGGCATCCTGGCGGTGCAGATGGTGCCGCTGGTCGCCATGATCATCCCGATCTTCCTGCTGCTGAACGACCTGGGTCAGTACGACAAGCTGACCGGCCTGATCATCACGTACCTGACCTTCATCCTCCCCTTCACGGTGTGGACGCTGCGCGGCTTCATCGTCAACATCCCCAAGGAGCTGGAGGAGGCGGCGATGGTCGACGGCTGCACCCGCACCGGCGCCTTCATCCGGGTGGTCTTCCCACTGCTCGCCCCCGGCATGGTCGCCACCTCCGTCTACGGCTTCATCCAGGCCTGGAACGAGTACCTCTACGCCTTGATGCTGATGAGCCAGGAGCACGAGACCGCTACTGTCTGGCTCGGCAACTTCACCACCAAGCACGGCACCGAATACGCCCCGATGATGGCCGGAGCCACCATGATGGCCGTGCCGATCGTCGTTCTGTTCCTCCTCGTACAGCGCAAGATGGCCGCGGGCCTGACCGCGGGCGCCGTGAAGGGATAACGCCACCCGATGACGACATCCGCCAGCGGCACCACTGCGTCCAACTCGCAGAACGACGCTCTCGCCCGCGACGCGCTGACCGTCCTCCAGCCCGGCTTCACCGGCACCACGGCCCCCGACTGGCTGCTGCGCCACCTCGGTGAGGGGCTGGCCTCGGTCGGCCTGTTCGGCCGCAACGTCGCCACGGCCGAACAGCTGACCGCCCTCACCGCCCGGCTCCGCGCCGAACGCGAGGACGTCCTGGTCGCCATCGACGAGGAGGGCGGCGACGTCACCCGCCTTGAGGTGCGCGCCGGCTCCAGCTTTCCCGGCAACCACGCGCTCGGCGCGGTGGACGACGTGGAGCTGACCGAGGACGTCGCCCGTGAACTCGGCAGGCGGCTCGCCGAGTGCGGCGTCAACTTCGACTGGGCGCCCTCGGCCGACGTCAACTCCAACCCCGGCAACCCCGTCATCGGCGTCCGCTCCTTCGGTGCCTCCACCGACCTGGTCGCCCGCCACACCGCCGCCTATGTCACCGGACTCCAGGCGGCGGGCGTGGCCGCCTGCACCAAGCACTTCCCCGGACACGGCGACACCGCCGTCGACTCCCACCACGCGCTCCCGCGCATCGACGTGGACGCCGAGGTGCTCCAGGCACGCGACCTGGCCCCGTTCCGCGCGGCGATCGCCGCCGGCACCAAGGCCGTGATGAGCGCCCACATCCTCGTCCCGGCCCTGGAGCCGGACCTTCCGGCAACGTTGTCCCAGCGGGTGCTGACCGACCTCCTGCGCGGCGAACTCGGCTACGAGGGCCTGATCGTCACCGACGCCGTCGAGATGAAGGCCATCGCCGACACCTACGGCATCGAGCGGGGCAGTGTCCTCGCCGTCGCCGCCGGTGCGGACGCGATCTGCGTGGGCGGCGGCCTCGCGGACGAGGAGACCGTGCGCCGGCTGCGCGACGCCCTGGTCACCGCGGTCCGCTCCGGCGACCTGCCCGAGGAACGGCTCGCGGACGCCGCCGGACGCGTCCGCGCTCTCGCCCGCTGGACCGCCGCCGCGTCGGCCACCGCGGCGCGCACCCCCGCCGACCCGGAGGTCGGGCTGCGGGCGGCCCGCCGCGCCCTGCGGGTCACCGTCGCTGAAACGTTCACTCCGATCAGTCGGCCGCCCTACGTGGCCGCCCTCACCCCCGGCGCCAACATCGCGGTCGGCACCGAGACGCCCTGGGGCGTGGCGGCGGAACTGAGCCGCCTCCTGCCCGGCACGGAGACCGGCAGCTTCAGCGGCGAGGACGCCGGGCAGGCGGCGCTGGCCGCGGCCGGCGACCGGCGGGTGGTGGCCGTGGTCCGCGACGAACACCGCCACCCCTGGATGTCGGCTGCCCTCGACACCCTGATCGCGGCCCGCCCCGACACGGTCGTCGTCGAGATGGGCGTCCCCCAGGCTCCCCCCAGGGGCTCACTCCACATCGCCACCCACGGCGCCGCCCGCGTCTGCGGCCTGGCGGCGGCGGAGGTCATCGCGGGGGAGTGAGGCGGGGGGAGTGAGGCACGGGGGAGTGAGGCACGGAGGGCCCCGCCTGCGGAGGGGGACCCACGGGTGGTACCTCCCGGGCGGGGGCCTTACCGGGTGGCCCTCCCGGCGCGCTTCGGTAGCAGTACGCCGAAGCGGGGAGGCCCTCCTCCGAAGGGGCGAGGCTTTCCCCGGCGCTCCGGTGGCCGTGCGGCGAAGGGGGGTTCCTCCGGGGTGGGGAGGCTTTCCCCGGCGCTCCGGTGGCGGTACGGCGAAGGCGCCGGTAGCCCCTCTCCGGGCACCGGCGCCTTCGCCTGTCGCGCGTGCGCGCTAGATGCCCTGCCACTGCGGCTTGTTGGCGTAGGTGTGGCGGAAGTAGTCGGCGAGCTTCAGCTTGGAGGCGGCGGCTTCGTCGACGACGACGGTGGCGTGCCGGTGGAGCTGCAGCGCCGAGGCCGGGCACACCGCGGCGACCGGTCCCTCGACGGTCGCGGCGACCGCGTCTGCCTTGCCCTCGCCCGTGGCCAGCAGCACCAGGTGCCGGGCCTCCAGGATCGTGCCGATGCCCTGGGTGATGACGTGGTGCGGGATCTGGTCGACGTCGCCGTCGAAGAAGCGCGCGTTGTCCACACGGGTCTGCTGGGTCAGCGTCTTGATGCGCGTCCGCGAGGCGAGCGACGAGCACGGCTCGTTGAACCCGATGTGCCCGTCGGTGCCGATCCCGAGCAGTTGCAGGTCCACACCGCCGGCCTCCACCAGCGCCTTGTCGTACGCCTCGCAGGCCGCCTGCACGTCGTCGGCGGTGCCGTCGGGTCCCAGGAAGGCCTCCATCCCGATCCCCAGGGGCTCCAGCACCTCGCGGCGCAAGACGGAGCGGTAGGACTCCGGGTGGTCGGAGGGCAGCCCCACATACTCGTCGAGCTGCGCGATCCGGGCCCGGGAGGTGTCCGCGGCACCGGACCGCACCTTGGCCGCCAGCGCCTCGTAGATGGGCAGCGGAGTGGAACCCGTGGCGACGCCGAGCAGGGCGTCGGGCTTCCGCCGCAGCAGCTGCGCCATGGCCTCGGCGATGAGCTCGCCGCCCGCCCTGGCATCGGGAACGATGACAACTTCCACGCTGGGCCTGCCGATCTGAGGAGAGCCGAGAAGGGGACCGGACCCGGAAAGGAGGGGTCGTGTGGTTTAGACCAATCTAGCAGAATCGGGTTGCCGAGACCCGACCCGCACGAAGCGGTCTACCCCCTCCTCCCGGACCCGTCACGCCCCCTCCTGGCGGGCCCGCCACACCCCTTGCCTCACTCCCTTCGGACCTGCGTTCTCCCCACTGCCCGGACCCCTTCGACCCGAGCCCCTCTGCGCTGTGCCCCCCGCCCTCGGCCCGCGAACCTCCAGGTCACCTCCCGCCTCTCACCGCCTCACGTCCCGGCAGCCCGTCGCCCCCGGCCCTACATCAGCGAGCCCCCCGTCGCGTCCACCCAGCTCCCCGTCACCCATCGCCCCGCGTCGGAGGCGAGGAACGCCACCACGTCCGCGACATCGGCCGGCGCGCCCACTCGGCCGAGTGCCGATATCGCCGCCGCCCGGTCCCAGCCGCCCGGTGTTGCGTGCAGCAGCTCGGCCGTGTTGTCGGTGTCGATGAGGCCCGGTGCCACCGAGTTGACGGTGATGCCGCGGGGCCCCAGCAGCTTGGACAGGTCCCGGGTGAACACATCGAGCGCGGCCTTCGTCATCGCGTAGGCCACCTTGTCGGGCATGACCGCGTTGCGGGCGAGGCCGGAGGAGATGTTGACGACCCGGCCACCGTCACGCAGCCGCCCCAGGCCCTGCCGGACGATGAAGAACGGCGCCTTGGTGTTCACCGCGAAGACCCGGTCGTACTCCTCCTCACCGATCTCCTCCAGTGGACGTGACGTGCCGATCCCGGCGTTGTTCACCAGGATGTCCAGGCCGTCCGCGTGCCGGTCGAACTCCCTCCAGAGCGCCTCGGCGTCGCCGGGCCGTCCCAGCTCCGCACCGACCGCGAACGCCGAGCCGCCGGCCGCCTCGATCGCGCCCACCGTGTCCTTGGCCGCCACCTCGTTGTTCCCGTAATGCACGGCGACGCGCGCGCCGTCCCGTGCCAGCCGCTCGGCCACGCCTCGTCCGATACCCCTGCTCGCTCCCGTGACCAGCGCGGTCCTGCCCGCGAGTGGCCCCGCCGCCGCCCGGTCCGTGCCGCCTGCCGCGCCCGAGTGCCTGTCCGTCCCCATGTGAAGCCCCTCCCGTTTTACCTAGCGATCGCTACAGAAAGACCGTACAACAGCCTGCTGTCATTTCTCTAGTGTCCGCTATAAAATCACTCCATGGTGGCGAAGCAGGAGGCGGAAGAGCAGGTCAGTGCGGGTGTGGGAGAAGTCGGAGGGGGTGTGCCCGCCGCCAGGCGGCGCGGCCGGCCCCGCTCGTTCGACCGGGCGACAGCCCTGGAGAAGGCGGTCCTCGCCTTCTGGGAGCACGGGTACGAGGGCACCTCCGTCGCGGACCTCACCCGCGCCATGGGCATCGGCGCCCCCAGCCTGTACGCGGCCTTCGGCGACAAACAGGCACTCTTCGCCGAAGTGGTGCGGGACTACGGCGAGCGCTACGGGTCCTTCGGTGCCCGCGCCCTGGCCGAGGAGCCCTCGGCCCGCGCCGCCGTCGAGCGGACCCTGCGCGAGGCGGCGGCCGAGTACACCGCCCCGGGCCGCCCGCACGGCTGCCTGGTCATCCACGCGGCCACCCACTGCACGACCCCCGAGGTCGAGGAGTCCCTGCGCGCGCGACGCAACGAGAACATCGCGGCGTTCGAGAGCCGTATGCGGGCGGACGTCGCCGCCGGGGAGCTGCCCGCGGGCACCGACACCGGCGCGCTCGCCCGGTTCGTCGGGGCGGTCATCCAGGGCATGTCCCAGCAGGCGCGCGACGGGGCGAGCCGCACCGACCTGGAGGCGCTCGCGGAAATTGCCCTGACCATCTGGCCCCGTGGCTGAGCCGGGCGGGCTAGGCTGCTCCGTGGCGAACGCCTGCCGTCCGTCAACGGGGGCCGGCCGGTCCCCGCCCGGCCGTTCGACGAAGAACGATGAAGAAAACACGACGAACGGCTTCCCGCTCATGGACAGGCGCAAGTGGTCTAGTCCAGAATCGAGTGGGATCCCGAACAGCAGTACGCACGCGGCGCTTGCGCGCACGTGAGGTGAACACGCGAACCTCCGTTCTCCCCGCACAGGAGGACGGACCGAGGAACCGGTGCTCTCTGCCCTGACTGCTCCGGCTCCTCATCCTTCGGCCGACCGGGACCGCACACCCCACGGCCGATGTTGCTCCGGGCTGCGGTGCCGGGAGGGCTGAGGGTCCCTCCCAGGCGCCGCGGCCCGCGGGTGTCTTCGGGGCCGGACCGACGGCCGCAGCCCCCGGCCTCCCGCACCGCCGGGTATTTCGAAACCGTACAAACGCCCGGGTACGCTCGCAGACGTGCCCTCCATGAACGAACTCGTACGCCAGCACACAGCCCTCGACGACTCGGATCTCGAGTGGCTCCACCTGCTGGTCTCGGAGTGGCAGCTGCTCTCCGACCTCTCCTTCGCCGACCTGGTGCTGTGGGTTCCCACCCTGGACGGCACCCGCTACGTCTCCGTCGCCCAGATGCGGCCCAACACCGGTCCGACCTCCTACCAGGACGACATGATCGGTCACCTCGTCCCGCGGGGCCGGCGTCCGATGCTCGACGCGGCGCTCGACGAGGGGCGCATCGTCCGCGAGGGCGATCCGGAGTGGCGCGAGGAGGTACCGGTCCGGGTCGAGTCCATCCCCGTACGGCGCGAGGGACGCGTCCTCGGTGTCATCGCGCGCAACACCAACCTGCTCACCGTGCGTACCCCGAGCAGGCTGGAACTGACGTATCTGCAAAGCGCCTCGGACCTGGCGCAGATGATCGCGGCCGGTTCGTTCCCCTTCCCCGACCAGCAGGTCGACATGGACGCCTCGCCGCGGGTCGGGGACGGTCTGATCCGGCTGGACGTGGACGGCGTCGTCCAGTACGCCTCGCCGAACGCGCTCTCCGCCTACCATCGCCTCGGCCTCGCCGCCGATCTCGTCGGCCAGCACCTCGGCGAGGCCACCGCCGAACTCGCCCCTTCCCGCGCCCCGGTGGACGAGGCGCTGGTGAAGCTGGCGAGCGGCTGGGCGCCGCGCGAGTTCGAGATCGAGGCCCATGACGGGGTGATCCAGTTCCGGGCCATCCCGCTCAAACCCAAGGGCACCCGCATCGGTTCGCTGGTCCTGCTCCGTGACGTCACCGAACTGCGCCGTCGTGAACGCGAGTTGATCACCAAGGACGCGACGATCCGGGAGATCCACCACCGGGTCAAGAACAACCTTCAGACAGTGGCCGCCCTGCTCCGGCTCCAGGCCCGGCGCATAGAGTCCGAACGCGGCCGGGAGGCCCTGGAGGAGGCGGTCCGCCGCGTCGGTTCGATCGCTATCGTGCATGAGACGCTGTCTCAGAACCTGGACGAGCGGGTGGAGTTCGACGAGATCGCCGACCGGGTGCTGGCGATGGTCGCCGAGATCTCCCCGGGCAAGGTCACGGGCCGGCGCAGCGGCCGGTTCGGGATCCTGGACGCCGAGGTCGCCACTCCGCTGTCGATGGTGCTGACCGAGGTCCTGCAGAACGCCCTGGAACACGGGTTCCGCCAGGGCGACACGGGCACCGTCGAGGTCTCCGCGGTCCGCGGCGGCACCACGCGTGAGGGTCGTCTGCTCGTCACCGTCCAGGACGACGGCGTGGGACTGCCCGAGGAGTTCGACCCGCACCGCTCCGGCAACCTCGGTCTGCAGATCGTACGCACCCTGGTCGAGGGCGAGTTGGGCGGCACCTTCGACATGGTTCCGGCGCCCGGGCGGGGCACGCGCGTGGTGCTCGACATCCCGGTGACGACGCCCAAGTAGGCGGCGCGGGGGAGCGGTTCACCGGCACGGCGGCGCGGTCGCTCCGCGGGACGGGCACTCCGCAGGACGGGTGCTCCTCCCTACCGGTGCGGCAAAAGCCCGGTGGCTCCGCAACAGCCCGGAGGCACACCGAAAGTACGGAGGCAAGCAAAAAGCCCCGGACCTTTACGGGTCCGGGGCCAGTCGCTCGTTGCTGCCCCATCGTGATGGGGGTGCCCCTTGCTCGAAGAGCCTGGGGGAGCATCGGGGGTACTGCGCGCTGCGGCTCGGGGGCGGGGGTTGCGTACGCGCTGTACGCGCCGCCAAGCTCAGGCTGTCAGCGGGGTGGCTGTGGTCAGGCGGAGGCCTGACGGGCCCGGTTGCGGGCGGCGCGGCGCTTCATCGCGCGGCGCTCGTCCTCGCTGAGACCACCCCAGACGCCGGAGTCCTGGCCGGACTCGAGCGCCCACTGCAGGCACTGCTCCATAACCGGGCAGCGACGGCAGACGGCCTTGGCTTCCTCGATCTGCAGCAGCGCAGGACCGGTGTTGCCGATGGGGAAGAAGAGCTCGGGGTCTTCCTCGCGGCAAACGGCGTTGTGACGCCAGTCCATGGCTGCTACCTCTCCTTGGTATTACGTGCAAGTTGCTTGTGAATGTGAACGCTTTCACGAATCCCTCAACAAGTGAAGGGCCGACCGTCAGGATTCCCTGGCGTGGTCCTGTGGATTGAAGAGGGGTTCCGGCGATCTCCGGGGCCCGGTGTGGGGGCCGTCCCGATCGCCATGTAGAGATTCGCAAACCTCGGCGGCGGATACAACCCCTTCCGGAAACTTTTTTTGGATTCCTCGGTGTCGACTAGGTCACAGCCGTACTTCCATGGGGTGGATCCTGGCCTAAACGTTCGAGTGAAAGGACTTTCGCCCCTTCCACTCACACAATCACACGCAGTGCACGGCGTACGCCTGTGAACGTCACGCTCGTGCGCAGTCCCAGGTGGTCACCGTCCATCTGAAGGGGGAGGGGCGCCTTCGAATGCAAGGTGAAGCTGCTCAGGTCGTGCAGCGACAGGGCGTGTCTGCCCTGCGGTCCGCGCTCCGGGGACGAAGTGAGCAACTGGGTGCCATACCGGGCGACGGCCGCCGTGGACAGACGGCTGAGACCGAGCACGTCGAGGCCCGTGTCGAACGACGCCCGGGGGGACGTGTACATCGGACGGTTGCCCAGATAGGTCCACGGCGAGGTGTTCGACACTATCGCCACCACCAGGTCGGCGACCGGGTCCTCGCCGGGCCGCTCCAGGGTGATCGCGCCGTGCCGGCGGTTGGGCTCCCCGAAGAACTGGCGCAGCACCTGGCGCACGTACAGGGCGTGCGTGGACTTCTTGCCGCGCTCGCGCTGCTGCTCCACCCGGCCGACCACGCCCGCGTCGAAGCCGAGCCCGGCGTTGAAGGTGAACCAGCGTTCGGGGACCGCCGCGTCGTCGGTGCCCGGCGTCCCGGACGCGAGCCCCAGCCCGACCGTGCGCTCGCTGCCGTCGCGCAGGGCGTCCAGGATCGCACCGGTCGCCTCGACGGCGTCGTTGGGCAGGCCCAGGGCGCGTGCGAAGACGTTGGTGGAGCCTCCCGGCACCACTGCCAGGCGGGGCAGGTTCTCGGGGTCCGGGCCCCGGTGCAGCAGGCCGTTCACCACCTCGTTGACCGTGCCGTCGCCGCCGAGGGCCACGACCAGGTCGACGTCGTCGCTGTCGGCGGCCTGCCGGCCCAGGTCGCGCGCGTGGCCACGGTACTGGGTGGTGACCGCGTCCAGCTTCATCTCGCTGGCGAGGGCGTGGATCAGGACGTCGCGCGTACGTGCGCTTGTGGTGGTTGCCGCCGGATTGACCACGAGAAGTGCACGCATGGTCAGCAGCGTACCTACCGAGGAGTACTCGGCCCAGGCCGAGGTAGGGATCGGGTAAGAGGGACGGGCGTGAGCCTGGACACGGCGGTCCGTGCGACGAGGGCTACCCTTCTGGGGTGAGCAGTGAGCAGAACCCCCGTACCGACACCACGGACGCCTCCGGGCCGCGCCCAGGACGGCTGACGGCCGCGGCGGCGCTGTGCGGGCTGGAGGGGCTCGCGCTGCTGGCGGGCGGCGTCTGGATGCTGGTCCTCGGCCTCACCGGCGACGGCAGCGACCGGCAGCAGGCCGTCACCGGCGGGATCACGGTGCTCGTGCTGGCGCTGCTGCCGCTGCTGGCCGCCCGCGGGCTGCTGCTGCGGCGCAGTTGGAGCCGGGGGCCGGCGGTCATCACCCAGATCATGGCGCTGCCCGTCGCCTACAGCCTGCTCCAGGCCGACAGCGTGGCGATTCCCGCGGGCATCGTGCTCGCGGTCGTGGCCGTGGGCTCGCTGGTCCTGCTCGTCAACCCCGCGACGACCCGCGCCCTCGGCATCCGGGGACCGGGCCGCGCCCGGGAGAGCGAGCAGCGTTAGCCCCTCGCGTGCCGGAGTGGGGCAGCCCCGTGCCGGCTGCGGCGGCCGGCTCTGCGCCTACTCCTCCACCAGGAGCTTCTCCCGCAGCTGGGCCAGGGTGCGGGCCAGCAGCCGCGAGACGTGCATCTGCGAGATACCGACCTCCTGCGCGATCTGCGACTGGGTCATGTTGCCGAAGAAGCGCAGCAGCAGGATGCGCTTCTCGCGCGGCGGGAGGTCCTCCAGCAGCGGCTTCAGCGACTCGCGGTACTCCACGCCCTCCAGCGCCTCGTCCTCCGCGCCGAGGGTGTCCGCGACCGCCGGGGACTCGTCGTCGGTGTCGGGGACGTCCAGGGACAGCGTGGAGTAGGCGTTGGCCGACTCCAGGCCCTCCAGGACCTCCTCCTCGGAGATGGCGAGCTTCTCGGCCAGCTCGTGCACCGTGGGGGAGCGGCCGTGCAACTGGGACAGCTCGGCCGTCGCCGTGGTGAGGGAGAGGCGCAGCTCCTGGAGCCGGCGCGGCACGCGCACCGCCCAGCCCTTGTCCCGGAAGTGCCGCTTGATCTCGCCGACGACCGTCGGAGTCGCGTACGTCGAGAACTCCACGCCGCGGTCCGGGTCGAACCGGTCGACCGACTTGATCAGCCCGATGGTGGCGACCTGGGTGAGGTCGTCCAGCGGCTCGCCGCGGTTGCGGAAGCGGCGCGCGAGGTGCTCGACGAGCGGCAGGTGCATCCGGACCAGCTGGTTGCGCAGCTCCGCGTACTGGGGGCTGCCCTCGTTCAGCGCGCGCAGCTCGACGAACATCGCGCGTGCGCCGCTGCGGTCATGGGGGTCGTGCCGCGTGCCGTGCACGCTCGGGGCGCCCTGAGCGGCGTCCTCGGAGTATCGCTCGTGCTCGCTCATCGTCCCGCCCGTCGCCCTTCCCCGAGCCCTCGCCTCCTGGCCCGCCCCCGGCCGTGAGGACCGGGCGGGGGGACCCCCGTGGCCGGCGGAGGCTTCGCCCCGTACCGGTGGAGGCGTGCCCTGCACGGCGTCGTCCCGCCCCCGCGGAGCCCCGCCCGCACGACCGGACCGCGGGGTCTCGTCGTCCGGGTGCGGTCTGGCCTGTTCGGGGATGCCGTCGATGCCGCCCGCGGGCCGCGAGGGCTCCGCCGGACCACCCGGGACGCCCCCGGAAGGGCTCCCGGCCGCGTCGGCGCGAGGCGAGGTGACGCCCTCGGCCGGCAGCTCCCGTGTGCCGCGCTCTTCGTCCCGCACCGGCCCGTCCCCGTTCGTCACGCCGGCCCGGGTCCCGCGCCGCGCTGTTTGTAGAGGCTGATCGAAACGGTCTTGTCATCGTCCACGGCGGAGGAGACCTTGCCCGCCAGGGCCGACAGGACGGTCCAGGCGAAGGTGTCCCGCGAGGGGGCGTGACCGTCCGTGGTCGGGGCGGAGACGGTGACCTCCAGGGAGTCGTCGACCAGCCGGAAGACACAGCTGAGCACCGAGCCGGGCACGGCCTGCTGAAGCAGGATGGCGCAGGCCTCGTCCACCGCGATGCGCAGGTCCTCGATCTCGTCGAGGGTGAAGTCCAAACGGGCCGCCAGGCCGGCCGTGGCCGTCCGCAGCACCGACAGGTAGGCACCCGCAGCCGGCAGCCGGACTTCCACGAAGTCCTGGTTCGCCGCGGGCTCGCCTGCGATCTGGGACACCCTCACCTCCAAGGTGGTACAAGCTCTACAAGCTCTCTCGGGCCGAGGGTCGCCCCCCGGGGCACACGATTCATGGTCCAGCGGTGACGCTACCGCGCCCTCGACATTCCTGTCCCGGGACCCCGACCCCTTTCTGTCACTCATAGTAAACCTACGGATACGCTCCGTGGCTAGGGGTTTGGCGGATCCAAATGGGAGCAACGCGCGCCGGGTTGACGTACCCACACGTCAGACGGTCGAACCGTCCGAAGACCCGGTCACACCAGGACGTGGTCCAGGAAGCACCAACGCCAGTCTTCCCCGGGCTCGAAGGTCCGCATCACCGGGTGCCCGGTCTCCTTGTGGTGGTTCGTGGCGTGCTGCCCCGGCGACGAGTCGCAGCATCCCACGTGCCCACAGGTCAGGCACAGCCGCAGCTGCACCGGGTGAGTGCCGTCCCGCAGGCACTCCGGGCACGTCTCGCTGCGGGGATCGGGCTCCGGACGCGGCAGCGCGTCGGAGTGCGTGCACTGTTTCATGATTGCCAGATTACGACGTCCGCGCGGATGACCGCGCGGGACGAAGCGGGTGGGACGAGACGATGGGTGGGCGAGGACGATGGACGTGATGCCGCTGCTGTTGCTGGTGGCGGGCAGCGCCGTGGTGGCCGGGGCCGCCCGGCGCACCCCGGTGCCCGCACCGCTGCTGCTGGTCGCCGCGGGGCTGGCGGTCTCCTACGTCCCCGGGGTGCCGGCCTACACCCTCGACCCCGAGGTGGTCCTGCCGCTGCTGCTGCCCCCGCTGCTGTACACGTCCGCCGCCGACAGCTCCTACCTCGACCTGCGTGCGCAACTGCGGCCCGTGGCGCTGCTCTCGGTGGGGTACGCGCTCTTCGCGACCTTCGTGGTCGGCTGGGCCGCCTACCTGATCGTGCCGGGTCTGCCGCTGACGGCGGCGCTGGTGCTGGGCGCCGTGGTGGCCCCGCCGGACGCGGTCGCGGCGACGGCGGTGGCCCGCCGCGTCGGCCTGCCCTCGCGCATCACCACGATCCTTCAGGGCGAGTCCCTGCTCAACGACGCCACCGCGATCACCGCCTACAAGGTGGCCCTCGCGGCGGCCGTCGGCGAGGGCGCGACCTGGTCCGGGGGGGTCGAGGAGTTCCTCGTCGCGGCGGTCGGCGGGGTCGGCGTCGGAGTGGTGCTGATGGCGCCGCTGCACTGGCTGCGCACCCATCTGAAGGAAGCGCTGCTGCAGAACACGCTCTCCCTGCTGATCCCGTTCGTCGCCTACGGCATCGCCGAGCAGGTGCACGCCTCCGGCGTCCTCGCGGTCGTCACGGTCGCCCTCTACCTCGGTCACCGCGCGTGGGAGGTCGACTTCGCCACCCGGCTCCAGGAGGAGGCGGTGTGGAAGATGGTCGCCTTCGTCCTGGAGTCGGCGGTGTTCGCCCTCATCGGACTGCAACTGCCGATTGTCCTCAGCGGGCTGGAGGAGTACGCCGGCGCCGCGGCCGCCTGGTACGCCGTCGCCGTCTTCCTCGTGGTCGTGGTCACCCGGTTCGTGTGGGTGTACCCGGCGACGTTCCTGCCCAGGCTGCTGCTGCGGCGGGTGCGCGAACGGGAGGAGAACCCCACCTGGAGAGGCGCGATGGTCACCGGGTGGGCCGGGATGCGGGGCGTGGTGTCCTTGGCCATCGCCTTCTCCATCCCGCTCACGGTGCACGGCGGAGGTCCCTTCCCGCAGCGGAACCTGATCCTCTTCCTCACCTTCACGACGGTCATCGGGACGCTGGTGGTGCAGGGCCTGACCCTGCCGCCGCTGATCCGCCTGCTGAAGCTCCCCGGCCACGACGCGCAGGCCGCCACGCTCGCCGAGGCGAACGCCCAGGCACAGGCCTCCCGGGCCGCCGAACAGTGCCTGGAGGAACTGCTCACCGACGAGCGCAACGCCCTCCCGCCCCCGCTGGCGGACCGGCTCCGCTCGGTCCTGGAACGCCGCCGCAACGCCGTGTGGGAACGCCTCGGCCAGACCAACCCGGTCACCGGCGAATCGGTCGACGACACCTACCGCAGGCTCTCCCGGGACATGATCAGCGCCGAGCGCGCCGTCTTCGTACGCCTGCGGGACGGCCGCTACATCGACGACGAGATGCTGCGCACGCTGCTGCGCAGGCTGGACCTGGAGGAGGCGGCCGCGTACCGGGAAGCCGCGTAGCTTCCCGGTACCCGGCTCGGGGCTCGGGGATCCCGGCGGCTTCCGGTTCCCCGCTTCCGGTTCGAGGCACCTGCCGCCCGAGAGGACGCGGCTACGACGGGAAGGGCCGGCCCGTCACGACGGCGGCGATCGTCGTCCCGCGCGCGAAGGCGCCCTCCTCGGCCAGGGTGAGCAGGCCGTACAGCAGCTTGGCGACGTACAGCCGCTCGACGGGGACGCCGTGCCGGGCGGCGAAGTCCTCGGCGAAAGCGTCGAGTTCGGGGGCGGGACGGGCGTAACCGCCGAAGTGGAAGCGGTCGTCGAGGGACCACGTGCCGCGCCGGGCGCCGAAGGCCTCTTCCTGCAGGGCCTGCACCGCGGTGCCCAGGAAGCCGCCCTTGAGGACCGGTATGCCCAGGGCACGCCTGCCTTCCGGCAGTCCGGCGGCGAGTCCGGCGAGGGTGCCGCCGGTGCCGCAGGCGACGGCGACGACGTCGGCCCGGTCGCCCAGCTCCGCGCCGAGCGCCGTACAGCCGCGCACCGCGAGCGCGTTGCTGCCGCCCTCGGGCACCACGTACGAGCCGGGGACCCCGACCGCGCGCAGGACGGCCGCCGACGTCGCCGGATCGGCCTTGCGTCGGTACGTCGACCGGTCGACGAAGTGCAGACGCATCCCGTCGGCCGCGCACCGGGCCAGAGAGGGGTTGAGGGGACGGTCGGCCAGCTCCTGGCCGCGGACCACGCCGACCGTGGGCACGCCGAGGAGACGGCCCGCCGCCGCGGTCGCCCGCAGATGGTTGGAGTAGGCACCGCCGAAGGTCACGACGGTCCGCCCGGCGGCGGCCCGCAGGTTCGGGGCGAGTTTGCGCCACTTGTTCCCGGTCAGCTCCGGGTGGATCAGATCGTCCCGCTTGAGCAGCAGGCGCAGTCCACGCCGGGCGAACCGGTCGTCGCTCAGTTCCTGCAACGGCGAGGGGAGCCTCGGGGAGAGCGCGGCGGGATCGGGGACGGCGGGGCTGGTCATCCGCCCATTGTCCCCGGCGCCGCCGCGCCCCGCGGGGGCGCGGGCGCAGAGGTCTCGAGTGCGGGGGCGCAGCCCGCCTCCGGCTGAAAACCCATGCCCGAACCGAGCGGGATCCCCATGTGTGCCCGGGCCGCCACCCTTCCATTCCCGCTCTTTCGTGTAATAGCACGGACACGTTACGTGATGGAAGGCTGGTCCTCGCGAATCGATGCCCGGCTCCGATCGGGCCGGGCATGAGCGGGAGGGCAATTCTCTATGTCGGTAGGCGATGAGGTCCGCACGGAACAGGACCGGCCGCAGCAGAGCCTCGGCACCGCGGCCGCGCGGAACCTGGCCACCACCACCAAGTCCGTACCCCAGATGCAGGAGATCAGCTCGCGCTGGCTGCTGCGCATGCTGCCGTGGACCGACGTGCAGGGCGGCACGTACCGGGTCAACCGGCGCCTCACGTACGCGGTCGGCGACGGCCGGGTCACCTTCGTGAAGACCGGTGACCGCGTCGAGGTGATCCCCGCCGAACTCGGTGAACTGCCGGCGCTGCGCGGGTACGAGGACGACGACGTGCTCTCCGAACTGGCCCAGCGCTGCACGCAGCGGGAGATCGAAGCAGGCCAGGTGATCGCCTCCTTCGGCAACCAGTCCGAGGAGGTCTACCTGCTCGCGCACGGCCGGGCGGAGAAGGTCGGCACCGGCCCGTACGGCGACGACCAGGTCCTCGGTGTCCTCGCCGACGGCGCCTACTTCGGCGAGCAGGCGCTGCTGGACCCGGACGCCATCTGGGACCACACGGTCCGCGCCGCCACCACCTGCACCGTGCTCGTCCTGTCCCGCGACGACTTCCAGCAGGTCGCCGAGCGCGCCGACTCGCTGGGCGCCCACCTGAGGCAACTGCGCTCGATCCCCGGGCAGCGCACCAACAAGTACGGCGAGAAGGAGGTCGCCCTCGCGGCCGGGCACAGCGGTGAGCCGGACATCCCGCACACCTTCGTGGACTACGAGGCCAGGCCCCGTGAGTACGAGCTGAGCATCGCCCAGACCGTCCTGCGGATCCACAGCCGCGTGGCCGACCTCTACAACCAGCCGATGAACCAGACGGAGCAGCAGCTCCGGCTCACCGTCGAGGCGTTGAAGGAGCGCCAGGAGCACGAACTGATCAACAACCGCGACTTCGGCCTGCTCCACAACTGCGAGTACGACCAGCGGATCCAGCCGCACGACGGCGTGCCGGGCCCCGACGACATGGACGAGCTGCTCAGCCGGCGCCGCAGCACCAAGCTGTTCCTCGCCCACCCACGCGCCATCGCCGCGTTCGGCCGTGAGCTGAACAAGCGGGGGCTGGTTCCCGAGACCATCGACATGGGCGGCAACCGCATCCCCACCTGGCGCGGGGTGCCGATCTTCCCGTGCAACAAGATCCCGGTCACCGACGCCCGGACCAGCTCGATCATCGCGCTGCGCACCGGCGAGGAGGACCAGGGCGTCATCGGGCTGCGGGCCAAGGGCATCCCGGACGAGATCGAGCCGAGCCTGTCCGTGCGCTTCATGGGCATCAACGAGCAGGCCATCATCAAGTACCTGGTGACGGCCTACTACTCGGCGGCCGTGCTGGTGCCGGACGCGCTGGGCGTGCTGGAGAACGTCGAGGTCGGTCGTTGGCGCTGAGGTCCGTCGCCGGCTCGCGGTGTCCCCGCCCCGGGACCCGGGTAGTACACCCCGGCGGTGCGCGCCCGGAGCCGCGGGCGCGGACGCCACTGATCGCCAACTGTCCGAGGGGGAGCGGATGGCCGAGTTCATGACGGGGACGACACCGCGCCCGCCCGGTGCGCGGCGCACCGCGGCGACGGCGCGGCAGGGAGGGGCGGTACCCGTGGAGTCGCTGCCCCGGCCCGTCGGCACGGACCGCCTCGACGGACCGGAGAGCGCCGTCACGGACGTCGAGGGAGTGTCCGACGGGCAGGACGCGGCGGGGATCCTCGAACAGGCGCGGCGGTCGTTCGACCCGGAACTGCGCTCGGCGGTGGCCTCGTTGCCCGCCTCCATGCGCCGGGTCGCGCGCTACCACTTCGGCTGGGAGGACGCGGACGGCACACCCGCCGCGGGACACGCGGGCAAGGCGATCCGCCCGGCACTGGTCCTCACCGCGGCCGCCGCGCTGGGCGGGCCGCGGGCGAGAGCGGCCGCCGCCCGGGCCGCGGCGGCGGTGGAGCTGGTCCACAACTTCACGCTGCTGCACGACGACGTGATGGACCGGGACGCCACCCGCCGCCACCGGCCCACGGTCTGGTCGGTGTTCGGTGATGCCGACGCCATCCTCGCCGGGGACGCCCTGCAGGCGCTGGCACTGCGGATGCTCGCCGAGGATCCGCATCCGGCGGCCCGGGCGGTCGCCGTCCGGCTCGCGTCCTGTGTCGTCGAGCTGTGCGCGGGCCAGCACGCGGACACCGCCCTGGAGCGCCGACCGCCCGATCAGGTCGCCCTCTCCGAGGTGCTCGCCATGGCCGAGGCCAAGACCGGGGCGCTGATCGGCTGCGCCTGCGCCGCCGGGGCGCTGTACGCGGGGGCGGGCGAGGACGAGGTGGAGGCGCTTGACGCGTTCGGCCGGCAGGCGGGACTGGCGTTCCAGCTCATCGACGACGTGATCGGCATATGGGGCGACCCCCGGCGCACCGGCAAGCCGGCCGGCGCAGATCTCGCCGCACGCAAGAAGTCCCTGCCCGTGGTCGCCGCGCTCACCTCCGGCACCCCGGCCGCCGAGGAACTCGCCGAGCTGTACGCCAGGCCCCACCAGGAAGGAGAGGAGGAGCGCGCCGCACTGGCGGTGGAGCGGGCCGGTGGCCGGGACTGGGCGCAGTCCCAGGCGGCCGACCGGATGGCCCAGGCCGTTCACGAACTCTCCCGCGCCGTCCCGGACCCCGCCGCCGCCGGAGGCCTGCTGGCGCTGGCCGAGTTCGTGACCCGGCGCAGCAGCTGAGGCGTGTACCCAGGTTCCGGCGCCTCCGGGTCCGTACGGCTCCTGACCCCGTACGGACCCGGGGCTCCGGCTCGGCGGGTCCCGCACTGCCCCACGGTGTGCGGGGCCCGCGCCGTGCACCGCCGCGCGCTCGACCTCCCGGACGGGCGCCTGGCTCACCGCAGAACGCGCAACGCAGAACCCAGAAGGCAGAACGGGGAACCCAGAACGGAGAGCCTGAAGCTCTCCGCAGTCCTCCTGGGTTTCCGCAGCCTGCCTCGGTTCTACTCGGCCATGCGGAACCCCTTCTCCCACTTTGTCCGGTGCCCGGGTTCCCGTCGCCGCACCCTTGCGATCACTACGCTTGAAGTACTACAACTGAAGCACTATAAGCAAAGTGGTTCACACGGCCTACGGAAAGGGTGCGGATTGCGAAAGCTCACCTACTTCATCGCCTGCTCCATAGACGGGTTCATCGGGGACCCGAGCGGAGACGCGGCGATGTTCCACCGCTTCGCCGACGAGGAGTTCCTGGCCTACCTGACGGCGGAGTACCCGGAGACCCTGGCGACCCACGGGCGCCGGGCACTCGGCGTCGACCACCTGGAGAACCGGCGCTTCGACACCGTCGTGCAGGGGCGCGCCAGCTACGACCTCGCCTTCAAGGAGGGCATCGCCAGCCCCTACGCCCACCTGCGCCAGTACGTCGCCTCCCGCACCCTGGTGCAGTCGCCCGACCCGCACGTGGAGGTCATCTCCACGGACCTGCTCGCGAGGGTCCGCGCCCTGAAGTCGGAGGGCGGGGAGGCCGGCATCTACCTGTGCGGCGGCTCGCGGCTCGCCGGTGAACTCGCCGACGAGATCGACGAGATCGTCGTGAAGACCTACCCGGTCGTGCTCCACACCGGCATGCCGATGTTCGGCTCGGACTTCCGCATCACGGAGTTCGCCCTCGACGAGCTGCGCGCGTTCAGCAACGGTGTGCTGGTGCGGACGTACCGGAGGAAGTGAGGGGCGGGGCGGAGGGGGTGACGGGGCGGTCGCAGGACGCGGCCCGGGGGAGACCGCCCGTCTCCGGGTCCCGTCCGGTCAGGCAGTACAGGCCGCCGGCCGGGTCGCGCAGCACCGCCCAGTGCGGGTGATCGGCCACCGGGGCCGCGCCCAGATGCTCGTGCCGGGCGCGAGTGGCGCCGATGTCCGCGCAGGCCAGGTCGAGGTGGGCGGAGGCGGGTCGTTCCTCGTCCAGCCGTTGCAGCAGGACGCGGACCGGCAGACCGGCCGGCGGCTCGAGCACGTGGAACTCGGGCCGGGAGCCGGGCCGCGCCCGCCAGCCCTCCAGGAGCCCGCTCCAGAAGGCGACTTCGGCCTCGTGGGCGCAGGGCGGGACGTCGAGGCAGACCTGGTCGAGGCGGCTGCCGTGGACGACGGGCGGGCGCACCGACTCCCCGTGCCAGGGCACCACGCAGAACGGCTGCCCGGCCGGTGACCGCAGTACGGCCCACCCCTCGTGCTCGGCGACCGTCGCGGCGCCGAGCCGCAGGGCAGCCGCCACCAGGCCAGGGACGTCGTCGGCGGCGAGATCCAGATGCGCGCCGCCCTCCCCGCCGGTGACGGCCTGCACCTTGGCACAGGCGTCGGCTCCGGCGCCGGTCGGCAGCAGGGTGGCGAACTCGCCCCGGTCACCGCGGCGTCCGGACGTCCGCGTGTCCGTGACGGCCGCCCAGAACTGCAGGGCGCGCACGAAGTGCTCGGCGGGCCGGTCGACGAAGGCGTACGTCCAGCGGATGCTCATGGCGTGATCGTAGGGCGGGGGCGCGCGGCAGGGGAGCCCTCGGCAGGCCCGTCCGCACGTCAGCCCTGCGCGCGCTCCATGAACCGCAGCATGTTGCCCGCCGGGTCGCGGAACGCGCAGTCCCGTACGCCGTAGGGCTGGTCCATCGGCTCCTGGACGACGTCGGCGCCGTACTCCTGGACTCGGGCGAAGAGGGCGTCGCAGTCGGTGGTGGTGAAGTTGACCCCCCGCAGCACGCCCTTGGCCAGCAGCCGGGCCATGATCTCCTTGTCGGCGGGGGAGATGTCCGGATGGGCCGCGGGCGGCTCCAGGACGATCTCGACATCGGGCTGCGACGGCGACCCCACGGTCACCCACCGCATCCCCTCGAACCCGACATCGTTACGGACTTCCAGTCCCAGCACGTCGCGGTAGAAGGCGAGCGCCTTGTCGTGGTCGTCCACGGCGATGAAACACTGGCGCAGTTTGAGGTCCATGCCTTCACGCTAGCCACTTTCCGGCTACGGCGCGGGCGGTGGACCCGTGCGCCTGGGGCGGGTGAAGGCGCGGGTCACGCAGGTCGGGATCACCGCGCTCGCGTCGTGCGGGCGGGCCCGGTAGGCGCTCGGGGTCTCGCCGACGAGTTCGGTGAAGCGTGAACTGAACGAACCCAGCGAGGTGCACCCGACCGCCAGGCACACCTCCGTCACGCTCATGTCGCCCCGCCTGAGCAGGGCCTTGGCCCGCTCGATACGACGGGTCATGAGGTAGGAGTACGGGGTCTCCCCGTAGGCCTCGCGGAAACTGCGCTGGAAGTGCCCCGGGGACATCAGCGCGGTGCGCGCGAGCGCCGCCACGTCCAGGGGATCGGCGTACTCCCGGTCCATACGGTCGCGGGCCCGCCGCAGCCGGACCAGATCCTCTCGGGACATCACCCGGACAGCATCGCATGACCACCGCCGGGCAGAGCCCGGCCGGCGGAAGGCCTACGAGGTCAGCCGCTCGCGTGCGTGGCGAGCGGAGCCGTCAGGTCCACGCCGTGCTCCGGCCGGTTGATCTCGGCCCACACCGTATCGAGGGAGAGGCCGAGGACATCGGCGATCGCCGCGATGGTCGGGAAGGCGGGGGTGGCCACGCGGCCCGACTCGATCTTGCGGAGGGTCTCCGGCGAGACGCGTGCGTCGAGGGCGACATCGAGCATCGAGCGCCCTCCTCGGGCCCGGCGGAGGAGGGCGCCGAGGCGCTGTCCGCGTGCGACCTCTGCGGGGGTGAGCGGCAACCTGACCATGAATCCGATTCTAGTACCGGTATAGTATGGCCGGTATAGTTATTGGTCCCATGAGAAGGTCGCCGCATGATCGAGATCCTGAACCCCACCCTGCTGACCCGCGCGAAGGACACGGGCGCCCTGGTCGCCGACATCCTCGAGGAGATGAGGAGCCGCAGCACGGTCGGCACGAACCTTCTGGACATCGACCGGTGGACCAAGGAGATGATCGCGGAGGCGGGAGCGCAGTCCTGCTACGTCGACTACGCGCCGTCCTTCGGGCGCGGCCCGTTCGGCCACTACATCTGCACGGCCGTCAACGACGCGGTACTCCACGGACGGCCGTACGACTACACGCTGGCCGACGGTGACCTGCTCACCCTCGACCTCGCCGTCTCCCGGCACGGAGTCGCGGCGGACGCGGCCATCAGCTTCCTCGTCGGCGACGCGCGGCCCGCGCAGAGCGTCGCGATGATCGAGGCGACCGAACGCGCGCTGGCCGCGGGGATCGCCGCCGCCCGTCCCGGGGCGCGCGTCGGCGACATCGCCCATGCCATCGGCACGGTTCTCGGCAAGGCGGGGTATCCGATCAACACCGAGTTCGGAGGTCACGGCATCGGGTCGACCATGCACCAGGACCCGCACGTGCCGAACACCGGACGGCCCGGCCGCGGCTACAAGCTGCGTCCGGGGCTGCTGCTGGCGCTGGAGCCGTGGGTCATGGCGGACACCGCCACCCTCGTCACCGACGCCGACGGATGGACGCTCCGCAGCGCGACCGGTTGCCGTACGGCACACAGCGAGCACACGATCGCCATCACCGACGACGGGGCCGAGATCCTCACCCTGCCGAAGCACGCGCGGCCGTGAGGACGTGACGCCCTCGAAACGGCCGCACCCGGGCCGCCGTGGACGCCGTGTTCGGCGCTCTGCGGTCCGGGTGCGGACAGGAAGACCAGGCGATCAAGGAAATCGCAGGTCAGAAGGTATGACGGAAGGTCAGGCCTTCTTCGTCTCCCAGAAGATCTTGTCGATCTGCGCGATGTGGTCCAGGGCCTTCTGGCCCGTGGCCGGGTCGGTCGACGCCTTGGCGGCGGAGAGCGCCTTCAGGGTGTCGTTGACCAGCTGGTGCAGCTCGGGGTACTTCTCGAAGTGCGGGGGCTTGAAGTAGTCGCTCCACAGCACGGAGACGTGGTGCTTGGCCAGCTCGGCGCGCTGCTCCTTGATGACGGTGGCGCGGGCCTGGAAGTGCGGGTCGTCGTTGCCGGCCATCTTCTCCTGGACGGCCTTCACCGACTCCGCCTCAATGCGGGCCTGGGCGGGGTCGTACACACCGCAGGGCAGGTCGCAGTGTGCGCTGACCTTGACCTTGGGGGCAAACAGGCGGGAAAGCATGGAGCGTTCCTTCCTCGTGATCGTCTTCTCAGGTGGGACATTACTCCCTGCAAAGCCTGTTTTCGCGGGTGCCCCCTGGGGCTTAGGACAAAAGTCCAGGGTCAGACTGAGACTGGTGGAGGAACGGACCGGGGAGGTGCCGGGGATGCCGGAGCTGTTGCAGGAGAGCGAGCGCGGGGGTGCCGTACTGCCCTTCGGGCTGGCCGAGGTGACCGGGCCTTCCATGGTGCCCACGCTGTACCACGGGGACCGGCTCGTGGTGCAGTACGGCGCGCGAGTCCGTCCGGGCGACGTGATCGTGCTGCGTCATCCGTTCCAGCAGGACCTGCTCGTCGTCAAGCGTGCGGTGGAACGGCGCGAGGGCGGCTGGTGGGTGCTCGGCGACAACGCGTACGCCGGAGGGGACAGCACCGACTACGGCACCGTGCCCCAGGAGCTGGTGCTGGGCAAGGCGTGGCTGCGCTACCGGCCGCGCAGGACTGCTCAGCGTTCGCCGCTGGCGGTGGCGCGCTGGGCGCTGTCGGCCGTCAGGCCCGTCTTTCCCGACCGGTCGGCCTCCAGGCGTTTGCGGGCCCGGTAGGCGGCCACGTTGGCGCGCGTGGCGCAGCGGTCGGAGCAGTAGCGGCGCGAGCGGTTCGTCGAGGTGTCCAGGTAGGCGTTGCGGCAGGGCGCCGCCTCGCACAGGCCCAGGCGGTCCACGCCGTACTCGGTCAGGTGGAAGGCGAGTCCCATCGCCGCGATCGCCGCGTAGCCGGCCGTCGCGTTGGACGGGTGGTCGGCCAGGTGCATGTGCCACAGCGGACGGCCGTCGTCGTCGCGGTGGTCGTGCCCGGAGATCTGCGGGCTCACCGGGAACTCCAGCAGCAGGGAGTTGAGCAGGGCCACCGCGAGCGTCTCGTCGCCCTGGTCGGCCGCTTCGAAGACCGCGCGCAGCCGGGCCCGTACCGAACGAAAGCGGGTGACGTCGGCCTCCGTGGCGCGGCGGGCCGCCGAGCCGTTGGCGCCGAACAGGTCCCGGACCGCCTCGACCGTGGTCAGGGCGTCCTTGCCCCGGGCCGGTTCCTCGCTGTTGACGAGACGTACGGCGTAATCCGAGTAATAGGCCAGTTCCACTTGTAGTCCTTACGAGGGCGCTCTATGGTCATGGATGCGGTCGGTAACAGCCGGTCGTGCTTCCAGGGTATTACGCGGGCTACGGGTGAGGGAGGGCGGCGATGACCGGCACGGGCACGGACATCACGGCGGCGGGAACGGACTGGCGGGCCTGGCAGGAGAGCTGGGACCGGCAGCAGGAGTGGTACATGCCCGACCGGGAGGACCGCTTCCGCATCATGCTCGACATGGTCGAGGCCATGGTCGGCGCCGCGCCGCGGGTCCTGGACCTGGCCTGCGGCACCGGCACCATCACGGCCCGCCTGCTCGCCCGCTTCCCCGAGGCCACCAGCACCGGCGTCGACCTCGACCCGGCGCTGCTCGCGATCGCCGAGGGCACCTTCGAGGGCGACGGACGCGTCTCCTTCGTCACCGCCGACCTGAAGGACCCCGACTGGACGGCGAAGCTGCCGTACGACTCCTACGACGCCGTCCTGACCGCCACGGCCCTGCACTGGCTGCACAGCGAACCCCTCGCCGCCCTCTACGGTCAGGTCGCGGAACTCGTCCGCGACGGTGGTGTCTTCATGAACGCGGACCACATGATCGACGATGCGACCCCGCGGATCAACGCGGCCGAACGCGCCCAGCGGCACGCGCGCATGGACGCGGCCAGGGGGCAGGGGGCCCTGGACTGGGCCGAGTGGTGGCAGGTGGCCGCCGAGGACCCGGTCCTGGCCGCGCCGACCGCCCGCCGCTTCGAGATCTACGGGGAGCACGCCGACGGGGACATGCCGTCCGCCGCCTGGCACGCCCGCGTCCTGCGCGAGAAGGGCTTCGCGGAGGCCCGCCCGGTGTGGTGCTCGCCCTCGGACACGCTGCTGCTCGCGCTGAAGTGAGCACGCGCGAGCCTCCGGTCGCACGAAGGTGCGGTACGAAACCGGAAGGGGCGGTACGGAGATTGGCGGTTTCTAGGGGTCGTCGCAACACGTGGTCGTGTTGATCAGGCCGTGAGCAGTTTATGCAGGCGCTCGGCTGGGGTTTCCCAGCCGAGCGTTTTGCTTGGGCGGCCGTTCAGCTCTGCGGCAACGGCGTCGAGGTGCTCGCGGGTGTGGACGGCGAGGTCGGTGCCCTTGGGAAAGTACTGCCGCAGCAGGCCGTTGGTGTTTTCGTTGGAGCCGCGCTGCCAGGGGCTGGCCGGATCGCGGAAGTAGACCGGGACGTCGGTGGTGACGGTGAAGGAGCCGTGGGCGGCCATCTCTGATCCCTGGTCCCAGGTCAGGGACCGTCTGAGGTGGGACGGCAGTGTCTGGACCGTGGTGACCAGTGCGTCCCGGACGCTCTCGGCGCCGTGGTCGCCGGGCAGATGCAGGAGCATGACGTAGCGGGTGGCGCGCTCGACCAGGGTGCCGATGGCCGACTTCCCGTCCTTGCCGGTGATCAGGTCGCCTTCCCAGTGGCCGGGCACGGCCCGGTCCGACGCCTCGGCGGGCCGTTCGCTGATCACGACCACGGGAGTGGCGTATCGCGGCTGGCGCTGCTGGGCCTGGCGGCGGGGCTTGCGCCGGGCCCGTCCGGTGCGCAGCGCTCGGGCCAGCTCGCGGCGCAGTTCACCGCGGCCCTGGATGTAGAGGGCCTGGTAGACCGTTTCGTGGACCACGTGCATCTCCGGCCGCTGGGGGAACTGTGCCCGCAGAGCCTGGCAGATCTGCTCGGGGCTCCACCGTATGTCCAGGTGGTCCTGTATGAAGTCCCGCAGCTGCGGGTTCTGGCCGATCTTCCCGGGCTTCGGACGGGGCCGGCGGGCATCGGCGCGGGCCTGAGCCGCGTGCGGGCGGTACTGGCCGCCCACCGGGTGACGGTTGCGGCGGATCTCCCGGCTGACCGTGGAGGTGCTGCGGCCCAGTTCCGCGGCGATTGCCCGCACGGTCGCCTTCTCCCGCAGCCGGTCGGCGATGTGGATGCGGTCTTCCTCGCGCAGGTACCGGGACGGACCGGAAGGCGCTGCCACCGCGTTGATCGGTGGCAGCGCCTTCCGGTTTCCGTATGCATGACGCCCGTTGCGCCACTTCTGGCCGGTCCGCTCGTCGATCCCGACGATCCGGCACGCTTCCCGGTTGCTCACGCCCTGCTGCATGAGCCGGGAGTATGCCTCCCGCTCCCGGGTGAGCTTCTTCCGCCCTTGAGGCTTCGTCCGGTCCTTACGGATCTCGAAGTCCATCGCACCCCTTGAACTGGGGTGTTGCAACGACTCCTAGAACCCAAGGATTCCGTACCGCCCCTTCGGGTGCGTGCCGCGGCGCTGCTCAGAGCACCTCAGAGCACCTCAGAGCACCTTCGACAGGAACGACTGGGTGCGCTCGTGCCGCGGGTTGGTCAGGACCTCCCGCGGGTGGCCGGACTCGACCACCACACCCTCGTCCATGAAGACCAGGCTGTCGCCCACCTCCCGGGCGAAGCCCATCTCGTGGGTGACGACGACCATCGTCATGCCGGACTCGGCGAGGTCGCGCATGACGTCCAGGACGTCACCGACCAGTTCCGGGTCGAGCGCCGAGGTCGGCTCGTCGAACAGCATCAGTTTCGGGTCCATGGCCAGCGCGCGGGCGATCGCCACGCGCTGCTGCTGGCCGCCGGAGAGCTGCGAGGGGTAGTGCCCCGCCCGGTCGGCCAGGCCCACCCGCTCCAGCAGGCTCATCGCACGCTGCTGGGCTTCGGCCCGCTTGGCGCCCTTGACCTGGACCGGTGCCTCCATGACGTTCTCGACGGCCGTCATGTGCGGGAACAGGTTGAAGCGCTGGAAGACCATGCCGATGTCCCGGCGCTTCATCGCGACCTCGCGGTCGCGCAGTTCGTACAGCCTGTCGCCGTGCTGGCGGTAGCCGACCAGCTCGCCGTCGACGTACAGCCGGCCGGCGTTGATCTTCTCCAGGTGGTTGATGCAGCGCAGGAACGTCGACTTGCCGGAGCCGGAGGGGCCGATGAGGCAGAACACCTCGCCAGGCCTGACCTCCAGGTCGATGCCCTTGAGCACCTCGACCTGGCCGAAGGACTTGTGCACGCCCTCGGCCTTCACCATCGCCACGCCCGTGTCACGCGCGGCGGAGTCCTGCTCGGTGAGCTTGTCGGTCATGCCGTGACCTTCCTGCTGGAGAAGGACGTCAGGTGCGCCCTGACCTTCTGCCACGGCGTCGCCGGAAGGCTGCGGCTGGAGCCGCGGGCGTAGTACCGCTCGATGTAGAACTGGCCCACGCTCAGCACGGAGGTCATGATCAGGTACCAGGCGGCGGCGAGGAAGTACATCTCCACCGGGGCGCCGGAGACCTGGCCGATGTCCTGGGCGTAGCGGAACAGCTCCGGATACTGGACGGCCGCCACCAGGGAGGTCGTCTTCAGCATGTTGATGACCTCGTTGCCGGTCGGCGGCACGATCACCCGCATCGCCTGCGGGATGACGATGCGGCGCAGGGTCCTGCCCTGGCTCATGCCCAGCGCGTGGGCGGCCTCGGTCTGGCCCTCGTCGACGGCGAGCAGGCCGGCGCGGCAGATCTCCGCCATGTACGCCGCCTCGTTCAGACCCAGGCCGAGCAACGCCGTCAGCAGCGGCGTCATGAAGTTCGACCAGTAGTCCTTGTAGAACGGCATCAGGTTGACGTACTCGAAGACCAGGCCCAGGTTGAACCAGAGGAAGAGCTGGACCAGGACCGGGGTGCCGCGGAAGAACCAGATGTAGAACCACGCGATGGCCGAGGTCACCGGGTTCTTCGACAGGCGCATCACCGCGAGGACGATGCCGCCGACGATGCCGATCAGCATCGACAGGACCGTCAGCAGGAGGGTCTTGCCGACGCCGGTCGTGATCCGGTCGTCGAAGAAGTAGTCGGGAACGGCATGCCAGTTGATCTTGCCCTGGCCGAACGCGTAGATGATCGCCACGAGGAGGGCGATCGCGACGAGCGCGGTGATGTAGCGCCCGTAGTGCCGGACGGGGATGGCCCTGATCGGCTGGGGGCCGGTCGCGGGTGCGTCCCCGGGCCCCGCCGTCTTGTCGATGTCAGCAGTCACGGATGTCGCCTCTCAGCGGCCGCTCGGGCGCGGTCACTTGCCGCCGTTGACGACGGACTCCTTGACGGCGCCGTCCTGGGCACCCCACTTCTCAAGGATCTTCTGGTACTCGCCGTTCTTGATGATCGCGTTCACCGCGGCCTGCAGCGCGTCCCGCAGCTGGGTGTTGCTCTTGCCGACGGCGATGCCGTACGGGGCCGCCTCGACCTGCTGGCCGACGACCTGGAAGTCCTTGCCGCCGCCGGAGGTCTTCACCGCGTACGCGGCGACCGGGAAGTCGGAGGAGGCCGCGTCCACGCCGCCCGAGCGCAGGCGGGTCTGGGCCTGCTGGTCGTCGTCGAAGGGCTCGATGGTGAGCGTCTTGCCGCTCGGACACTTCTTCGCCTCGGCCTTGGCAAGGTCCTGCGAGACGGTGCCGCGCTCCAGGGCGATCTTCTTGCCGCACAGGTCGGACCAGGACTTGATGCCACCGGTGTCGCCCTTGCGGGTGTAGATGGAGACGCCGGCCTGCAGGTAGTCGACGAAGTCGACGCCCTCGCCGACCTTCTTGCCGGTGGTCGGGTCGACACCCTGCTGGCGGCTCTTGTTGTCCGTCATCGCCGACATGGCGATGTCGTAGCGGCTGGAGCGGATGCCGGTGAGCAGGGCGTCGAAGGTGCCGTTCTCGAACTCGAAGGTCACCCCGAGCTGCTTGCCCAGGGCGGCGGCCACATCCGGGTCGAGTCCGGCGACCTTGCCGGACTTGTCCTTGAACTCGACCGGCGCGTAGGCGATGTCGGAACCGACCTTGATGACACCCTTGTCACGGATCTGCGCCGGGAGCTTGTCGGCGAGCGGGGCGGAGCCGGTGGCGGACGAACTTCCGGAGGACTTGTCCTTGTCCTTGGTCTGGTCACCGCAGCCGGTGAGAATCAGGGCGCCTGCGACCGCGATCGCACCGACCGCTGCCAGACGGGAGTGCGCGGCGGTCGTACGACGGGTGGAGCGTGCGGTCATGGTGGGTTCCTCCGGCGGATGGGTGGAGATGCCGATGGGTCGACGAGAACACACACCTTCGGGTGTTGCGACCTCGTGTGATTGACGCATCTTGCCATTCGGGCTGCGCCGTTCAGGGCAATCACCATGTCAAAATCGGATAACGGGTGACCCCTGAAGCCCGGGTGACCGGCCCCCGGGACCGGATCATCCACGGGAATGTCTCCTTCCGGCCGGAAGATCTTCGGCCCGTCTCGGGATACGGGCGGCCGGGGAACGGCTTATGGGCGAATTCGAGGCCTTGTCAAGGCTTCGGCGAGGACTTGTCCCCATATTGGGCCACGTGTCGTGTGGTCGTCATGTGACCTTGGCGTTATGGACTCGTCGTCGGCGGCATCCGTCCGGTAAGAAGGTTCTTTACACCCCTCATCCGGGGCTCAGGGCGCGTGTGCGGCGCGCCCGTCGCGTACGGCACGAACGCATCACTCACCGGGCCGTGCGCGGTCCCGCCCACCCCTCACCAGGAGTGGCCACCCTCAAACCATGAACAATTAAGGGGTAAAACCAAGTGGCAGCGGAGATCGTCAATCCTCGCAGCGACAGGAGTACGGATCAGGACAGCGGGGCAGAGCCGCTCGATTCCTTCGATCCGGCTTTCGCGCTGCACCGTGGCGGGAAGATGGCCGTGCAGGCCACCGTTCCCGTCCGTGACAAGGACGACCTGTCCCTGGCGTACACGCCCGGCGTCGCGCGGGTGTGCACCGCCATCGCCGAGCAGCCGGAACTGGTCCACGACTACACGTGGAAATCGTCCGTGGTCGCCGTCGTGACCGACGGAACGGCCGTCCTCGGCCTCGGGGACATCGGCCCTGAAGCCTCCCTTCCCGTGATGGAAGGGAAAGCGATCCTCTTCAAGCAGTTCGGCGGCGTGGACGCCGTGCCGATCGCACTCGACTGCACCGACGCCGACGAGATCGTCGAGACCGTGGTGCGCCTCGCGCCGTCCTTCGGCGGCGTGAACCTGGAGGACATCTCGGCGCCGCGGTGCTTCGAGATCGAGCGCAAGCTCCAGGAGCGCCTGGACATCCCGGTCTTCCACGACGACCAGCACGGCACGGCGGTCGTCACCCTCGCCGCGCTGCGCAACGCGGCGCGGCTGAGCGGCCGGGGCATCGGCGAGCTGCGGGCGGTCATCTCGGGCGCGGGCGCGGCCGGTGTGGCGATCGCCAGGATGCTGGTCGAGGCCGGCATCGGCGACGTCGCGGTGGCCGACCGCAAGGGCGTCGTCTCGGTGGACCGGGCCGACCTCACCCCGGTCAAGCGGGAACTGGCCGAGTTCACCAACAAGGCGGGCCTCACCGGCTCCCTGGAGGACGCGCTGGCCGGCGCCGACGTCTTCATCGGCGTCTCCGGCGGTACGGTGCCGGAGACCGCCGTGGCCTCGATGGCGAAGGGCGCCTTCGTCTTCGCCATGGCCAACCCGGACCCGGAGGTCCACCCCGACGTCGCGCACAAGTACGCGGCGGTCGTGGCGACCGGCCGGTCGGACTTCCCCAACCAGATCAACAACGTCCTGGCGTTCCCCGGCATCTTCGCCGGCGCGCTCCAGGTGCGGGCCTCCCGGATCACCGAGGGCATGAAGATCGCGGCGGCCGAGGCGCTGGCCGGGGTCGTCGGCGACGACCTCGCCGCGGACTACGTGATCCCCTCGCCGTTCGACGAGCGGGTCGCCCCGGCCGTGACGGCGGCCGTCGCGGCGGCGGCGCGCGCGGAGGGCGTGGCCCGGCGCTGACGCGGGCCCCGCACAGGGGACGCACCCGCACCTCGCCCAGGTGACCCGAACGGCCCCGTCCCCCGGACGGGGCCGTTCGGCTGTCCGGCGCCCGCCGGGCGGAGTGCTTGGCAAGAGGGCGTGTGTCACAGCGCCGTGTGGTTCCGCAGGCGTCGGCCCGCCCCTATCGTCAAGGTCATGTTCGCTGTCTACGCCGCCCGAATCGACCGCGACCAGCCGCTGAACGGTCTGGGGACGGGGGAGCGCCCGGCCCCCGAGGCCCGCCCCGGCTGGAGCACCGTCGACGTCAGGGCCGCCTCCCTGAACCACCACGACCTCTGGTCCCTCAAGGGCGTGGGCCTGTCCGAGGACAAGCTGCCCATGATCCTCGGCTGCGACGCCGCCGGGGTCGACGCGGACGGCAACGAGGTCGTCCTGCACTCCGTCATCGGCCAGAGCGGGCACGGGGTCGGACCCCGGGAGCCCCGCTCCATCCTCACCGAGCGCTACCAGGGCACCTTCGCCGAGCAGGTCGCCGTGCCGACCTGGAACCTGCTGCCCAAACCCAAGGGGCTCTCCTTCGAGGAGGCCGCCTGCCTGCCCACGGCCTGGCTCACCGCGTACCGGATGCTCTTCACCAACGCCGGCGTCCGGCCGGGCGACTCCGTGCTGGTGCAGGGCGCCGGCGGCGGGGTGGCCACCGCCGCGATCGTGCTCGGCAAGGCGGCCGGACTCAAGGTCTTCGCCACCAGCCGTGACGAGGCCAAGCGCAAGCGGGCGCTGGAACTCGGCGCGGTGGAGGCGGTGGAGTCGGGTGCGCGGCTGCCGCAGCGGGTGGACGCCGTGATCGAGACCGTCGGCGCGGCCACCTGGTCCCACTCGGTGAAGTCGCTGCGCCCCGGCGGCACGATCGTCATCTCCGGTGCCACCAGCGGCGACCGTCCCTCGCACGCCGAACTGACGCGGATCTTCTTCCTGGAGCTGAAGGTGGTCGGCTCCACCATGGGCACCAAGGACGAGCTGGAGGACCTGCTCTCCTTCTGCGCCGCCACCGGGGTCCGTCCCGTCATCGACGAGGTGCTTCCGCTGGACCGGGCCCGTGAGGGCTTCGAGCGGATGGAGTCCGGCGGCCAGTTCGGCAAGATCGTGCTCACCACTTCCTGACCTTCCCGATCGCTCCCTCCCACCCCCTCGCATGTCAACCATGGTTGACATGCGAGGGGGTGTCAACGTACGTTGACGGCATGACCGAAGCAACGGATCTCGCCGAACGCGCGGGCGACCGCGATCCGCGGGTCGGGCTGCGGGCCGTCGCCGCGCTGCGCCGGCTGCTGGAGCAGCTGGAGGCGGTGCAGGTGCGCAGTGCCCGCAACCAGGGCTGGTCGTGGCAGGAGATCGCCGCCGAACTCGGTGTCAGCAGGCAGGCCGTGCACAAGAAGTACGGGAGGCAGTGATGTTCGAACGGTTCACGAAGGACGCCCGCGCCGTGGTGCGGACGGCGGTGGCGCACGCCGAGAGCCGCGGAGCGCAGACCGTGGATGCTGGGCAGTTGCTGCTGGCCCTCCTCGACCGGGAGGCGAGCCGTGCCTCCTTCGCCCTGGCGGCGCTGGGCCTGGACGCGGCGCGCAAGGACTCCGTACGGCAGGCGCTGGACGAGGCGCGGCGGCGTGCGGGGCTGTCCCGGGCCGACACCGACGCCCTGGCCGGGCTCGGCATCGACGTCCTGGAGATCATCTCCCGGGTGGAGGAGACGCACGGCGTCGGGGCGATGTCCGGTGACCGCAAGGATCGCGCCTGGTGGTCGGGGCGCCGCGCCTTCGGCCGGGATGCCAAGGACACGCTCGAAAAGGCACTGCGCATGGCCGTGGCCCGCCACGACCAGCACATCGGGGACGAGCACCTCCTGCTCGCCCTGACCGCCCGGCCGGGCGTCGCCTCGGAGGTCCTCGCCGACCACGGCGTGACCTACGAGGCGCTGAACCGCGTGCTGTACGGCGACGGAGAGGCACGGGCGACCGGCTGACGCCGCCCCGCCCGCCCCGACCGCCCCGCCCTCCCGCCGCCTCCGGCCCCTGGCCCCCCGCGTCAGACCTTCGGGCCGCGCAGGACCGCCCCGATGTGAGCCGCCGCCGTCGACAGATGGCGGCGGGTGGCACGGAGCTGCTCGGCGCTCACCCCGTGGTCGCGGGCCGCGTCACGGATGTCGTCGCGGAAACGGTCCAGGAGCCGGTCCAGATCGCGGGCAGGGTCGCCCGTGGACTCGTCGTGCGCCCAGGGCGGCTCGTACGCGGCGGGGAAGTCCTTCGGGGTATCGGAGTACTCGGCGTATTCGGCGTACTCCGCCCGCTCCGCCCGCTCGGCGCGCTCCTGCGGGCCGCCGGCCGCCGGGCCGAAGCCGAAGTCCTTGGCCAAGCCCTTGCCGAACTCCTTGCCGAAGTCGCCGAACTCCTTGGTCAGCTCGGTCAGGCCCTCGCGCACCCCGGTCGGCCAGTCGCCCCGGGTGAAGTGGTCCTGCACCTGGTCCTGGATGTGCCGGGCGATGCGCTGGAACTCCTCCTGTGCCTGGGTCCGCGCCCGCTCCTGCGCCTCCTTGGCCTGGCGCCGGGCCCGCTGGGCCTCCTCGCGGGCCCGGCGGCTCTCGTCCTTCGCCCGCCGGGCCTGCTCCTTCCACTCCTGCTTGACCCGGCGCATCTCCTCCTTGGCGGCGCGCCAGGCCTCCTTGTCGTCGGCCCCGGCGGCACCGGCGTACTCCTGGGCGCCGTTGCCGCCAGGGGAGCCCTGCCGGGCCTGGGAGGCCGCCGCGCGCATCTCGCGCCGCAGATCGCCCGCCGCGCCGCGCACATCGGCCCGGATCTCGGCGGCGAGCTCGGCGACCGACTCGCGGATCTCCAGTTCGAGATCGGCCAGTTCACCGCTGCGGTCGGCCAGTTCGGCGCGGCCCGCGTCCGTGATGGCGTACACCTTCCGGCCGCCCTCCGTGGTGTGGGTGACCAGGCCTTCGGCCTCCAGCTTCGCAAGGCGGGGGTAGACGGTGCCCGCCGAGGGGGCGTACAGGCCCTGGAAGCGCTCCTCCAAGAGGCGGATCACCTCGTAGCCGTGGCGCGGGGCCTCGTCGAGCAGCTTGAGCAGGTACAGGCGGAGGCGGCCGTGGGCGAAGACGGGGGGCATGTCAGAGCACCTTCTTGTCGGTCGTGCCGGCGGACGTGCCGTCAGGCGTGCCGCCGGCCGGGGCGTCGGCGGGGCCCTCGCCGCCCGGGCCAGGCTCCCAGGAGCCGTCCTCGGCCGGCGGGCGGCGCAGCAGGGCGATGGAGCCGGAGACGGTCGTCGCCTTCAGCCTGCCCCGGCCCGCGCCCAGCCGGCCCGTGATCCGCTTGGCACCCCACTGGCCGCTGACCCTGAGGTCCTCGAAGGCGTTGGAGACCGCACCGCTCGCCGTGTTCGCCTCCACCTCCGCGTCGGCCGGGTGGGGCAGGCGGATCGCGATCTCACCGGAGACGTTCGTCAGGCTGATGTCGGTCGGGGAGGCCACCCGGTCGAGGTCGACGATCATCGACCCGCTCACCGAGTCGGCCCGGACCGAGGAGCCGGAGCCCTCGACCAGGGTGAGGTCGCCGGAGACCGAGTGGAACCGGAGGTCGCCGGAGAGGGCCTGCGCCTCCACGTTCCCCGAGACGGTGTCCGCGCGGACCGGGCCGGTGACGCCGACCAGCGTGGTGTCGCCGGTGACGCCCTTCACCTCCGTAGGCCCGTCGATGCCCGAGACCATGGCGGCGGCGCCGACGACCCCGACCTCGACCCGGGTGCTCGCCGGGACGGCCAGGGAGATGACGGCGCTGCGCTGCCAGCCCTTGCGGTCGAGCCACTTCAGGAAGCCCTTCCAGGGCAGGTCGTCGTAGGCCACGGTCAGGGTGGAGCCGCGCTGGGTGACGACCAGGGGTGGTCCCTCGATGCGGGAGACCTCCAGTCGTGCGGAACCGTCGTCCGTGCCCACGACGTTGACCGTTCCGTGGACGATGCGGACGTTCAGCTGCGTCGGGGGCTCGTCGAAGGTGAGCTTGGTGGGCTCGCCCACGGACCACTCGGACATGGTGCAGACCTCCTGGGACGGACCGGACCGCACGGGACGGCAGGGCCGGCAGACGGGACCGGGTCGATGAAGCAAGGGGCGCGGCGGACGCGACACGCCATATCGCATCCCCACTAGACACGATATATCGCGGACACGGAAAGTCAAGACACACCGTGAGACGCGATCCGTACGCACCGCCCGCACGCGCCGTGAGAACGCGAAAGGCGCCCCCGAAGGGGCGCCCGTCCCGACCGCTCGCCGGTGCCTACTCGTCGTCGTCCTCGTCGTCCAGCCGTGCCAGCCAGGTCGCCAGCCGCTCCACCGGGACCTCGAAGTCCGGGTTCAGGTCGACGAAGGTCCGCAGCTGCTCGGCGAGCCACTCGAAGGTGACCTCCTCCTCGCCGCGCCTCTTCTCCAGCTCTTCGATGCCACGGTCAGTGAAGTACATGAGGTCAAGGATAGAGGCGCCGAAACGTCGCGGAGACGGCCGGGCCGCACCCCCGGCGAGGGGGTGCGGCCCGGTCAGGTGCGGTCCGCGGGAGCGCTGACGCCCCGCGGCGCGCTCACGCCTCGAACACCTCGCGCACCAGCTGCTCCTGCTCCGCCTGGTGCCGCTTGGCGGAACCCACGGCCGGGGAGGAGGAGTGCGGACGCGAGATGCGGCGCAGCCGCTCGCTGTGCGGCACGTCCGCGCCGACCGCCAGGTCCAGGTGGTCGATCAGGTTGAGCGCGATGAACGGCCAGGCACCCTGGTTCGCCGGCTCCTCCTGCGTCCACAGGTACTTCTCGGCGTTCGGGTACTTCTTGATCTCCGCCTGCAGCTCCGCACCCGGCAGCGGGTACAGGCGCTCGATGCGGATGATCGCGGTGTCCGTCACGCCGCGCTTCTTCCGCTCGGCGTCGAGGTCGTAGTAGACCTTGCCGGCGCAGAAGACGACCTTCTTGACGGCGCTCGCCTCGACCGAGTCGTCGCCGATGACCGGGCGGAACTGGCCCGTCGTGAACTCCTCCGTCTTCGAGGCGGCGGCCTTCAGGCGCAGCATCGACTTCGGGGTGAAGACCACCAGCGGCTTGTGGTGCGGGTTGTGCACCTGCCACCGCAGGAGGTGGAAGTAGTTCGACGGCAGGGTCGGCATCGCGACCGTCATGTTGTTCTGCGCGCACAGCTGGAGGTAGCGCTCGATGCGGGCCGAGGAGTGGTCCGGGCCCTGGCCCTCGTAGCCGTGCGGCAGCAGCAGCGTGACGCCGGAGGTCTGGCCCCACTTCTGCTCGGCGGCCGAGATGTACTCGTCGATGACCGACTGGGCGCCGTTGGCGAAGTCGCCGAACTGGGCCTCCCACATCACCAGCGCGTCCGGGCGGGTCAGCGAGTAGCCGTACTCGAAGCCCATGACCGCGTACTCGGAGAGCAGCGAGTCGTAGACGTTGTAGCGGGCCTGGTCGTCGGAGAGGTACAGCAGCGGCGTGTAGTCCTCGCCGGTCTCGCGGTCGATCAGCACCGCGTGGCGCTGGCCGAAGGTGCCGCGGCGGGAGTCCTGGCCGGAGAGCCGGACCGGGACGCCCTCCAGGAGCAGCGAGCCGATGGCGAGGGTCTCGCCCATGCCCCAGTCGATGGTGCCGTCCTCGACCATGGCCGCCCGGCGCTGCAGCTGCGGCAGCAGACGCGGGTGGACGGTGATGTGGTCGGGGATGTTGACCTGGGACTCGGCGATGCGCTTGACGACCTCGGCGGAGATCGCGGTGCTGACCTCGACCGGGAAGCCCGCCTGCGGGTCCGGGGACTGCGGGGCGGCCGGCTGCGAGGTGGCCTCGCGGACCTCGGTGAAGACCTTCTCCAGCTGGCCCTGGTAGTCCTGGAGCGCCTGCTCGGCCTCTTCCAGGGTGATGTCGCCGCGACCGATCAGGGACTCGGTGTAGAGCTTGCGCACCGAGCGCTTCTTGTCGATCAGGTCGTACATCAGCGGCTGGGTGAAGGCCGGGTTGTCCGACTCGTTGTGACCGCGGCGGCGGTAGCAGATGAGGTCGATCACCACGTCCTTGTTGAACGCCTGGCGGAACTCGAAGGCGAGCCGCGCCACGCGCACGACGGCCTCGGGGTCGTCGCCGTTGACGTGGAAGATCGGGGCCTCGATCATGCGGGCCACGTCGGTGGCGTACATCGAGGAGCGCGAGGACTCCGGGGCGGCGGTGAAGCCGACCTGGTTGTTGATGACGATGTGGACCGTGCCGCCGGTGCGGTAGCCGCGCAGCTGCGACATGTTCAGGGTCTCGGCCACCACGCCCTGGCCCGCGAAGGCCGCGTCGCCGTGGATCGCCACCGGCAGGACGGTGAAGTCCGTGCCGCCCTTGTTGATGACGTCCTGCTTGGCGCGGGAGATGCCCTCGATGACCGGGTCGACCGTCTCCAGGTGGGACGGGTTCGCGGCCAGCGAGACCTTGATCTGCTCGCCGTCCAGGCCGGTGAAGGTGCCCTCGGCGCCCAGGTGGTACTTCACGTCGCCGGAGCCGTGCATCGACTTCGGGTCGAGGTTGCCCTCGAACTCGCGGAAGATCTGCGCGTACGACTTGCCGACGATGTTGGCCAGCACGTTGAGGCGGCCGCGGTGGGCCATGCCGACGACGACCTCGTCCAGGCGCGACTCGGCGGCCGAGTCGAGGACCGCGTCGAGCAGCGGGATGACGGACTCGCCGCCCTCCAGGGAGAAGCGCTTCTGGCCGACGTACTTCGTCTGCAGGAAGGTCTCGAAGGCCTCCGCCGCGTTCAGCCTGCGCAGGATGCGCAGCTGCTCCTCGCGCTCCGGCTTGGAGTGCGGGCGTTCCACGCGGTCCTGGATCCACTTGCGCTGCTTGGGGTCCTGGATGTGCATGAACTCGATGCCGACCGTGCGGCAGTACGAGTCGCGCAGCACGCCGAGGATGTCGCGCAGCTTCATCATCGACTTGCCGGCGAAGCCGCCGACGGCGAACTCGCGCTCCAGGTCCCACAGGGTGAGCCCGTGCTCGGTGATGTCCAGGTCGGGGTGCTTGCGCTGCTGGTACTCCAGCGGGTCGGTGTCGGCCATGACGTGGCCGCGGACCCGGTAGGAGTGGATCAGCTCGAAGACCCGGGCGGCCTTGGTGACGTCGTCGTCGTGGCTGGCGTCGATGTCCTTGAGCCAGCGGACCGGCTCGTAGGGGATGCGCAGGGCCTCGAAGATCTCGTCGTAGAAGCCGTTCTCGCCGAGCAGCAGGTTGGCGACCTGGCGCAGGAACTCGCCGGAGGCGGCGCCCTGGATCACCCGGTGGTCGTAGGTCGACGTGAGCGTCATGACCTTGGAGATGCCGAGCTTGTTCAGGGTGTCCTGGGAGGTGCCCTGGAACTCCGCCGGGTAGTCCATGGAGCCGACGCCCATGATCACCGACTGGCCGGGCATCAGCCGCGGCACGGAGTGGACGGTGCCGAGGCCGCCGGGGTTGGTGAGGGAGACGGTGACGCCGGTGAAGTCGTCCATCGTCAGCTTGCCCTCGCGGGCGCGGCGGACGATGTCCTCGTAGGCCTGCCAGAACTCGAAGAAGTTCAGCGTCTCGGCCTTCTTGATCGCCGCGACGACGAGCTGGCGGTCGCCGTTGGGCTTCACCAGGTCGATCGCGAGGCCGAGGTTGGTGTGCTCCGGCTTGACCAGGGTCGGCTTGCCGTCCTTCTGGGCGAAGGAGTGGTTCATCGCCGGCATGGCCTTGATGGCCTGGACCATCGCGTAGCCGATGAGGTGCGTGAAGGAGATCTTCCCGCCGCGGGCCCGCTTGAGGTGGTTGTTGATGACGATGCGGTTGTCGAACAGCAGCTTCACCGGGACGGCGCGCACGGACGTGGCCGTGGGCAGCTCCAGGGAGGCGTTCATGTTCTTGGCGACCGCGGCGGACGGGCCGCGCAGCGTCACGAACTCGGGGCCGGCGGGGGCCTCGGTGGCGGGCTCGGCCTTCGCCTGCGCCTTGGCGGCGGCGGGCGCGGGCTTGGCGGGGGCCGGGGCCTGCGCGGCGGGCTTCGCCGGGGCCGGGGCCGGGGCCGGGGCCGGGGCCGCGGCGGCGGGGGCCGGGGCGGCCGGTGCCGGAGCGGCGGCGGGCTTCGCGGCGGCCGGCGCGGCCGGGGCCTGCGCGGGCTGGGCCGGGGCCGCCGGGGCGGCGGGCGCCTGGGGAGCCGTGGTGGTGGGCCCTGCGGCCCCCGCGGCCGCAGTACCCGCCGGAGCCGTGGGGGCTGCCGCGGCGGCCCCCGGCTTGTAGTCGGCGAAGAAGTCCCACCAGGCACGGTCTACGGAGTTCGGGTCCTGGAGGTACTGCTGATAGATCTCGTCGACGAGCCACTCGTTGGCACCGAACGCGGCTGCGGGGTTCTTCCCGGCTTGGTCGGTCTCGGTCGAGATGCTCGAGTTACTGGGGGACTGTGGCGACACGGCGGCAACCGCCCTCTTCCGCTTCACAAGGTGATGGACAGCGGGAATAAAGGCTACGCCTCCAAGAGCGCGAAGGTCAGGTCGAGCCCGTTCATCGTCGCGTAAGTCACATCTAAAGCTGTGTTTCGGGGCTTGAAATGGCGGGAAACAAGCGTGGTTCGCCAGTGAATGGGAAGGGGCCACCCGGGCCTGACCCGGGGAGGGTGCAGGCCCCAGCCTGATCACACGTGTCCGGCTGCGCGGATGCTCGTGGATCTTGAGGTTCCGGATCGAACTTTACGTCAACTTGGCACAGAGGGGAGCCCGGGAAGAGTGATGAGGATTCGGCAGCCGCGATCGGATTCGGCCACACCGATCCGGCCGCCGTGCAGATCCACCGCCCAGCGGGCGATCGCCAGCCCCAGGCCCGTACCGCCGTCGCTGCCCGGGCCGTGCGGCCGGCTCACGGCGCCCCGGTTGAAGCGCTCGAAGACGCGGTGCCACTCGGAGCGGGGGATGCCGGGACCCTCGTCGATGACCTCCAGCTCCAGCGACTCCGGCTGGGGCCCGCGCCGCGCCCGCACCGTCACCCGGCCGTGCGGCGGGCTGTGCTTGACCGCGTTGTCGATCAGATTGGCGACCACCTGGTGGATCCGCTCGGGGTCCGCGTGCGCGGTGAGGCTCAGCGGCTCGACGTCGAGCCGCAGATGGACGTCCGTACGGGTGTGGCTGCCGGAGCCGGAGGCCATCCCCGCGCGCGCGGAGGCCACCATGTTGGCCTCCTTCAGCACGCCCGACAGGTACGGCCACACCTCGAAGCGCCGCGTCTTCAGCGGGACGACGCCGTTGTCCAGGCGGGACAGGTCCAGCAGGGTCTCCACCAGGCGGCCCAGCCGCTCGGTCTGCTTCAGGGCCGTGCGCATCGTCTCCGCGTCGGCCTCGGTGACCCCGTCGACGATGTTCTCCAGGACGGCGCGCAGACCCGCGATCGGCGTGCGCAGCTCGTGCGAGACGTTCGCCACCAGCTCCTTGCGCTGACGGTCCTGGGCGGCCAGCTCGTCCGCCATGCGGTTGATCGTCTGGGCCAGGTCGCCCAGCTCGTCCCGGCGGTTCTCGCGCACCCGGCGCGTGTAGTCCCCGTGCGAGATGGAGCGGGCGACCGCGTTCATCTCGTCCAGCGGGGCGGTGAGCGAGTGCGCCACGAACTGGGTGATCAGCAGTGTGGCGATCATCGAGAAGACCATGATGAACCGCAGCTCGGTCTTGGTGTGCACCGCGATCATCGACAGACCGGTGGTGATCAGCACCGCGATGACGACCAGCGCGCCCAGCTTGGTCTTGACCGAGAAGGGGTGGCGGACGCGCCCGCCGCCGTCCCAGGGGTCCGTCTGGTCCCCCCGCGCGGCCGGCCCGTCGCTCATGGGGTGGGCGTCTCCAGCGCGTAGCCCACGCCGTGCACCGTGCGGATCCGCTCGGCGCCGATCTTCCGGCGCAGCGCCTTGATGTGGCTGTCGACGGTCCGGGTGCCGGAGGCGTCCGCCCAGTCCCACACCTCCGCCAGCAGCTGCTCGCGGGAGAGCACCGCGCGCGGGGTGTTCGCCAGGCACACCAGCAGGTCGAACTCGGTCGGCGTCAGGTGGACGTCCTCGCTGCGCACCCGGACCCGGCGCTGGGCGTGGTCGATCTCCAGCTCGCCCAGGCGCAGGATGCCGCTGCGCGGGGTGGCCGCGGCCAGCGCGGCCCGCTCCACGCGGCGCAGCAGCACGTGCACGCGTGCCGCCAGCTCCCGCATCGAGAACGGCTTGGTCATGTAGTCGTCGGCGCCGACCCCGAGCCCGACCAGCATGTCCGTCTCGTCGTCGCGCGCGGTGAGCATCAGTACGGGCACCGGCCGCTGGGCCTGCACCCGGCGGCAGACCTCCAGCCCGTCGAAGCCGGGCAGCATGATGTCGAGGATCAGCAGGTCGGGCTGCCAGGCCTCCGCGGTGTCGACCGCACTGGGTCCGTCGCCCGCGGTCTGCACCAGGAAGCCTTCGGCGCGCAGGCGGGTGGCGATGGCGTCCATGATGGTCGGGTCGTCCTCGACCACCAGGACCCGGCGCTGTGCGCCCGGTCCGGCCGTCGTGCCGTTGTGCGCGGTGTGTGTCTGCTCCATCGCCCGCCCCTGAGGTGTGCTTTCCGGAATCAGTGGGGTGATTCCTTGACTGCGCGTAGTTGCGATTGACGCTTGAATGATCGGCGTCAGGGATGCAGCGTACGGGGAGTCACGGTGCCTTTGCTATCCAGCCCTGACGGCGAGGTGCACGACGTCCGGTACGCCCCGGGCAACCGGGATCTCTTCGGTGCGCACCTGCTGGAACCCGACATTCCACAAGGTTCCTTCAAATTCCGGAGACGGCTGCGCCGACCACACGGCGAGTACTCCACCGGGTCTCAACACCCTTGCGCAGCTTGCCAGTCCGGACGGTTCGTACAGCTCTGCGTTGCCCTCCGTGACGGTCCAGCCGGGGCCGTTGTCGATGTCGAGGCACAGCGCGTCGAACGTGTCGGACGTCTCATTGACGTAGGTGACCAGATCGGTCTGCACGATCTCGGTGCGCGGGTCGGCCAGTGCCGTCGCCGTCAGCGCGGCCAGCGGCCCCTCCCGGTGCCAGTCGACGATCGCCGGCTCCCGTTCGACCACCGTGATCCGGCCCCAGTGCTCCCCGCTCGCGGCGTGCGCGAGTGAGAAGCCGACGCCCAGGCCGCCGATCAGCACGTGCGGTGCCGGGCGGCCGTCCAGGGCGGCGAGCGCGGCGTCGACCAGGAGCCGTTCGGAGCGCCCGTCGGAGGTGTCCATCAGGAAGCAGCCGTTGGCGATGATCTGGAGCAGCTCACCGTGCCGGCGCAGCACGATCTCCCCGTGGGGGCCCTCGCGGCGGTCCAGGACCACGGGCGTCTCGTACGAGGCGTTCATGGAGCCATCCTGCCCGAACGTGCCCTTTCTGCCACATGGATTACGGGTGACGCCCGGTGAGCCCCGTACCGGCGCGGCGCGTTCGCGGCCGCGGCGGACAACGGGCCCGCGCGCGCGGTGAGGTCGGCGTCCACCAGGAAGTTAATAGGTTGCTGTGAATCGGCCGCCGGGTGGCGTCGATCATAGACAGCGGCTTCCGGGACACGAAGGGTGGAGGCCCGACGGAAGGAGCCCCACCGTGGAACGGACTGCGGACCCGGACACCGCGGCCCCGCGCCCGGTGGACGGCGTGCCGCGGCAGCGGCCCGGGCCGGCCCCTCTCGCCGTCGCCGCTCGGCGCGAGCCCGCCCGGGGGCAGGGCACCCCCGGGGACCTCACCGTGAACCCGGCGTCCGCCGCCGCCCCGGCCGTCCCGGCCCCCCGGGCCCGCCCGGCGTCCGCGCTCGCCGTCGCGTGGGGCGTCCGGATCGGCGGGCATCGGGCGTGGCGGCTGCTGCCGAGTCCGGGCGGGACACCGTTCACCTTCTGGTACGCGGCCGTGCTCGTCGGCACCTCGCTGGTCGCGCGGTACGCGACGCCCTCCGTGATGGACGTCCTCTACCGGAGTTCCAGCACGGACGTCGCCCACCTGGTGCGGGCGCCGCTGGCGGTGCTGGTGGCGAGCGCGCTGTGGGTCGCGGGCGGGGTCCTGACGGCGTACTCCCTCTGCTTCCTGCTGGTGCTCACCGCGCTGGAGCGCCGCACCGGGGCGCTGCGCGCGGCGGGTGTCTTCCTCCTCGGGCACGTGTTCGCCACCCTGGCCACCGAGGTCCCCGTGGGCCTGGCCGTGCTGGCCGGCCGGCTGCCGGACGGCGCGCTGCACCGCCTCGACTACGGGATCAGCTTCGGCGTCGCCGCGAGTGTCGGCGCGCTGTGCGGCCTGCTGCGTCCGTGGGTGCGCTGGCCCGTGCTGGCCGTGTTCGCCGGAATGCTGCTGGCGGACCTGGTGGCGTTCACGGACCCGATGACCAGTGCGGGGCACCTCATCTCCCTCGCGGTCGGTGTCGCGTGCTGGCCGGTGCTGCGGCGCGGCCGCCGCGCGCCCCGCTGAACAGCCGCGCGCCCGCGCCGGGGCGGCCTGTCCTCCGCGGACGCCCCGCTGAACGGCCGCGTGCCTGCGCCGGGCCGGCCTGCCCTCCCCGGTCGGCCGCGCGCCCGGCCCGGCCGGCCCCGCAGGCCCTTGCCGACCGGGCCCGTGCCCCCCGCTGATCCCGTCCCCGGAATTTTCCTCCCCCCGTGATCGCTGACGGCGAACAGCCGCCGGGGAACAATCGGCTGGCGCCATGCATTGAGTCGGCATAGCTCAACTTGACTGCCGAAGGGGAGATCATGGCTACTGAGTCCACGGCCTTCACACCGCTCGTTCTGCCTGTGCTGCCGCTCGACGACGAGGTCGTGCTGCCCGGGATGGTGGTCCCGCTGGACCTGAGCGACTCCGAGGTACGGGCCGCGGTGGAGGCCGCCCAGGCCGCCGCCCGCTCCGAACCCGGCAAGCCCAGGGTGCTGCTGGTGCCACGCATCGAGGGGACGTACACGAAGACCGGTGTGCTGGGCACCGTCGAGCAGGTCGGCCGGCTGGCCGACGGCGACCCGGGCGCGCTGATCCGCGGCCGGAGCCGGGTGAGCATCGGGGCCGGGACCACCGGGCCGGGTGCGGCGCTGTGGGTCGAGGGCACCCGGATCGACGAGGGCGTGCCGGACCCCCTTCCGGGCCAGGTCGCCGAACTGGTGAAGGAGTACAAGGCCCTCGCCACCGCCTGGCTGCGCAAGCGCGGCGCCTGGCAGGTCGTCGACCGGGTCCAGGCCATCGACGACGTCTCCGCGCTCGCCGACAACTCCGGCTACTCGCCGTTCCTGACGACCGAACAGAAGATCGAACTGCTGGAGACCGCCGAGCCCGTGGCCCGCCTCCGGCTCGCCACCCGGCAGCTGCGCGACCACCTCGCCGAGCAGGACGTCGCCGAGACCATCGCCAAGGACGTCCAGGAAGGCGTCGACAAGCAGCAGCGCGAGTTCCTGCTCCGCCGTCAGCTGGAGGCCGTCCGCAAGGAACTGCGCGAGCTGAACGGCGAGAGCGAGGGCGAGGAGAGCGACGACTACCGCGCCCGCGTCGAGGCCGCCGACCTGCCCGCGCACGTACGGGAGGCCGCGCTCAAGGAGGTCGACAAGCTGGAGCGCGCCTCCGACGCCTCGCCCGAGGGCTCCTGGATCCGCACCTGGCTGGACACCGTCCTGGAACTGCCGTGGAACGAGCGGACCGAGGACGTCTACGACATCCAGGGCGCCCGGGCGGTGCTGGACGCCGAGCACGCGGGTCTTCAGGACGTGAAGGAGCGGATCACCGAGTACCTGGCGGTGCGCAAGCGCCGCAGCGACCGCGGCCTCGGCGTGATCGGCGGCCGGCGCGGCGGTGCCGTGCTCGCCCTGGTGGGCCCGCCCGGTGTCGGCAAGACCAGCCTGGGCGAGTCCGTGGCCCACGCGATGGGCCGCAAGTTCGTCCGGGTCGCCCTCGGCGGCGTCCGGGACGAGGCCGAGATCCGCGGCCACCGGCGCACCTACGTCGGCGCGCTGCCCGGCCGGATCGTGCGCGCCGTCAAGGAGGCCGGGTCGATGAACCCGGTGGTCCTGCTCGACGAGATCGACAAGGTCGGCTCCGACTATCGCGGCGACCCGGCCGCGGCCCTGCTGGAGGTCCTGGACCCGGCGCAGAACCACACCTTCCGGGACCACTACCTGGAGGTCGAGCTGGACCTGTCGGACGTCGTGTTCCTCGCCACCGCCAACGTCCTGGAGGCCATCCCGGAGGCCCTCGCCGACCGGATGGAGATCGTGCGCCTGGACGGCTACACCGAGGACGAGAAGATCGTCATCGCCCGCGACCACCTGCTCCCGCGCCAGCTGGAGCGGGCCGGGCTGGACAGGGAAGAGGTCACGATCGACGAGGGCGCGCTGCGCAGGCTCGCCGGCGAGTACACCCGCGAGGCCGGTGTGCGCACCCTGGAGCGGTCCGTCGCGCGGCTGCTGCGCAAGGTGGCGGCCCAGCACGAACTGGGCGAGCGGAAGCTGCCGTTCACCGTCACCGAGGGCGACCTGCGCGCACTGATCGGCCGGCCGCACCACGTGCCGGAGTCCGCCCAGGACCCGGCCGAGCGCCGCACGGCGGTGCCGGGCGTGGCCACCGGCCTCGCGGTCACCGGGGCGGGCGGCGACGTGCTGTACGTCGAGGCGTCCCTCGCGGACCCCGAGACCGGCGCGGCGGGCCTGACCCTGACCGGTCAGCTCGGTGACGTGATGAAGGAGTCCGCGCGGATCGCGCTCAGCTTCCTGCGCAGCCACGGCGCCGAACTGGAGCTGCCCGTGGGCGACCTGAAGGACCGGGGCGTGCACATCCACTTCCCGGCGGGTGCGGTCCCCAAGGACGGCCCGAGCGCGGGTGTCACGATGACCACGGCGCTGGCCTCGCTCCTGTCCGGCCGGCTGGTCCGCACGGACGTGGCGATGACCGGCGAGGTGTCGCTGACCGGACGCGTGCTGCCCATCGGCGGGGTGAAGCAGAAGCTGCTCGCCGCGCACCGGGCGGGCGTGACGACCGTGATCATCCCCAAGCGCAACGAGCCCGACCTGGACGACGTACCGGCTCAGGTGCTGGACAAGCTCGACGTCCACGCCGTCACCGATGTCCGCCAGGTCCTGGAACTGGCCCTCGCACCGGCCGTGAACGGCGCGGAGGCGGAGGTTCCGGCAGCGGCGTGACGGACGCTGCCGGATGAGGGGAGGCCCGGGTCCCGTGAGGGAGGCCCGGGCCTTCACCCAACGTGTGGACGCGCGCGGCTGCGCGGCTCCCGCCCGCTGTGTCTGCTCAGCCGTTGGCCAGGGCCTGCACCCGGTCCAGTGCGCCGTTGAACTTGTCGTGGTCGCCCACGGTCGGGCCGGAGGAGGTGTACTGCCACATCGTGTAGTAGCCCCAGCCCGCCGGCAGCGTCCCCACGGTCGAGGCGTACCGGGCGATCCACAGCGGGTTGTTGCCGGCGAAGCCGCCGTAGTTGCCGGTGCACTGGGTCCACCAGCTGGTGGCCGTGTAGATCACGGCGTCGCGGCCGGTGCGCGCCTTGTAGGTGCCCAGGAAGTCGGCGATCCAGCTGACCATCGCGCTCGCGGACTTGCCGTAGCAGGCGGCGCCGTAGGGGTTCCACTCGATGTCGAGGGCGCCCGGCAGGGTCTTGCCGTCCTTGGACCAGCCGCCGCCGTGGTCGACGAAGTAGTTGGCCTGGGTCGCGCCGCTGGTGGTGTCCGGGGTGGCGAAGTGGTACGAGCCGCGGATCATGCCGACGTTGTACGAGCCGTTGTACTGCTGGGTGAAGTAGGGGTTCGTGTAGTACGTCCCCTCGGTCGCCTTGGTGTACGCCCAGCGCACGCCGCTGCTCCACAGGGTGGACCAGGCGACGTTGCCCTGGTAGGCGCTGACGTCGACGCCCTCGGTCTGGGTCGCGTCACCGGTCGTGGGGGTGCCGCTGCGTCCGTCGTGCGCCGCGACGCCCATGCCCATGTAGGCGGAGCCGCGGGCGGGCGTGGTGCCGGCGCCGGTGTCGGCCGAGGAGGGATCGGCGAGGAAGAAGGAGAACGCCGCGAGCAGGACTCCCGCGGCGGTCAGCCGCCGCATGCGGGCCGTTCCGGATCTGTGCACGGGCATGACGTGCCTCCGAAGTTCGGTGGTGCTCGGTGGGGGGAAACGCGGGCATGGCCCACGGTCGCACGAGGGGAGCACGGGCCTGGGGAGACCCGCCGGGGGCGGTGGTGGCGTGGGCATGCCATTCATTGCCTGGGTAAGACGCTACGCACGTAGAACGGCTCTGGGAAGGGGGCCCGGAGTCCGCCGTTGGTCTACGCCTGCGAAATACTGACCAAGCTGCGGCGATGACGGCGGCCGGCCCGAACTTTCAGGACCGGCAACACTCCAGGCAGGGGCTGACGTGCACGAAGACGCAAGGGGCGAGCACCGGGAAGCCGCCTTCGGCACCGCGCGGGCAAGTGGTGCGGACCGGGAGTTCCTGTCCCTGGAACGGGAGCTGACCGTACTGCTGCGGCGCGCCCGGGCCAGCCAGGCCGAGATGGCCCGCGAGGTCCACCCGGGCCTGGAGTCCTCGGCGTACGGACTGCTGGCCCGGCTGGACGAGTACGGCAGCCAGCGTGCCACGGCACTCGCCGCCTACATCGGCGTCGGCAAGGCCACCATGTCCCGCCAGCTGCGCGCCCTGGAGGAGCTGGGCCTCGTCGCCCGCGAGCCGGACCCCGCGGACGGGCGGGCCTGGCTGATCGCGCTCACCGACGACGGCCGCCGCCGGGTCGGCCAGGTGCGCGACGCCCGCCGGGAGCGCTACGTCAGCCAGCTCGCCCACTGGGACCGCCGCGAGGTCTCCGAACTGGCCCGCCTGCTGCACGAGCTGAACGGTGTCATGGAGAAACACGAGAAGTGACGCGCCGCGGGCGGCGCCGGCGGCCCCGCCCCGCACTCCCGCCGCCTCCGCCCGCGTGAGCCGCGCCGGCGCTCACATCCGTACGAACACCGCCGTCGCGTCGTCGTGTGTCTTGCTCCGGCCCAGGTACGCCCGTTCCTCGCGGTCGGACCGCTCCAGGAGCCGTACGCGGTCCACCAGGGCCCCGGCGCCCTCCTTGCGCAGGAGGCCGAGGCACTGCGTCCAGTCGCCCTCGTGGAACTTCTCCACCCAGCGCGCCGCTCCGTCGGTGAGGGCGGCCAGGGCGCGGACCCGGGTGCGCGGCACGGTGCCCGTCACCGCCCGTTCCGCCACCGAGGGATCGGCCGCCGCGGTGAAGAAGCCTCCCTCCTTGTTGCGCAGGGTGGCGTCGACGAGCGCGTCGGTGGCCAGCGAGGCAGGCGGCAGGCGGGCCAGCCGGTCGTCCAGGACCGGGGTGACCAGGCCGTCGTCCGATTCCAGCAGGAGCACCGAGTCGGACAGGACCAGGTACTCGACCGAATCGGCGGACCACCGCACGAGCACCACGGTTGCCTGCGGCGTGCGTGGGTGAGAAAGGTCACAGGTCGCAGCGTGTGCCTCGGCGGTGCCCCGGATCGTGTGCGCGAGCACCTCCCGTAGGGTCAGATCCCGCCGCGAAACGGTCAGTTCGGTCAGTGCGCCGCCCAGCCGGCCCGTGAACCAGGGGACCGAATGCAGGCACCCCGTCTCCGGCACCGGTGTCACCCCGTCCAGGACGACCAGGCACCCGCCCTGCCCGTCGGCGGGCAGGGCGACGGCGGCGAAGTCCTCGTTCGGGTGATCCGGCAAGCCCGGCTCCGAAACAACCTCAGTTCGCATCCAGCCAGTCTGCACCAGGCCTTCACATGGTCCGCCAAAGTTGGCCATTCGCCTTGGAATTGACGCAGGGCCGCAGGTCAGGCGCCTGATTTGGGGTGGAATGGAGGACTCCGGGAAGGCGTGGCGGCGAATACTGCCAAAGCCTGCCGCCGACGTCCAACCGGCCCGCCGTACGGCACCCGCGCACACGCCGGAGGAACTTGCCCGCCAACTCCCCTCCGATGTTCACTCCTTCGGGTGGCCGGTCGGATGATGCGGGACCACTGCCCACCGGCACTGGAAGGGTCGGAAACCGACGCAGGCCCCCTGCTCGCGCCACACGGACGGCGAGAGACCGGGGGAGGGTGGACGCGGCAGTCGCACGAGCTGACGAGGCGCCACCCGGGCCCATGAGTACACGAGTACAGGAATGCGAGCACCGGTGCAGAAGAAGCGGCCTCGGCGCACAGGCAGGCAGACGGCCACCTCGGAGGGACCGGAGCGTACGACCGGCACCCCCTCGGCCGGCCCCGTGGGCGAGGGCCGCCCCAGGCGCGTACGCAACCGCCTCGTCGTCTCCGTCTCCGTCGTCGCCGCCGTCGTGGCCGGAGCCGGCGCGCCCGCCGTGATCGACGCCTCCGGCCGGCTGAGCGACTCGCAGGACCTGGTCACCCTCGCCGGGCAGACCCAGGACGCCCTCGCCCTCGCCCACTCCCTGGCCGACGAACGCGACGAGGTCACCTCCTACGTCGCCGCCGGCCGCCCCCGGTCCAAGGCACCCTCCGAGCAGCGCAGCACCCGCGTGGACCGCCAGGTCGACGAGGTGCGCACCGACCCCGGCACACCGGCCTGGCTGCGCACCGACCTCGACGGCATCGCCGCGCTGCGGCGCTCCGCGCTCACCGGCCAGAGCACCGCGCTCCAGGCCCACCAGGCGTACTCCGCCACCATCGCCGAACTGCACCGGCTCGCCGAACAACTGGCCGAGAAGATGCCCCCGCGTGCCGGGTCCGGGGCGCATTCCCTCGCCGAACTGGACACCGCGGTCCAGCAGGCCGCCGCCACCCGCGGGCTCCTGCTCGCCGCTCTCAACGTGCCGTACACCACGCGGACCGCCTACGACCCGGTCACCGGCCTGCCGACCGAGACGACCAGCTCCAGCAAGGCCGACACCAAGCAGCGCGACGCCCTCAGCGCGGCCGCCCAGCAGGCCCGGGTCCGCTCCGACGCCGCCCTCGCCGCGTTCCGCGAGACCGCGCCCGAGGCGGCCCGCGACTCCTACGACTCCACCGTCACCGGCCCCGAGGCCAACTCCGCCGCGGGCTACCTGGCCAAGCTCACCGACCAGCCCTCGCTCTCCGACGCCGACCTCACCACCAGCACCAAGAAGGCCGACGCCGCCCTCACGGCCCGGATCGACCTGATGCGCGGCGCCGAGTCCTCCCTCTACGACCACCGCACCAAGGACCTGGCGAAACTCCGCGACGACGACGTCACCGCGCTGGAGCTGCGCATCGCCCTGCTCGGCGCCCTCCTGCTCCTCGCCGTCGGCATCGCCACCGCCCTGGCCCGCACCCTCACCCGCCCGCTGGCCGTCCTGCGCCTGGGCTCCGCCCGGCTGGCCGGCGCCGAGGACCCCGCCGCCGAGGAACCGATCCGCTTCAACGGCCGCAACGACGAGTACGCCCAGGTCATCCGCTCCGTCAACACCCTGCACACCCAGGCCGCCGCCCTCGCCGAACGGGTCGCCACCCTGGAGGCCGACCGCAAGCACCTGGTCGGCCAGCGGCAGAAGATGGCCGACGCCCGCGAGGAACTGCGCGCCGAACTCGCCGAGGCGACGGCCCGGCTGGAGCGGACGCGCGCCGGCATCGGCGCCACCTTCGTCAACCTGGCGCTGCGCACCCTCGGCCTGGTCGAGCGGCAGCTCACCGTCATCGAGGGCCTGGAGGAACGCGAGCAGGACCCCGACCGCCTCGCCACCCTCTTCAAGCTCGACCACTTCGCCACGGTCATGCGCCGGCACAGCGAGAACCTCCTCGTGCTGGCCGGTACCGAGCACGTCCAGCAGCACGCCGGGCCGATCCCGCTGGTCGACGTCGTACGTGCCGCGGTCAGCGAGATCGAGCGCTACGAACGGGTCCGCATCGCCGCGCTGCCCCCGCACGCGCACGTGGCCGGCTTCGCCGCCGACGACCTCTCCCACCTGCTGGCCGAACTCCTGGAGAACGCCACCTCCTTCTCCCCGCCGGACCGGCCCGTGGAGGTCTCCGGCTGGCTCCTGGAGAACGGCGAGATCATGCTCTCCGTCCAGGACGAGGGCATCGGCGTGGACGGCGAGCGGCTGACCCGGCTCAACGCCCGCCTCGCCGACCTCGACCCGGACGCCGCCTACGACCAGGACGGCGAGGAGGGGGCCAAGGACCTGGGCCTCGGCCTGTACGTGGTGGCCCGCCTCGGCCACCGGCACGGTGTGCGCGTCCAACTGCGCGAGCAGAAGCAGGGCGGTACGGCGGCCGTCGTCGTCCTGCCCCAGCCCCTGCTCGCCCCCGCCCCGGCCTCCGCCGTCCCGGCGGCGGGCCCCGACGGGACGGGCACCGGCACCTTCTCCCTCCCCGGCGCCGACGCCGAGGCCAACTCCAACGTCCTGCACGCCCGCGCCCAGGACGACGGCACCGACCCGCTGGTCGCCCTGGCGGAACAGGCGGTACGCGCGTCCGAGGCGGTCCACGGCGCAGAGGGAACGACACCGCTGGAGTCCCCGGCCGAGACGACGATGGAGCTGCTGCTCCCGCCTCCCGTGCCGGAAGGGGCCACCGCCCCGCCCGAGGGCAGCGCGGCCCCCGCCGCCGGCGAGTCTCCGGCGGCCACGACGGAGACACAGCCCGGCCGGCCCCAGGCCCCCGCGCCCGGAAGCGGGCCTGAGTCGGGCCCGCTGCCCGGGGCGGACTCCGGCACCGGGGCCACCCCCTGGTCGGGAGCGGCCCCCGCGGCCGGGACGGCTTACACGTCGGGGACGGTTTCCGTGCCCGGGGCGTCCTCCGGGTCCGGGCCGGTTTCCCCGGCCGAGGACGACGCGCCCTGGCCGGGAGCCGCGCCCACGCCCGGGACGGGCCCGGTGCTCCGGACGCCCTCCGCCCCGGAAGAGACCTCCGCCCCCCGGTCGACCTCGGCGTTCGACGACATCCCCTGGCCGGGAGCGGCGCCCGCACGCGAACCGGCCGGCCCCGCACCCGCGGCGCCCTGCGCACCCGACCCGGCCGCCCTCGCCCCCACGCGCCCGGCCGGAGCCGGGGACGGCGACGGGAGCGAGAACGCGTACGGGCACGGCGACGACCACGGCGCCGAGCACGCGCGCGTGCCGGAAGAGGCCCTGACCGCCAAGGGTCTTCCCAAGCGCACCCCCAGAATCACCACACCCGCCCACGCCCCGCGCCAGCGCACCGGCTCGGTGGACGCCGAGGCCCTCCGCCGCCGCCTGGGCGGCTTCCGCCGCGGAGCCCAGGCCGGTTACCGCGACGTGGAGGCCGAGATCGCGGACCGGACGGACGAGAACCGCCGGCCGGCGCCGGTGACCCGTACGCAAGCCGAGGAATCCACGGGGGGCACAGTCGAGGAGGCAAGCAGTTGACAGCGCCCACCACCTTCGGACTGAGCAGTGAGGCCCGCAACCTGCACTGGCTGCTGACCAATCTGGTCGAGGAGGTGCCCGGCATCGAATCGGTCGCCGTGGTCTCCTCCGACGGCCTCCTGCTCCTCTCCTCCGACCCCGGCCGCAACAGCGAGGCCCGCCGGCCCCGCTCGACGGCCCCCGCAGGCCCGCGCGGCTCCGCCGCCGACCTCGCCACCATCGTCTCCGGCATCGGCAGCCTCACCATCGGGGCGGCCAGGCTGATGGACTCCGGCGCGGTCAAGCACACGATGGTCGCGATGGACGAGGGCAGCCTGTTCGTGATGTCGATCAGCGACGGCTCGCTGCTCGGCGTGCACGGCTCCGCGGAGTGCGACATGAGCGTGGTGGCGTACCACATGGCGCTCTTCGTGGGCCGCGCCGGGCATGTCCTGACGCCCGACCTCCGCAGCGAGCTGCGCAGGTCACTGGAGTCCGAGTCGGCGGGGAGTGCCCGATGAGCGATGTGCCGAGGCAACAGCTCCCGGTCCGCGGCGGAGTCCGAAAACCCGCCCGGGTCCGCCCGTACTCGCTCACCGGCGGACGCACCCGCTTCGGGCACGTCCTGCTCGTGGAGACGTTCGTGGCGAGCACCGCCGAACTCGAACCCGCCGAGGAACGCCTGGAACTGACGAGTGCGCCGCTGTCGTCCCGGGTCATGCCGGAGATGCGGGCCATCGTCGAACTGTGCCGCCGGATGCGTACGGTGGCCGAGATCGCCGCGCTGCTGAAGATGCCGCTCGGTGTGGTCCGCGTGCTCCTGAGCGACCTCGCGGACCAGGGAAAGATCCGTGTGTACGGAACCGGGACCGGTCACGGCACCGGCCGTCCGGACCGCGCTCTGCTGGAAAGGGTGCTGAGTGGACTCCGCCGTCTCTGACTCCGCCGTCTCCTCCTTCGCGACCAAGGTCGCCCCGTTCGACGAGCCCGACGAGACGCTGCTGCCCTGGCAGACGGACCGCACCCGGGCGCCGATCGCCACGAAGATCGTGGTGGCCGGCGGCTTCGGCGTGGGCAAGACGACGCTGGTCACCGCCGTCTCGGAGATCACGCCGCTGCAGACCGAGGCGCTGATGACCCAGGCGAGCGCCGAGACCGACGACCTCACCGCCACGCCCGGCAAGGTGAGTACGACGGTCGCCATGGACTTCGGCCGGATCACGCTCGACGACGACCTGGTGCTGTACCTGTTCGGCACGCCGGGCCAGCAGCGGTTCTGGTTCATGTGGGACGACCTGGTGCGGGGCGCGATCGGCGCCGTCGTGCTGGCGGACACCCGCCGGCTGAAGGACTGCTTCCCGGCCCTGGACTACTTCGAGAGCTGCGGGCTGCCGTACGTCGTGGCGGTCAACCACTTCGACGGCAGTGAGCTGTTCGCACCGGAGGACGTCCGGGAGGCGCTCACGATCCCCGCGCACATACCTGTCATGATCATGGACGCGCGACGCCGGATCTCGGCCGTCGAGACCCTGCTGGCCCTCGTGGCCCACGCGCTCGAGGAAACCCCCGAATGATCCTTCGAGCAGTCCAGAAGCCGTAGGAGGCACCACCCGCATGCGCAAGATACTCGTCGTGGGGGCCGGCCAGTCCGGTCTCCAGCTCGCCCTCGGCCTCCAGTCGCACGGGTACGAGGTCACCCTGATGTCCAACCGGACCGCGGACGAGATCCGCTCCGGCCGGGTCATGTCGACGCAGTGCATGTTCCACACCGCGCTCCAGCACGAGCGTGACCTGCAGCTGAACTTCTGGGAGGCCCAGGCCCCGCGGATCGAGGGCCTCGGCGTCTCGGTCGCCGCCCCCGGCTCCTTCGACCCGGGTCCCGCGCAGCGCGCGATCGACTGGGTGGGCCGCCTCGACGGGTACGCGCAGTCGGTCGACCAGCGGGTGAAGATGGCCGGCTGGATGGAGACCTTCGCGCAGCGCGGCGGCCAGCTCGTCATCCACGGCGCGGCCGTCGGCGACCTCGACTACTTCTCGCGCGCCTACGACCTCGTCCTCGTCTCGGCGGGCAAGGGCGAGCTGGTGACGATGTTCGAGCGGGACGCCGACCGGTCCCCGTACACCGAGCCGCAGCGCGCGCTGGCGGTGTCGTACGTGCACGGGCTGGGTCCGCGTCCGGAGCACCCGGAGTTCGACGCGGTCCGCTGCAACGTGGTCCCCGGCGTCGGCGAGCTGTTCGTCATGCCGACGTACACCCTCTCCGGCCGCGCCGACATCCTGTTCTGGGAAGGCATACCCGGCGGCCCCCTCGACGCCTTCCAGGGCATCAAGGACCCGGGCCGGCACCTGGCCCTGACGCTGGACCTCATGCGCCGGTTCACGCCCTGGGAGTACGAGCGGGCCACGCACGTCGAACTCACCGATGCCGGCGGCACCCTCGCCGGCCGCTACCCGCCCACCGTGCGCAAGCCGGTCGGCCGGCTGCCCGGCGGCGGCCTGGTCCTCGGGGTCGCGGACGTCGTCGTCGCCAACGACCCGGTCACCGGACAGGGTTCCAACTCGGCCTCCAAGTGCGCCGCCGCCTACCTCGCCTCGATCCTCGAACACGGTGACAAGCCGTTCGACGAGGAGTGGATGCAGCAGACGTTCGAGCGCTACTGGAGCACCGGTCAGCACGTCACCAAGTGGACGAACGCCATGCTCGCCCCGCCGCCGGAGCACGTCCTGAACCTGCTCGGCGCCGGCGGTCAGCTCCAGCCGGTCGCCGACCGCTTCGCCAACGGCTTCGACGACCCGGCCGACTTCGAGAACTTCTTCTACGAGCCGGCGAAGACGGAGGCCTACCTGGCCGAGGTCACGGGCGCCGGCCCGGCGGCCTAGTCCCGTAGGAGCCGGTCCTGGACCTGCAGGACTCGGACTCGTAGGACCCGGACCCGCAGGACCGGGTCCTGCAGGTCGTGGCCCTACAGGACCGTGGGCTTCGACGGGCCCGTGTCCGTCGACGGGCCCGCGGCCGGTCCACCGGGCGTGTTCCCGGGGAGCGCGGGGAGCCTCGGTGGCGTGTAGCGCGGCAGGGGCCTGCCGGCCGGGTCGGGGCGGACCGCGCCCAGCACCGGGTTGGCGGCCAGCGGCGACACCTTCACCGTCGTGCCCGGCCGCGGCGCCTGCACCACCAGGCCGTCGCCGAGGTAGAGGGCGACATGGGTGGCCTTGGGGAAGTACACCACCAGGTCGCCGGGGCGCAGCTCCTCCAGCGGTACGTGCTTGAGCCGGGCCCACTGCTCCTGGCTGGTGCGCGGGATGGGCATGCCGGCCTGGCCCCAGGCCCGCGAGGTCAGGCCCGAGCAGTCGTACGCCGCCGGGCCGGTCGCGCCCCACTGGTAGGGCTTGCCGAGCTGGCCCACCGCGTAGCGCACGGCCGCCTCGCCCTCCCGCGTGGGCGGCCTGTCGTCGCCGAGCGCCCCGGAGGCCAGGAGCCCGGTCTGCGCGCGGGCGATCCCGTCCGCCTCGAACGCGGCGAGTGCGGTCAGCCGCGCCGGGCTGAGCGCGGCGAGCAGCTTCTCGATCTCGTGCAGTTTCCCGCGGACGTCGTCGCGGGCCCGCTGCTGCCGCCGGGTGAGGGCGAGGCGGGCGTCGAGCGCGGTGCGGGCCGCGCGCGCCAGGTCGTCCGCCTTCCGCTCGGCCGCCGTCAGCCGGGCCACCGTCTCGGCGCGCTCCCGCGCCAGTTGCCCGATGACGTGGCCCTCCTCCAGCGCGTGCTGCGGGTCGCGGGCCAGGATCAGTCGCAGGTAGGGGGAGAAGGAGCTGGTGCCCTGGTACTCCTGCCGGGCCAGCCGCCCGGCGGCCGCCCGGCCGTCGCGCAGGGCGAGCCGGGCCCGGGCGAGGGCGGCGGTCAGCCGGTCGGACTCGGCACGCTGCCGCGCCAGTCGCCGCGCGGCGGCGGCGTAGGTCTCGGTGGCCTGCTCCGCCTGCCGGTACAGCGTCTGAAACCCCGTCAGCAGCGCGGTGACGGACGGCTGTCCGGGCGGCTGAGCGGACGGCCGCGCCGACGGCGGCCCCGGCAGCGGCCCTGACGGCCGCTCCGCCGGCAGGCCCGAGGACCGTTCCGGCAACAGGGCCGGCGGCGGTCCGGGCGGCCGGCCCGACGGCTGCCCGGGGCCGGCCGGCCGTGGCTCGGCGGTGGCGGTCACCGGCACGAGGGCGGCCTGTGCCGCCAACGCCGCCGTACACACCAGGCGCAGCGCCCTTCTTGACACGTCATCACCTCCGGCGCGGGGCGGTCTCTCCGCTCCACACCGTGAGGATTGGACGTATGAGCCGATTTGTGGGCCCGCGTTGCGCCGGTCGGCGCAACGCGGTCACCCGCCGGTGTCACCCGGCTTGCCCTCCGGGCCGTTTAGGGGCTCCGGACGGGACCAGGGCCACTTCAGCCGGCCGCCCCGCTTCCCCTCCGGATCGAACTCGTACTTCCACCCCCGCGGCAGCCCCAGCCTCCTGCTCTGTCCGCGCGGTACCCGCCGGTAGACGAGCACGGTGGGCGGGCCGCCCGCCGCGTCCGGGACCGGGATGCGGTACGTCTTCGGGGGGTGGCCGGTGGGGCCCACCAGTACGGGCAGCACCCGGCCGTCCATGGGGCCGCCCTCGAACGGGGTCTCTTCGCTCTTCACGGCACCAGTGTCAGTCATCCGCCGAGGTCAGGCCCTGGACCAGGGCGGCGGTCTGCGCGTCGCGGGCGGCGGTCACCGTCAGGACGGCCACGAACTGTTCGACGAGCCAGTCCCGCAGCTCCCCGAGCGGTGGCTGCTTGTCCTCGTCGAGCCAGATCAGGGAGGCGGCCTCCACGGCCGTGATCCACATCCGCACGGTCATCCGCAGCCGCGGCCCGGGGTCGGTGACCCGCAGGTGGCTGAGGATGTGCTCGGCGGCGGCCCGGCGCACCCCGTCCACTATGGCGGTCGTCCGGGAGGTCTCCACCACGCTGCCGCCCTGGAGCAGCGCGCTGAACCCGGCGTCGTGCTGGTCGACGAAGGCCAGGTAGCGGTCGAGGGCGCGGGCGAGGCGGGGCAGCAGGGGGCCGGTGCGCGGCTCGTCGAAGCAGTGCCGCAGCTCGTCGGCGGCGGAGCGCAGCGCGGCCTCGTACAGCTGCTGCTTGCCGCCGGGGAAGTACCGGTAGACCAGCGGCCGGGACACCCCGGCCGCCTCCGCCACGTCGTCCAGCGAGACCTCCTCGGGCGCCCGGTGCGCGAAGAGGGACAGTGCCGCCTCCAGCAGCTGAGCACGCCGTTCCTCGACGCTGAGGCGGCGGTAGGCGGGGGTCGGGGCGGCAGGGCTCATGACCAGCAGCGTAATCGGTGCCCGCCCCGCACGGTCGGGACGAGCGGGTCCGGCCCCGCGCCCCCGCGCGTCCACGGCCGTCAGGCCAGCAGGCCCGAGGACCGCCACAGCTGCCGTCCGACACCGCGCAGCACCCCGATGTCGTCGAGGAAGTCCGTGAGCCGCTTGGCGCCCGTCTGCATGATCTCGCGCCGGTGCCCGCTGGCCTTCACCTGGGCCATGGCCTCGCGCCTGTCCAGCCCCACGTTCGAGTACACCTCGGGGTTGACGAAGGCGACGGAGAAGACCCGGGCGAACTCGCCGGAGGTGACCCGGGTGAACTCCTTCGACCACCGCGGCGCCGTCACCATCTGCCGGCGCAGCTCCTCGCGGGCGTAGCGCACGTGCCGCGCCTCCTCCACGACGTGGATGCGGGTGACCCCGCGGACCAGCGGCTGTATTCGCTCGTCGGGGAAGGTCAGGCGCTGCATCCAGTCGAGCACCTCCTCGCCGAGCAGGGTGGCGGTGAAGGAGCCGGGGGTGGTGGAGATGGTCTTGAAGAGCCGGCCGAGGTGCTGGTGGGCGGGGCTCACCGGGTACCAGGGGGTGCCGCCGCGGGTGATCAGGCGGGCGAACATCTTCGAGTGCCGGCACTCGTCCTCGATCTCGGTGAGGGCGTAGCGCACGTGCGCGCTCGTGGCCGACTTGTCGTAGACGTGGCGGACGAGCAGCTGCATCAGGATCAGCTCGAACCAGATGCCGAGGGAGGCGAGCGCGGCGGCCTCGTGCTGGGAGAGCAGGATCCGCTGCTCCTCGCTCATCCGCTTCCACAGCGGGGTGCCGTACAGCGACACCAGCTCCGGCGGCCAGAACCACTTCCCCTCCTCGAAGGGCGCCTCCCAGTCCAGCTCCCTGTCCGGGTCGAAGGAGTGCTTGGCGGAAGAGTCGAGCAGCCGCTCGGCCACCTGCTCCCGGTCCTTGAGCAGGCCGAGCGCGTCGCGCAGTCCGGCGAGCGCGTCGGCTTCCGTCACGGTCGTCATGGCTGTCCCACCTCGTCGTACGGGGATGTGGCTGGATCGGCTGGTTACTCGGGGGTCAGTTCGCCCGCCTCTTATGAGACTGCGTGTCAGCAAGCGCGTCAATCCCCTGGGCGGGACTTGTTGACCCGGCGTCACGCAACCGGCGTCCGCGGCGAGTGCAGCACCGCCTCCATCACGGCCTTCGCGATCGGGGCCGCCGTACCGCCCCCGCTGATGTCCCCGCGCCGGGCCGAGGCGTCCTCCACGACCACCGCGACCGCCACCCGCGGATCCATGTCGGCCACGCCCTGCGCCCACGAGACGAACCACGCGTACGGCGTCCCCGTATTGCCCACGCCGTGCTGGGCCGTGCCCGTCTTGCCGCCCACGACGGCCCCCGGGATCGCCGCGTTGCCGCCGGTGCCGTCGGTCACCACGTCGCACATCAGCTCCCGCAGCCGCGCCGCGGTCGTCGGCCGCATCACCTGCCGCACCGGCCGGGAACCGGCCGCCGACACCGGGCTGCCGCCGCTGCGCGTGGTCCGCTCCACGAGGTACGGCACGCGCACCTCGCCCCCGTTCGCGACCGCGGCCGCGACCATCGCCATCTGCAACGGCGTCGCCCGCGTGTTGTACTGCCCGATCGACGACAGCGCCAGCTGCGCCCGGTCCGCGGGCGCCTCGAACGTGCTCGGCGCCACCGCGAAGGGCACCTTCAGGTCCGGGTCGTCGAAGCCGAAGCCCTCCGCCGCCTGCCGCATGGCCCGCGCGCCGACGTCCACGCCGAGCTTGGCGAACACCGTGTTGCACGACCACTCGAAGGCGAAGCGCAAGGACGCGTTCGCGCAGTCGCCGGCCTCGTTGACCAGCCGCGTGGTGCTGCCGGGCAGCCGGTAGGGGTCCGGCGAGTCGGTCCGCGCGTCCAGGTCCGTGACCAGTCCCGTGTCCAGCGCCGCCGCCGCGGTCACCACCTTGAACGTCGAGCCCGGCGGATACGTCTGCCGCACCGCCCGGTTGAGCATCGGCTTCTCCGGGTCGTCGTTCAGCCGCGCCCAGGCCGCCGTCACCGCGGGCCCGTTCCCGGACAGCTCCGCCGGGTCGTACGACGGGGTGGACACCAGCGCCAGGATCCGCCCCGTCGCCGGTTCGACCGCCGCGACCGCCCCCTTGCGCGCGCCCAGCCCGTCGAACGCGGCACGCTGCGCCGCCGCGTTCAGGGTCGTCTCCACGTTGCCGCCCGCGGGCTGCCCCCGGGTGAAGTCGTGCCACAGCGGGAACCCGGCCAGCAGCGGATCGGTCCCCGACAGCACCCGGTCCTCGGCGTGCTCCAGGAACGTCGTCCCGTAGCGCTGCGAGGCGAACCCGGTGACCGGCGCGTACAACGGACCCTCGGCGTACGTCCGTTCGAAGCGGAGCTGTTCGCCGGTGTCCCGGGAGCCGGTCACCGGCCGCCCTCCGACCAGGATCTCCCCGCGCGGCTGCTCGTACCGGGCGATGGTGGGGCGGCGGTTGGCCGGGTTGCCGCCGTAGGAGGGGCCCTGGAGCACCTGGAGCCAGGCCGTGTTCACCAGCAGCGCCACCAGCAGCAGCACGCAGAAGGCGGCGGCCCGCCGGATGTACCGGGTCACCGCGGACCCCCCGCGCCGGGCCGCCCGCCCCTCACCGCGGCACCGTGTGTTCCGGGCAGCCCGCCCCTCACGGCGCCACCGTGTGTTCCGGGCAGCCCGCCCCTCACGGCGCCACCGTCCCGTCGTACTGCCGCCGTGCCACATGACTGATCCGGATCAGCAGCGCCACGATCGCCCAGTTGGTGACCACCGACGAGCCGCCCTGGGCCAGGAACGGCATCGCCATGCCGGTCAGCGGGATCAGTCCGGTCACCCCGCCCGCGATCACGAAGACCTGGAGCGCCACGATGGAGGCGAGCCCCACCGCGAGGAGCCGGCCGAAGGGGTCGCGCAGGGCGAGGCCCGCCCGGTAGCCGCGCTCGACGAGCAGGGCGTACAGCAGGAAGACCGCGGAAAGGCCCGCCAGGCCCAGCTCCTCCCCGGCGGTGGCCAGGATGAAGTCCGACTTGACCGCGAAGCCGACCAGGATGGAGTGGCCGAGCCCGAGGCCGGTGCCCAGCACCCCGCCCGCCGCGAACGAGAACAGCGACTGGGCGACCTGGCCGGGACCCCGCCCGGCCTCGATGGACGCGAACGGGTGCAGCCACTCCGCCACCCGGCTGTGCACGTGCGGCTCCAGCCAGCCGACGGCGAGGGCGCCCGCCGCGGCGAGCAGCAGCCCGAGGGCGATCCAGCCGGTGCGGCCGGTGGCGATGTACAGCATCACGACGAAGAGCCCGAAGAACAGCAGCGAGGTCCCGAGGTCGCGCTCCAGCACCAGCACGCCGACGCTCAGCAGCCAGACCGCGACGACCGGCCCGAGCACCCGGCCGGTGGGCAGTTGCATCCGCCACACCCGGCGGCCGGTGTACGCCAGCGCGCTGCGGTTCGCGGCGAGGTACGCGGCGAAGAACACCGCGAGGAGCACCTTCGCGAACTCGCCCGGCTGGAACGAGAACCCGCCGAGCCGGATCCAGATGCGGGCGCCGTTGACGGCGGGGAAGAGGATGGGCAGCGTGAGCAGCGCGAGCGCGGCCACGACGCACACGTACGCGTACCGCTGGAGCCAGCGGTGGTCGCGCAGCACGAGGACGACCAGCGTGAACAGCCCCACGCCCAGGGTGGACCACACCAGTTGGACCGGCGCCGCCCGCTCGCCCGGCGTCTCCAGGTCCAGGCGGTAGATCAGCACCAGGCCGAGCCCGTTCAGCAGCACGCCGATGGGCAGCAGCAGCGGGTCGGCGTACGGCGCCCGCAGGCGCACCGCGCCGTGCGCGAGCAGCGCGAGCACGCCGAGCCCGGCGCCGTAACCGGCGGCGCCGGGCGGGACGGTGCCGTGCTTGGCCAGCCCGACGGCGCAGTAGCCGTACACGGAGAGCAGGACGGCGAGGACGATCAGGGTGAGTTCGATGCCGCGGCGCCGGGGCAGGCGTGCGGTGCCCGGCGCGGACGGGTCCGCCGCTGCCACCGGGCTTCCGGTGGTCCCGGTCATTCCGGCCTTCGCCATGCCCGGAACCTCACCAGAACGTGCTTATCGGGCGTTCCGATGGTCAGCACCAGCGCGGCGAGGGCCCGACGTTGTCGATGAAGCGGGCCGAGCCCCACGTCCAGGCGCCGTCCGCGAGCAGGTACCACAGGTGGTTGCCGCTCACGTTCGAACCGTTCGTCTTGCAGTAGATCCAGACGGTCTCGCCCTGCCGGGCGACGCGCAGCACCCGGCTGCCGCGGTCCGCGCGCGAACGCAGCGCGAGGCCGCCGCGGGCGGTGACGCGCCCCCGGTAGAAGGCCCGGTCGGCGGTCGTGCCGCCGACCGGCGGCCGGGACGTGGCGGAGGAGGCGGCCGGTGCGGGTGCGGTGGGGCGGGGCGCGGACTGGCCGGCGGGCCGGGGCGCGGGGGTGGGGCGCGGGGCGGGCGGGTTCGCGTGGCCGCCGGCGGGTCCGGGGCCGGCCGCCGGGGCGCCGGGGGCGCCGGGGGTGTCGGGGCCGGCCAGGGCGACGGCCGGTGCGACGGCGGTGGCCAGGAGGGCGGTGGCGGCGGCCGTCACGGCCAGCCGGGCGAGCGGGGAACGCAGGGGCATGGACAACCTCCACCTGAGGCGGCTAAGACCGCGAAAGCGGACTTGTCTGACTAGCCGCCACATTAGGTGCGCGCGCGGCGACGCCGCCCCGCCACGCTGCGGGGGTGGAGCGGACATCACCTGATATGCCGTCACCTGAGGTGATGTCAGGTCGGCTCCGTCGGCGACCCGGGCGCCTCCGGACGGGGTCTCTTCGGATCGAGTCCCTCCGGACGGGGTCTCTTCGGATCGAGTCCCTCCGGATCGGGCCCCTCCGGATCGGGCCCCTCCGTTCCATCGGGCTCCGGCGCCGCCGGCGGGCTGTGCGGCAGTGTCAGGGTGGCTACCGCCCCGCCGTCCGGCGCGTTGGCGAACTCCAGCCGGGCGCCCAGCACCTCCGCCTGGCCCAGCGCGATCGTCAGCCCGAGCCCGTGCCCGGTCGCACCGCCCTCCGTGCGGAACCGCTGCGGCCCGTGCTCCAGGAGGTACTCCGGATAGCCGTCCCCGTGGTCGCGCACGCTGACGACCGGCCCGTCCACCGTCAGCACCACCGGCGGCCGGCCGTGCCGGTGCGCGTTGGCCACGAGATTGCCCAGCACCCGCTCCAGCCGCCGCCGGTCCGTCTCCACGGACACGTCCCGTACGACCCTGACCCGCACGTCGCTCCCCGGCGCGGCCCCGGTGGCCCGCGCGGTGCGCAGCGCCCGTTCGGCCACCGTGCTCAGGTGCTCGGCGTCGAGGGCAGGCCGCTCGCGCCCGGTGTCCAGCCGGGAGATCTCCAACAGGTCCTCGGTGAGCGTGCGCAGGGCCGCGACCCGGTCGCGCACCAGTTCCGTCGGGCGGCCCGGCGGCAGCAGTTCGGCCGCCGCGTGCAGCCCGGTCAGCGGTGTGCGCAGTTCGTGCGCCACGTCCGCGGTGAACCGCTGCTCGGCCATCAGCTTGCCCTGGAGGGAGGCGGCCATCGAGTCCAGCGCGGCCGCGACCGCGGCCACCTCGTCCTGCGGGCGGGTGCGGTCGCGGGTGAGCGGGTCGTTCACCCGCGCGTCCAGGTCGCCCGTGCTGATCCGCCGGGCCACCAGCGCGGTGGCGTGCAGGCGCCGGGTCACCCGGGTCACCGCGAACGCGCCCACCAGCAGCGTCGCCCCGATCGCCAGCCCCGACGACCACAGGATGGCGTTGTCGAGACCGGCGATGGTGTGGGCCTGCTGCGAGTAGTCGACCTCGACGGCCAGCGCCCGTCCTTGGTCGGCGGGGCCCGCCGCCCACATCGTGGGGCGCCCGTGGTGCCGGCCGACGACCGTGCCGCGCCGGCCGTCCGCCGCCAGCCGCCGCAGGGACGGCGGCAGCCCCGCGGGGTCGACGCCCGCGCCGGGCAGCAGCGTGTCCCCGGACTCGAACGCGCTGGTGGCGTCCTTCAGCCGGGACAGCGCCAGCTCCCGGGCCTGGCCGACGGTCTGGTCGGTCACCGAGACGTGCACGAGGATGCCGAGCAGCGCGGCGAGCGCGCAGCACATCACCGTGATGAAGGCCGCGGACTTCACGGCGAGCGTCCCGGTCCACCGGGGGAGCGCCACCCTCCTCCTCATCGGCCGCTCGCGGGCGCCGTGGCCGCCGCGGACGATGCGGCTGCCGTGCCCGATCCGGCCGCCGCGTCCGACCCGGACGAGGTGGCCGGCGGGGTGAGGCCGGGGGTCGGTGACGGCCGGGGCACGGGCGCCGGCGGGGCGGTGGCCGCCGGAGTGTGCGCCCGGGTCGGCTTGTGCGGGGCCGTGCGCAGGAACTCGTCGCGCGAGAACACCATCGCCCGCTGGTCCGGGTCCCAGGACCACGTCGTGCGGTACTCGTACCCGGCGATCCCGGCGGGCGAGCGGATGATCACGGCCCGTCCGGCCAGCTCCACGCCGATCACCGCGTCGTCGTTGGCGAAGACCTGCACCAGCCGGTGCCCCTCGAAGGTGTAGACGCGCACGGCCGTCTGGTTGGTGGGGTACAGCCGGAAACCCAGGGTCATGTCGTCGCGCCCGTCACCGGTGAGGTCGCGGTAGTACGGCCGCAGGACGGGACAGCCGCCTCGCCCCGGTCCCGCGCCGCAGTCCGCCAGCCGGGCGGCCGCCTGGCGGTAGGGCGCCTTGGCGTTCTTGTAGTCGTCCGGGTGCGCGGCCACCTCAGCCCGTACGACCGCCACCGGATCGACGGCGTGGATATCGTCGCCGGGGGCGGTGATCCCCTTCACCGTCTCGATCTGCACCTCGTCGTACGGCCACGCCGGGCTGGCGGCCGGCCGCAGCGACGGCCAGAGCCGGGCCGGGCTGATCGCGGTCGGTGTGGTGCCCGCCGCCCGCAGCCCGCCCGCGTCGCCGCAGCCCGCCGCCGTGGCCATCAGCAGGGCCACGGCGGCGGTGACGAGGGCGGGGCGTCTGCGGAACACTGCTCTCCGGGGGGAAGTGAGCGGGGAAGTGAGCGGGGAAGTGAGTGGGGAAGTGAGTGGGGAAGGGGACGGGGCGGAGGGGCGGGACGGACGGCGGAGCAACCGGGATCATGGCCGGAAGCAGCCTCGTAACACCTTATTCGTATGGAAGTCCTTTTTGCGTACGGTTCCCGCCCCCGGGCGGACGGCGCGGCCCGGTGGCGTCCGCAGAGCGTACGCAGTGAAGGTGAGAAAACGGATCGACTACTCGGCCGGCTCCCCCAACTCCTCCAGCAGCCGGGCCGTGGCCAGCCCCGCCCGCAGGTACTCGGCGAACAGCTCGTTGTGCAGGGCCCACCGCGAACGCCGGGCGCGGATCAGCCGGATCGCCTCCTCGGCCCGGTACCCGCGCAGCACCAGGGCATGGCCGACGACCAGTCCCGACCGGTTGTACCCGGACCAGCAGCGCACGAGGACCCGCCCGCCGGAGTCCAGCGCGTCGCACGCGGCCTGCGCGAGGCGCATCACACCGGCCAGCTGCGTGCCGTCCAGCGGACCGTCGGGAATCGGCCACACCTGGTGGGCGACTCCCGGGTCGGGGCCGTGCCCCGGGAGCCTCAGCAGCGTCTGCACCAGGTCGAACTCGTCGTGCACGGCGACGGACTCCAGCCGCCCCGAGCCGCCCCTGAACTCGTGGCCGCCCATCCACAGGCCGGGCACGATCTCGCTCCACGGGCTCTCCGGAGCCGGTACGTCGGGCTGACTTCCACGGGTCCGCAACGGCGCGCCTCCCCAACTCCCCACCCCACGGCACCTCAAAGGTAACCGCGTTCTTGCCCAGGGAGCACCCCGCCTGTTCCCATGGGCGTAGGGGTGATGGCGCATGAGCGGACCACGTCGACAGCCCGGACCGGCCGGTCCGGGCCGCCTGCGCGTCGTACCGGGCGGACACCGGGGACGGGACCGGCTGTACGTCAGCGCCCCCGACGGGCGCACCGTCGCCTGGTACGACCGCGAGGCCGCGCGGGTCCACCTGCTCGCCGAGGACGAGCGGGCGGACGTCCTGGAGGCGCTCGGCCCCTTCCTCGCCGGCCCGGTCGCGGTGGGCCCGCCCCCCGTCCCCACGCCCGCCGACCTCGCCCGGCTGAGTCTCCACCCCGACGACGACCTGGCGCCCAACCGCCCCGGCGAGGCGCTGCTAGTCGCCCTCGACCGCGACCCGGTCCCCGCCCACCGGCTCCGCCCGGACCCGCGCCGCCGGGCGCTCACCGCGGAGCGGGCCGCGGGGGAGGCGCTCGACCGCCTGGAGGGCGTCGGCTGGCGCGTCCTGCACTCCGTCCCGCTGCCCGGCGGCGACCGCATCCACCACCTGGTGATCGGCCCCGGCGGACTGTTCGCCGTGCACTGCCTCTACGCCCGCAAACAGCGCGTACGGGTGGCCGACCCGGCGGTCGTCCTGGGCCGCCAGGAGCCGGAGCCCGTGCTGCGCCGCGTCCGCGCCGCCGCCGACCGTGCCTCCCACGCCCTCACGGCCGAGGTCCACCCGCTCCTGGCCCTGACCGGCCCGGCCGACCTGCGGGTCACGGCCCCGCCGCGCGGCGTCCGCATCCTCCAGGACAGCGACCTGGGGGACCTGGCCCGCCTGGGCGGGATCCTGAAACCGGCGGACGTGGAGGCCCTGCACGCGATGGCGCGGGACCGCAGGACATGGACGCGGGTCTGACCCGCTCGTCGGCCGAAGCCCGGGGACGGCGGCTTCCGGCGGCTTCCGGCGCCGCAGCCTTCCGCCGCACCGCAGCCGCCCGTGGCACAGCGGCAGCCCGTGGCACCGCAGCTTCCCGTGGCACCGCAGCTTCCCGTGGCACCGCAGCTTCCCGTGGCACCGCGGCGACCCGTGGCACCGCAGCCGCTCACGGCACCTCCGGTGCCCCGCCCCCCTCCGGGTCCAGGAGGGGGGCCAGCAGGTCGCCGAAGTCCTGGACGCGGGGCGCGATGTCCCCCGCCTTGAAGTCGAGCCGTTTCGGCGTGCGGCAGTCGGCGACCTCCTCCCATGTCACCGGTGCCGACACCGTAGGTTCCGCACGCGCCCGCAGGGTGTAGGGCGCCGCCGTCGTCTTGCGCGCGGCGTTCTGGCTCCAGTCGACGAACACCTTGCCCGGCCGCAGACTCCGCGTCATCCGGTGCACCACGAGCCGGGGCATCGCTTTCTCCGCCTGAACGGCCAGCCCCTTCGCATACGCCGAGGTGCGCTCCGCGGACGCCCCGCGCACCGCGGCCAGCAGGTGCAGCCCCTTGGACCCGGAGGTCTTCGCGTACGCCTCGATCCCGTCCGCCGCCAGCCGTTCCCGCAGCCACAGGGCCACCCGGCAGCAGTCGACCACGGTCGCGGGCGGCCCCGGGTCGAGATCGAAGACGATCCGGTCGGCCTCGCCCGGCGCCCCGATCACCCACTGCGGCGTATGGAACTCGGTCACCAGGTTGGCGGCCCACATCAGGCTCGGCAGGTCCTGCACGAGCACCATCCGGGCCGGGCCCTCCGAGCGCGGCACCTCGGCCGTCGTCACCCACTCGGGCGTACCGGCCGGGACGTTCTTGACGAAGAAGACCTGGCCGGCCGGCCCGTCGGGATACCGCAGGAAGGACAGCGGCCGGTCGCGCAGGTGGGGGAGCAGCACGTCGGCGACGGTCGCGTAGTAGTGCAGCACCTCGCCCTTGGTGAACCCGGTGGCGGGATACAGCACCTTGTCCAGGTTGCTGAGCGCGAGCCGTCGCCCCTCCACCACTGTGATCGGCGCCATACGATAAGAAAAGCACGTACATCACGTGAAACCTGGACAACAGAACGAAAAGCCCCGCCGAACCGACCCCGGAAGGTGCTGCACGTGCGATCCATCTGGAACGGCGCGATCTCGTTCGGCCTGGTCAGCATCCCGATCAAGCTGGTGAACGCCACCGAGAACCACACCATCTCCTTCCGCCAGATCCACACGGAGGACGGCGGCCGGATCCGCTACCGCAAGGTGTGCGAGCTGGAGGACCGCGAGGTCACCCAGGGGGAGATCGGCAAGGGGTACGAGGACGCGGACGGGTCCATCGTCCCCATCACCGACGAGGACCTGGCCCATCTGCCGCTGCCGACCGCGCGGACGATCGACATCGTGGCCTTCGTGCCGGCCGACCGGATCGACCCCCTCCAGATGGAGCACGCCTACTACCTGGCCGCGAGCGGCGCCCCGGCCGCCAAGCCCTACACCCTGCTGCGCGAGGCCCTCAAGCGCAGCAGGCGGGTGGCGATCGCGAAGTTCGCCCTGCGCGGGCGCGAGCGCCTGGGCATGCTCCGCGTGGTGGACGACGTCATCGCCATGCACGGCCTGCTGTGGCCGGACGAGATCCGCGCCCCGCAGGGGGTGGCCCCGGAGACCGACGTCACCGTCCGCGACCAGGAGCTGGACCTCGCCGACGCCCTGATGGACACCCTCGGCGAGGTCGACCTGGCGGACCTGCACGACGAGTACCGCGAGGCGCTGGAGGAGGTCATCGCCGCGAAGGCCTCCGGCGAGGCACCCCCCGAGGCTCCCGGGCCGGCCCCCGGCGGCAAGGTCCTCGACCTGATGGCGGCCCTGGAGAACAGCGTGCGGGCGGCCCGGCGGTCCCGGGGCGAGGAGGAGGGGGAGGCGCAGGCCGCGGGCGGGGGCGCCCAGGAGGCCGGGACCTCGGCGGAGGCCGAGGTCAGACACCTCCCGCGCCGCAAGGCGGCCCGCTCCGCCCCAAAGAGGACGGCGTCCGGGAAGGGGGCCGCGAAGAAGACGGCCTCCTCCGCGAAGAAGACCGCCTCCGCGTCCGCCTCCGGTGCCGGGTCGGCCAGGAAATCGACGTCCAAGTCGGCGCAGTCGAAGAAGACCGCGTCGGCCGGCAAGGCGACCGCGAAGAAGACCCCGGCGAAGAAGGCGGCGGCCCGCAAGCGCACGGCTTAGCGCGGCAGGGCCGACGCCCGCAGGGCTCAGCGCACGGCCTCCTGGTGCGCCGCAGGAAGCCGCCGCAGAGCCAGTACGGCGTTGTGGCCGCCGAAGCCGAAGGAGTTGCTGAGGACCAGGTCACCGGCGCCCGGCAGCGCGCGCGGCCCGCCGGTGACGACGTCGAGCCCGATCTCCTCGTCGACCTCGGCGCAGCCGGCGGTCGGCGGTACGACACCGTGGTGCAGGGTGAGCACGGCGGCGACGGCCTCGACGCCGCCCGCCGCCCCCTGGAGGTGCCCGAGGTGCCCCTTGAGCGCGGTGACGGGCACCTCGCCGCCGCCCGCCCCGAGCACGGCCCGCAGCGCCCCGGCCTCGGCGAGGTCGCCCTCCGTGGTGGCGGTGGCGTGGGCGTTGACGTGGACGACGTCGACGATGTGCCCGCCCGCGTCCCGCACGGCCCGGCGCAGCGCGAGCGCCACACCGCCGCCCGACGGGTCGGGCGCCGCCATGTGGTGCGCGTCGGCGGACAGCCCCCACCCGGCGGCCTCGCAGTAGATCCGGGCGCCCCGGGCACGGGCGTGCTCCTCGGACTCCAGGACGAGGATGCCGGCGCCCTCCCCGTTGACGAACCCGGCGCGGTCCTTGGCGAAGGGCCGCGAGGGCGACGCGCCGTCCGCCGGGCTCAGGTCGGACAGGGCCCGCATGGCGGCGAACGACGCCATGATCGCCGGCGTGACGACGGCCTCGGCGCCCCCGGCCAGGGCGACGTCGACGCGGCCGTACCGCACGCGGTCGACGGCCTGTCCGATCGCCTCGGTGCCGGAGGCGCAGGCGCTGGTCACGGTCCGGGCCTCCCCGGTGATGTGCAGGTCGAGCGAGACCTGGGAGGCGGCCTGGGAGGGCACGGTCATGGGGGTGGTGAGCGGGGACACCCCGCGCGGCCCCTTCTCCCGCAGCTTCCGGTCCCCGCCGACGAGGACGGAGGCATCGCCGAGGATGGCCCCGAGGCTGACGCCGACCCGCTCCGGATCGAGCCCGCTCTCCCGGGTGCCGCCCTCGGCGAACCCGGCGTCGCCCCACGCCTCGCGGGCCGCGAGCACGGCGAACTGGGCGGCGCGGTTCATCCGCCGGGCGGCGGCCCGGGGCAGCAGGGCGGCGGGGTCCACGGGCACGACACCGGCGGTGCGTACCGGCAGGTCCGCGAACTCCTCGCCCTCCAGTTCCCGTATCCCGTGCCGCCCGTCGAGCAGCCCCTGCCACAGCTCGCCCGTCCCGCAACCGAGCGGCGTGATGGCTCCGAGCCCGGTCACGACGACCCGCCGCGGCCCGGCCGCCGAGGGCTCGCGTGCGGGGCGACCGTGGTGGCGTACGACGTATCCCGCGCGGTCGGCGTCGGCGGCCCAGCCGCGCACGACGTCGTCGGAGACGGTCTGCGCCGTCCTGGTGTCCAGATCGCGGTGCCAGCGGCCCCACCGCCGCCGGTACGTCACCTCGACGCCCTCCGGGTCGACGGCCCGCAGCCGGGTGACGACGTCCCCGTCCCGGAACTCGACGGCGTCCAGCCGCGGCGACGACACGGCGGGCACGGCCGCGACGTCCAGCCGGCGCCCGGCGACGACCACCTCCTGCCCGCGCGCCAGGACCACGTCACGGTCCGGGCCGCCGAGCGGGGGGCGCAGGGTGACGTGGATCGTCTCCGGCGACTCGGGCAGGGTGTGCATCACGACACACCACTCCTGCCGCTCGGCCTGCGCGAGTGAGAGGGCGGCCAGATCGCCGGGGACGACCTCGGCGGCGGTAACTGCGTGGGGGTGGAGGGGGACTTCTGGCGTATCGGATGAAGTGGACATATCCGTACTGCTTCCTGTGGCCCGAGATGTCGTGCGGCGGACTATCCAGAGTTAAGGGGGCAAATTGCCAGAAAGGCATGAAAATAGATACGGGTCCCAAACAGGACGTCTGTGCGAATATCAGCAAGTGCCGTGCATACTCCGCGGGTTGGCGCCGCGCCGTGGCGGGGGTGTGCGCCGGCTCACGCACGCGGAGCGGGTCCGGGGTGTTGGCGTGTGACCTACGGCACGTCAGACGCGGGGGCGGGGTGCGGGCGGGGGCCCAGTGGCGGTCGGGGCCGTGAAAAAAGAAGGTGAGGCCGGTGCCTCCGGCGGGCTAGGTTGGCGGTGCTCGAAGGGGGAACCGTGACCAAGCTCAACCAGATCATCGCTGTCGAGAAGGGCGTCAAGAGCAAAGCGCTCCAGGACGGCGCGGCGGCACACCAGAAGGTGCAGAAGCCCGCACTGCTCGCCGGCATCTCGCGGACGTACCAGCCCAAGGACGAGGAGGGCGAGCAGCTGCCGCCCGAGTCCACCCGGGTGCAGGTCAAGGCCGAGGAGATCCTGCGGGAGACGGCGGCCTCCCTGACCCGGCTGTTCGACGTGACCGCGACGAAGGACTGGGCGAACCGCACGGCCTGCGCGGACGTCACGGTGGACGGCCGGACCGTCATCGCCGAGGTCCCGGTCAGCTACCTGCTCTTCCTGGAGAAGCAGCTCACCGAGCTGCACGCCTTCGTCAGGAAGCTCCCGGTGCTGGACGCCGCCGAGTCGTGGACGCTCGACCCGTCGACGGACTGGTGGAAGACGGACCCGGTGCGCACGATCCGCACGAAGAAGGTGCCGCGCAACCACGTCAAGGCGGAGGCGACGGACAAGCACCCCGCCCAGGTCGAGGTCTACCACGAGGACGTCCCGATCGGTTACTGGACGACGGTGAAGTTCTCCGGAGCCCTCCCCGCGCGGCGGGTGAACGAGCTGCTGGACCGGGTGGAGAAGCTCCAGCAGGCGGTGAAGTTCGCGCGCGAGGAGGCCAACGGCACGGACGTCACCGACCAGCGGGTGGGGGACGCGGTGTTCGGCTACCTGTTCGCCTGATCCGCCCGGCGGACCACGGTGGCTCCATGATCGCCCCCGCGTGCGAGCGCGGGGGTGCGCAACGGACGCGGACCGGATTGAGCACCGGTACGCGTCGTGAGCGCAAGCTGAAACTGACGTTCAGCCTGAATCACGGGGCGGCGGGCCGAGACTCGTCGCCGCGCTCAGACTCAGACTCTCGCTCAAGCTTCAGCATTCGCCACCGATCGCCGGTGCGACCGGGTACGGACGACCGCCGCCGGATGCGAGTTCGACTCTCGCCTGCACCTCTTCGCGGTGCGGTAGTTCAAAGGAAGAACACGACGGCCTGAAAAGGATCCGTACTCTTAAACGCCATCGGCGTGCGCAATGGGGTGGCAGCCCCAGGAGCCCGGGAGCTGGATACGCCTCCCGGGCTCCGCCGCGTTCTGCCCCGCCGGGCCCGTGCGTTCATTCACAGGAGCCGGGCCACCAGCCCTCCGGCGCCCGTATCTCCCTCCTTCCCGTCCTCCCCGTTCCTCCCGTTCTTCCCGTCCTCCCCGCGCTCGCGGGCGTCGCGACGGGCCAGCCCGGGGGAGGCACCGGTCCCGACGACACGACCGTCGCGCAGGACGACCCAACTGCCCTCTGCCGGCGCTCCGGAGGCCACCGGACCGCCGGAAGCCCCCGGACCGCCGGAAGCCGCCGGAACGCCGGAAGCCGCCGGAACGCCGGAGGCAGCCTGCCGGCCGGACGCCGTCAGGCCGACGGCCGCGGTCAGTCGGGCATCCGGCCCGAGAGCGCCCGGCCGCGGCGCGGGCGCCACCGCACCCGCACGCCACTCGGCCGTGGTCCGCTCACCGCCCGCCCGCCGCGACCACACCAGGTGCTGTACGACGATCAGCGGCCCCAGCGCGGTCAGCAGCGGAAAGCCCTCCGTCAGCGTCCCCGCCGCGAACAGCACGCTGACCGCACTGGTGACGACGACCCCGACGGCCCCCGCCAGCAGCGCCGCGCCCCGGCCGTACGCCTTCGCCGCCACCAGCGGGAACAGCACGAGCAGCAGCAGGTCCCCGAGCCCGACGGCGACCGGATGCGCGCCGCCGGTGAGCGCGAGCAGCGGGGCGAAGGGCCGCCCGCGCACCTGCTCGAAGAAGTTCCCGGTGACGTCGGTCAGCGTGGTGGCGACCAGGTCGTAGCAGGTCAACGCGGCGGCCAGGGAGGCCACATGGGCCGAGCGCATCCCGCTCTGCGCCCAGAGGTTGGCCACGCCCACCACCGCGACGGCCAGCAGCACGTCGGTGCCCACGCGCACCCAGGCCGCCGTGGACCAGACGGCGGCCCCCGCGGTCGCGCCGGTCGCGGCGAGCGCCAGGCACCAGGCCCAGCGCCCTGAGCACAGCGGCGCCAGCGTGAACTGCACGGCCAGGCAGAACACCAGGCCGAACAGTGCCGACACCCAGGCGCCGGGCAACCCGGCGTAGAACAGCGGCGCCACGACCACCCCGACGCAGAGCACGGCGATGTCCGCCGGCGCGTAGACACCCACGGGGGGCCTGGGCATGACGACGCGGGCCAGGTAGGCACCGGCCACGGCCATGAGCGCGGCCACGCAGCAGCTCAGCGCCACCAGGGCGGCCCCGTTCACGCGGTGCCCCCTTCCTCGCAGGCCGCCGCGCCGCCGTGCGCGGCCACGGCGGGCGTACGCCCGGGCCCGGGCCGGTCGGGCAGGCCGGGCCGGGCCACCGCCTCGAAGCTGTGCTCGCGCAGATCGGCGCGGAGCGGGCTGGTGGGCGGCATCGCCGACCGGTCGTCGTACAGGACCAGCCCCGCCAGGGGCAGCCCCGCGGCCGCCGCCCGCTCCTCCAGGCGGGCGCGCAGCGCGGTGGCCGGCAGTGCCGGGACGAGCAGGTGCACCAGCGCGCCGCCACCGGGCTGTTCGGTCACCGCGTACCGGGCCGGCAGCGGCACCTCGGGCTCGGCCTCGATGAGGTCGAGCAGGTCGCGGGTGGTCAGGGCGGTGCTGAGCTGGCCGGTCCAGCGGCCGAGGACCTCGGAGGTGGCGGGCAGGTGGGCCAGTTCGCAGCCGGGCGCGGTGGCGGGCCTGCGGACCAGGTCACCGGTGGCGTAGCGCAGCAGCAGGGTGCACTCCCGGTAGGGGAAGTACGGCGTGTGCACGATCACCCCGGTGCCGCCGGGCGGCGTCGGCTCCCAGGTCCGCGGGTCCAGGACCTCGAGGTGGCCGAACTCGGTGGTGTGGTGCAGGTGTCCGGCGCCGCACGGCGTACCCCCGGAGGGCAGCGTCTCGGTCATCAGGTACGAGGACGTCACCCGCGCTCCGAACACCGCCTCGGCGCGTTCGCGCAGCGGGCCTGACAGCACCTCGCCGCCCACTCCGACGCTGCGCAGCCCGAAGTCCCCGGGCCGCCAGCCGTCCCGCTCGGCCCGGTGCACCAGCGCGGAGAGGTAGGAGGCCGAGGTGCTGAGGTGGGTGATCTGGGGCGCCTTGCCCGGCAGTCCGAGCGGCGCGGCGAGCCGGTCGAGCGCGAGGGCGGGTTCGAGCGTGCCGAACTGGAGGAAGGATGCGCCCACCCGGGTCGTCGACTCCTCGGCGTTGAGCAGCGGAAGGGTGGCCCGGGAGCAGCCGGCGTAGGCGAGGGTGTGGTGCGGGCGCAGGCCCATGCCGAGGACGGCCGAGATGGTGCTGAGCGCGATGGTGACGTCGAGTTCGGCGCGCGAGTACCAGACCGCGGTGGGGGTGCCGCTGGTCCCCGTGGTGAGGGCGGCCAGCGCGGGCCGCGCCGCGGCGGACACGAAGGCCCCGGGCATGCCGCGCAGCGCCTTCTTGGGCGTGACGGGCACACGCCCCCAGCTGTCGGGACCGGTGCCGTCGGCGTACGGGTCGAGGGCGTCGGCGTCCAGGCCGAGTTCGCCGAACAGGTGCCGGTAGTAGGCGGTGTGCCGGACCGCGGCGCGCGCCGTGGCCCGCAGACTCCGCCGGGTGACGGTCCGCCGCACCTCGGGATCGATCTGCCCGGCCTGCCCCGGCAGCAGCGCCGAGTCGGCCCCGGGCGCGCCGAACTCCTCCAGCGTGGCGACCAGGTCACGGGCGATCCGCTCCAGGTCCTGCGGCCGGATCCTGCTGTTGCGCAGCACGGCCATGCCGTAGCGGAGCTGACTCAGGGCGGTGCCGAACAAGGGGAGCCCTCCTGACGGGCCGACGTACCGATCGCGACGGGACTGAGGAACCGGGTGCCGGGGAAGCGGTGGGACGGACGGAGGAACCGGCTTGCGGTGAACGGCCCCGGTACGGACGGAGAACCAGGCACCGGCCGCGCACCGCGCGCCCGCAGCCCCTCGTCTCCGCCCGTACCGTGGCCCGGAAATCAGGCCATGTGCGCGAACATCGCGGCGGACAGGGTGCTCAGGGCGTACTTGAGGTAGTGCTTGACCATGGTCGGAACCTCCTCGCGAGGCGCCGCCGATCGGGCGGCGCGAGCCTGATGACGAACGACCGGCCGGATCCGGCCGGAGAAGCAGCGGCAGTCTAGGAACGGGCACGAGCAGCGCACCAGACATCTTGCGCGGATAAATCGCCTGAACCTTCGATTATTTACGGAATCCCTGAGTCCGCATGAGTCCGTACGGGTCCGCATGGGTCCGCATGCGTCCGTACGGGTCCGCATGGGTCCGCATGGGTCCGTGCGGGTCCGTACCGGGGGCAGGCCCTTCCCCGCGATAGGGAAACCCCTCACCCTCGCCCCACTGCCTGTCCGCCCCCGGCTCCGGTTCCCGACACTCGTGCGTCGGCTCCGCTCCGTTCGTGGGCGGGGCCGACGGCACCCGTGGGTGTGCGCTGCCTCCCTCACCGCTGTGCGACGCAGTGGCGGGCGTTCACCCGCACGAGGCGAAAGGAACTCCCCGTCCCATGGACATACCAAGAGCCGCACGTCTGCTGACGGTCACTCTGGCCTGCGTGTCCGCGTCCGCGATCGCCCTGCCCGCCGCCGTGGCGGCGCCGGCGTCGCAGCCGCGTCCCCACCCCTCCGCCCCCGCCGCCGGTCCGGCGGCCTTCGCGGCGGCACCGTACACCGCGAACCCGGCGCCCGCCGTGCGCGGCCGCGTCGTCGACGACGCGCGCAAGGCGCTGGCGGCCCACGCGGGCGCCGCCCACAAGGCCGCCGGGGACGCCTTCTTCGTCCGGAACCTGGTGGTCGACCGGGACGGCTCCGCCGCCGTCCGGTTCGACCGGAAGTACAAGGGGCTGCCGACCTACGGCGGCGACGTCATCGTGCACCTGAAGAAGGACGGCACGTACGCGTCGCTGGCCACCGGATCGCAGGCGTCCGGGGCGGTCTCCACCGAGCCCGCCCTGCCCGCCTCGCGCGCCGCGAAGGTGTCGAGGGCCAGGTTCGACGGCCGTGTCGAGTCCGTGTCCGCCTCGCACCTCGCCGTCCAGATGAGGGGGCCCCGCGCCGCCCTGGTCTGGGAGACCGTCGTCAGCGGTGTACGCCCGGACCGGACGCCGAGCCGCCTGCACGTCCTGGTGGACGCCCGTACCGGCAAGGTCGTACGCACCAGCGACGAGGTGGACACCTTCGCCGCCGAGGGCGCCGCGCGCACCGCACGCGCGGGAGGTGCCGCAGCCCGGGCCGCCGCCCCGAAGGCCGTCGCCGCGCAGGCCGCCGCCGCGCAGGCCGCTGCGGGCAGCGGCCAGTCGATCTACAGCGGCCGGGTCTCCCTCGACGTCACGCAGTCCGGCAGCGGCTACTCGATGCAGGACCCGGTGCACGGCAACGGCTACACGACCAACCTCAACCACGCCACCAGCGGCACCGGTTCGGTCTTCACCAGCTCCAGCGGCAACTTCGGCAACGGCTCCGACAGCGACCCCGCCTCCGCCGGCGTCGACGCGCACTACGGCGCGGCGAAGACGTTCGACTACTACAAGAACGTCCAGGGACGCAACGGCATCTTCGGCGACGGCCGGGGCGTACCGTCGCGCACGCACTACGGCAACGCGTACGTGAACGCCTTCTGGGACGGCTCCCAGATGACGTACGGCGACGGTCAGGGCAACGCCCGTCCGCTGGTCGAACTCGACGTCGCGGGACACGAGATGAGCCACGGCGTCAGCGGCGCCCTCACCGGCTGGGACGAGACCGGCGAGACCGGCGGCATGAACGAGGGCACCAGCGACATCTTCGGCACCATGGTCGAGTTCTACGCGAACAACCCGGTGGACACGCCCGACTACACCATGGGCGAGCTCATCGACATCAACGGCGACAACCGCCCCCTGCGTTACATGTACAACCCGTCCCTGGACGGCCAGTCGCCCAACTGCTGGAACAGCGGCAACGGCAGCCTCGACCCGCACTACTCGATGGGCCCGCTCAACCACTGGTTCTTCCTGCTGGCCGTCGGCAGCGGCGACCACGGCTACGGCAACAGCCCCACCTGCAACAGCTCCACGGTCAACGGCATCGGCAACGACAAGGCCGCCAAGATCTGGTACAAGGCGCTGGCCTCCTACGCCAACAGCAGCGAGGACTACCACCAGGCCCGCATCGACTCGCTGAAGGCGGCCGCCGACCTGTACGGCGCGCACTGCGCCGAGTACGACACCGTCGAGGCCGCCTGGGCGGCGGTCAGCGTCACCGGCGCCGACCCGGTACCCGGCCCGGGCAACTGCGGCGGGCAGCCGGGCGCGCCGTCGGTGACCAACCCGGGCAGCCAGAACGGCACGGTCGGCACCGCCGTCTCCTTGCAGATCCAGGCGAGCGACCCCGGCGGTGAGAAGCTCACCTACAGCGCGACCGGCCTTCCCGCCGGGCTGTCGATCGACTCCTCCACCGGCCGCATCACGGGCACGCCGACCACCGCCGGCACCTCCTCCGTGACCGTCACGGCGAAGAACACCGACAACGCCACCGGCTCGGCCTCCTTCACCTGGACCGTCACCGGCGGCGGCACCCCGCCCGGCGGCTGCGGCGACCTGCCGGCCTGGAGCGCGACCACCGGCTACACGCCGGGCGACCAGGTCTCGTACGACGGCCACAAGTGGTCCTCGCAGTGGTACTCGACCGGCGCCGAGCCGGGCGCGCCGGGTTCCTGGGCCGTCTGGAAGGACGAGGGCGCCTGCTGACCCAGCGCATGGCAGCTTACTGACAACTCCTTGACACGACCGGGCCGTCGGTCTCCCCGCCAGCGGCCCGGTCCGCACGTCCGCCCACCGTCCGCCCCCGGTGCCGGCGGCCTTCATTGGTCTTGACCTTTCACCGAGGGCGGTCCTACATTCGGCGCGGCGCGTGAATGGCAGGTTCATGATCGGTACCCGCGCAGGTGCTCGTACAGGTACTCGTACTCGTACCAGTACTCGTGTCCGGCGAACCCGAGGCATGAACGAGGCTGTGTCCGGAAGGGTCTCCGATGACCGAGCCGACCACCCCGCCGGCGGACCGCCCGGCAGCACGTCCCCGGCCGCCCGTCGTCGGACGCGATGCCCTCTGCGACACCGTACGGACCCACCTGGCCGGCGGCGGCGGAGTCCTGCTCACCGGCCCGGCCGGCATCGGCCGGACCACCGTCGTGTCCCAACTGGTCACGGACGCGACCGCCCGGGGCCGGCAGGTCCTGCGCTGCGCGCCCTCCCCGGCCGAACGCGACAGCCCCTTCCTCGGCCTCATCGACCTGCTGGCCCCGGTCGGCGACGACGCCCTCGCCGCCCTGGCCGCCCACGAACGCACCGTGCTCGAAGCGGCCCTGCTGCGCGGCGCACCGGCCGCCGGCACCGACCCGGCCACCGGACGCGACGCACTCGTCCTGCGGATCGCGGTGCACAGACTCCTCGCCCACCTGTCCGGCTCCCGCCCGCTCCTGCTCGTCGTCGACGACGCCCAGTGGCTCGACCGGCCCACCGCGGACGTCCTCGCCTTCCTCGCCCGCCGGACCCCCGCCCGCCGCGCGGGGCCCGGCCCGGACGGCGGCCCCTCGGTGCTCGTCGCCCTGCGCACGGAGCCCACCGCGGACGGCCCCGAGGCACAGGCGGCGCAGGAGCCGTGCCACGGACCCGAGGCACAGCTCCTGCGCCACGGACCCGAGGCACAGGAGCTGTGCCCGCCACCGGTCCGCCGGATCCAGGTCCCGCCCCTGACCGCCCACCAGACCGCCGAACTGCTCGACGCACACGACCACCCCGCCTGGCCCCGCCCGCTCGTCGCCCGGCTGCACCAGGCGAGCGCAGGCACCCCGCGCACCGCCCTCGAACTCAGCGCCGCCCTCGACGAACGCCTCCGCATCGAGGGCGCCGACCTGCCCGGCCCGACCGAACCGCTCCCCGTCCCCGACTCCCTGCGCCGCCCGATCCTCGACCGGATAGACGCCCTCCCCCCGAGCGCCCGGCACACCCTGATCACCGCGGGCACGGCCGTCCGTCCCACGGTGGAACTGCTGCGGCGCGCGGGCCGCCACCACGCCGCCGCCGACGTGGACACCTGCGTACGGCACGGCGTCCTGCACAGCCCACGGGCCTTCGACCACGGCATCATCAGGTTCCAGGACCCACTGACACCGATGGTCCTGCGGACCGTGACCCCGTACGAACGCCTGACGCGCGCCCACCGCGCCCTGGCCGAGGCCTCCGACGACCCGGTCGAGCGCGCCCACCACATCGCCCGGCTCGCCGCGGGCCCCGACCCGGCCGTCGCCGCCGGGCTCGCCGACGCCGCCCGCGCCGCCCGCCGCCGCGGCGCCCCCGGAACCGCGGCGAGACTGGGCCGCATGGCAGCCGAGTACACGCCCGCCGGTCAGACCCACGTCGACATCGACCGCCGCCTCACCGCCGCCGAGGACGGCATCGAGGCCGGAGACCTCGACTTCGCCAGGCAACTCGCCTACGAAGTCCTCGGCGAGGCCGACCGCCCCGCCGACCGGGTCCGCGCCTGGAACGTGGTCATCGACTCCTGTGGCCAGGCCATGGCCGAGATCACCGACGTCTTCCCCGAAGCGGTGCACGACGCCGGACGGGACCCCGGGCTCCTCGCCCAGCTCCACTACCGGATGAGCTGGCGCGCCTGGATGGTCGGCGGCTCGGCGGTGCGCGCCCACGACCACGCGGTACGAGCCGCACGCCTCGCGGCGCGCTCGGGCGACCGCCGCACCGAACTCATGGCACTGACCCAGCAGGCGGCCCTCGAACTCTTCCTGGGCCACCCGCGGGCCGAGACGACCCTGGCCGCCGCGCTCGCCGCCCCCCACGACGTGCACGCCATGACCCACCACAACGGCCCCACCTACCTCAAGCACCGCTTCCACCTGGTCCGCGACGAACTCGACGAGGCCCGCGCCGAACTGCGCACCCTCGTCTACACGCTGCGGCAGCGGGGCTCGGCTGACAGCCTCAGCCAGTGCCTCAACGGCCTCGCCCAGGTCGAGATCGCGCGCGGCCGCTGCCGCCCGGCCCTGACCATCGCCCGGCAGAGCCTGCGCATCACCGAACAGGCGGGGCTCAGCCAAGGCCCCGCCTGGTACACGGTCGCCCTCGCCGAGACGGCGGGCGGCAGCCTGAGCCAGGCGCTCACCGCGGCGGAGACCGCCCGCCGGCACAGCGAGGACGACGACGACCGCCTCTTCCTGCCCCGCGCGCTGCACGCCGAAGGACGGATCAGACTGTTCAGCGGGCAACCCGTACAGGCGGCCGAACTCCTGCGGCGAACAGCCGAGTTGGAGACCGGGCAGGGCCAGAAAGACCCCGCCACCCGCCGCTGGCACGCCGACCTGGCCGAGGCGCTGGCCCGCACCGGCGCGACCGACGAGGCGGAGGCCGTCATCGCCCGCGCCCGCCACCAGGCGGAGCGACTCGGCCGGCCCGGTGTCCTGGCCACCCTCGACCGCGCGGCGGCGGCCGTCGAAGCGGCCCGCGGCGAACTCCCCGCCGCGGCAACGGATTTCGCACGGGCCGCAGTACGCCTCCGGGCCACCGGTTACCCCTTGGAGGAGGCCCGCACCCGCGTGGCACTGGGCAGGGCGCACCGCCTCCTCGGCGACGAACCGGCCTCCCGCACCGCGTTCGCCGACGCCCTGCGGATCTTCACGAAGGCGGGGGCCCGCGCCTGGGTCTCCGTCACCCGCGCCGAACGCGACCGCGCCGACGACCTCCGCGCCCCCGTACCCGACGGCACCTCCTGGTCCGAACACCTCACATCGACCGAACGCAGCGTGGTCACCCGCGCCGCCCAGGGCGCCACCAACCGCGAGATAGCGGCAGGCCTCGTCCTCAGCGTCAAGACCGTCGAGGCGGCCCTCACCCGCGCCTACCGCAAACTCGGCGCCAGGTCCCGCGTCGAGATCACCCGCATCATCATGACGCGGCCCACGGCATAGGGGGAGACCAGAGGACGGAACCCCGGCCGACGGCCGTTAGGGTGACGTCGTGGTCGGTCTCACCGAGGCGAAACTGAGAGCGCTGGCCGGGACACGTTCCTTCGAACGCGGACTCGGATACGTGGACGCGGTGTCCGGAATCGAGGTCGGCACCGACTCGATCAGGGCATCGGTCCAGGGCACACACCGGTACGGGGCGGAGCTGACCCTAGGCGGTCCCCGGGGCCTGGCGGGAGAGTGCGACTGCCCGCACGGCCAAGAGGGCAACTTCTGCAAACACCTGGTCGCGCTCGGCCTGGTCGCGCTGGCCCAGAAGGCCGACCTCCCCCGCCAGAGGAAGACGGCCCGGAACCGGGCGCGGGGCCTGGACGCCTGGTTGTCGGCTCTCTCCCGCGAGGAACTGCTCGCCCTCGTACGGAACGAGATCACCGAGGACCGCAACGTACGCCGACGTCTGGAACTGCGAGCCGCGAGCGCCCGTGGAGACCTGGCCGCACTCCGCTCGCGGCTCCGCGAACTGCTGGACATCGGCCCGTTCGCGTCCTACGGCTACGTCGAGTACGCCGACGCCCGCGCCTACGCGGACCAGGCCGGGCAGGCGGTGTCCGCGATCAGGGCACTGACGGCCTCCGACCGCCCCGCGGACGCGGTGGTCCTGGCGCGGGAGGCGATCGCCCTGCTGGCAGCGGCGGCCGAGAACGTCGACGACTCCGACGGACGTCTCGGGCAGATCGGCGCCGACCTCGCGGACCTCCACCACACCGCCTGCCGCGCGGCCCGCCCCGACCCGGAGGAACTCGCGCACTGGCTGGTCGGCCACGCCGTCGACGAGGCGGCGGCCGACCTGACGTACCTCGACCCGCTGGACTACGAGGACGTACTGGGCGAGCGGGGCACGGCAGCCCTGCGCCGGCACGCCGTCCTCGCGTGGCAGGCCCACCGCACCGGCTGGGCGGAGAAGCACCTGATGCAACGGCTGGCCAAGGCGGGCCGGGACGTCGACACGGTGATCGCCGTACACGCGGCCGACCTGGCACCGAACGGCCACACCCACCTGCTCATCGCCCGCGAACTGGAAAGCGCGGGCCGCTTTGCCGAAGCGTTGGAGTGGGCTGAACGAGGCCTCCGTGACACCGGGAACCTCGCCACCGTCGACACCGCCCTGGTCGACCACCTCACCGACCGCTACACCCGAGCCGACCGCCTCACCGACGCCGTAACCTTGCGCAGCGACCACTTCAAGGCCCGCCGCACCCTCCTCACCTACCGGCAACTGCGCGTAGCGGCCCAGGCCGCCCGATGCTGGCCGACGGAGCGGAAGAAGGCCCTGGCCCTACTGAGCGCGGACGCCGGCGCCGGCGCCGACAGGAAGGGCGCACAAGGCACCTCCGTCCTGGTGGACGTCCTACTGGATGACCGGGACATCGACGCGGCCTGGCAGGCGGCGACGACGTCAGGCGCCCACGACACCCAGTGGCGCACGCTCGCCGACACCTCCCGAGCCACCCGCCCCGCCGAAGCCCTCGCCGCCTACCTCCGCCTGGCCAAGCCCCTCACCCACCAGACGGGCAGCCGCACCTACGAGGAACTGGTGGCCCTCCTCCTGAGCATGCGCGACTGCCACCGCGCCCTCGGCACGCAGGACGACTTCACCGCATACGTCACGACCCTGCGCACCACCCAGAAGCGCAAACGCAACCTGATGCGACTGATGGACGAACACGGACTGTGACCTGGTCCCGCAGCGGACGCCCGCTCATGGTGCGTGCGTCCTCCTCCTGGCGGTGGTTGAGAGTTGTAGTGTCACAACTAGGTCACTACCTTCACCGATCCCTCACATCGAACGTGTCGGCGCAGGTAGCTTCACCCCTCACGTACTGAAACAGGGGGGTCCTGTGAGCTACCACCAGCCTCAACCACCGTTCCAGCCGCCGCCCGGACCGCCGTCCACCCGTCCGGCACCGAAGTGGGCCCGCAAACGTTTCGTACTTCCCGCTCTGGGCCTCGCGTTCATCATCGGCGTGGGCAGCGCCGGCGCCGCCGGCCAGAACCCGGACGCGACGAAGCCGGTGGCCAACGACAAGGTGCAGCCGACGGTCACGGCCACCGCGACACCCACGGCGACGCAGACCGTGAAGCCGAAGCCGGCCCCGACGGTGACGGCGACGAAGACGGTCCAGGTGAAGGTGACTGTCACCGCACACGCCGCCGCGGACTCGGGAACGGAGGAGAGTTCGACGTCTGACGGATCGTCGTCCAGCGGCGGATCCAACTCGTCGGGCGGCTCCAGCTCCGACGGCGGCGGTGCGACGGCGCGGTGCAACGACGGCACGTACTCGTACGCCGTACACCACCAGGGCGCCTGCTCCCACCACGGCGGCGTGGCCGTCTTCTACCGGTAGCCGACGTGTCAGGGCGGCCCCTCCAACTGCCGCCCGATTACGGAACCTCCGCTCCACTGAACAGAGGAGGCCGGTCCCGCGTCTCCGGGTCCTCCGGTCCTGTGCGCTCATGGCACCCTGGTCCCTGTGCGGGCCGGGGGCGTCGTCGTGTGCCGGCCCTCCCAGGGCGCCGGCCGCTGGTCGACTTCCGGAGACCACCGAACTCTTGGTCAAGTGGCTACCGGAATCCGTCTGCGGCTTCCCGTGTGCGCTTACTGGGAGGGGAAGGCGATCCGGAGAACGATCTCGCCGTCGTCGATCTCCCCGGTGGGCTCGAACCCGAACTTTTGGTAGAAGGGCAACGGTTCGCCATCGCCGGGATCGTAGCTGGTCAGCAACTCTGTGGCGCCGTCCTCACGAACCAGGGCGGCGATCTGCGTGAGAATCTCTCGGCCGATCCCTCGCCCCTGATGGTGCTTGTCGACGAGGAGGCGCCAGATGAAGTGCCGCCCTGTGTAAGGACCAGCCGACGGCTTCCACGACAGCATCACGAAGCCGACCGGCTCGTCGCCGATGTACACCGCGCGGTACCAGGGATTGGCCTCCGGGTGCTGTGCCGCCTGCTTGAGCGACATGGACACGGAGGCGACGAACTGCTTCTGATCACGGCGGACGCGGAGGGCACGAACGGCATCCCGGTTGGCGTCAGTGATCTCGCGCAGGTGTACGTCTGGAGACCTCACGCCACACCCCTTCCTGCATGCGGCGGCTGTGCCGTCCGGAGCGACGTGACGAGCCGTTCTCGTGTGGCAGTCAGGCGCAGCGTATTCGGCGCCGCGGATCTGGTGCGGGACCGGCACGCCGGGCTGCGACCGCTCCAAAGCAGCTGCTGTGACCTGGGCAGACGCGCTCGGACCCTGTCCACGAATAGTCCACAGACCCCGTCGTACGGCCGCCTCGGGCCGCATACGGCTGCACATACGCGAAGACCCCGGCCTCAGCGTTTCCGCTGGTGACGGGGTCTTTGGGCACCTGATCCAAGGTGCCCCGGCAGGATTCGAACCTGCGCACACGGCTCCGGAGTGAATGTGTAGATCAGCACACGTGGCCTTCTGGCCTGCGGCGGAGTCCCTCAGAGGGGTTCAGCGGTTCCGAGTGTGTCGGAGGTGTGACGGACGCCCTCGCGATGCCCGCGCCGTGAAGCCAGTGAACTTGCGTCAGGTCCTATCGCCCCACCGCCCCTTCAAGGCAGCCTCGCCCTGTCTGCGCCCGCCTCACGCTCCTGTGCGCCGTTGTCACCGCGCCTGCGCATGGCTAGGCTGCACCTAGCCATGCGGACCCGGGCTGAAGTGCTGGGTCCGACAGCGACCCGCCGTTGACCATGCGAATGGGCAAGTAGCCCATATGACACGTCGATTGGCAGGCTTTCCCATTGCTTATGGTCGCATCGGCACGCGTTGGTGCTGGCGCGGCCTCTGAGACGTGATGTGAGACAAAAGTGATTTATTCGTTCATCGCGCACACGAGTCCGGGGCGGAGTAGAGTGTTCGCCCTTGTCAAAGCTCCTCGCGAAGAGTTGGAAGCAGTGACCACGCTCGGAGCTGGAGATCTCCATCTAACCGAGGAACTGGTCGACGCGCTCAACGGATTCCTGGCCGACCGGGACGACACGGCTCTCGAAGTAGTCCTGAACCGAGTCCCGATGCCTGTGCGCATGGCCACGCAGCAATACCTCAAAGAGAAGTGCCCGCCGATGCTCGGAGAGTTTACTGGGTTCGGTCCGATCGACGTGGTTCGCCCTGCTGTCTACTTCAGAGACATCGATGATGAGCTGGAGGAGTATCTTGAGGGTGCGTACATGATCGGGCTCGGTATTCGCATGTCGAACGAGCAGGACAGCGAAGGTGACGTCGAATGGGTCGTGCAGTTGCTCAGCGATGAAGTCTCCGTGCCAGCCAGCGCCGAGCCTCGCACATGGGAGCTTCCCGCAGAAGCGAAGCTCTTGCAGACCTGGACGAGTAAGCGACGCACTGGCCCTGTCGGCCCCGTTGGTGGCGCGCTCAATGTAGCGGAGGAAGCAAGCGCCCAAGGGCGTTGGGTAAGGATCCACACGTTGCTTCACAGCGACCGCGATGTCGACTTCGAGGGCAATGGAACTTCGGAATTCGTCGTCGATGTCTTCGATGCGCCTATCCCGCTGCAGCGCTTGGAGGGGTAGTGGGTGGTGCTGCCGCGTTCGGCAGCCGTGGCTGTTGAGCGCGGCAGCACGACTGCCGCAGTCGCTGGAAGCTTCGCGGCCCAGCGAACAGGTCTTGCGGGGCGCCATGCCAACCGCATTCGTTACCGCTCGGAGGCAGTTAGTTGTATTCACTGGGTGAGTCTTCGGCGAAGTTCGACCGACCGGCCGTTGGGTGATCTGGCTGACCCCGGGGTGTTCGAGGATGTGCTGTACCGCCTCAGCTACAAGCTGGACGGCACTCCGGCTGCGGGCGACACCTACAAGCGGCGGCGCCGCGCTCTGAACACCGCTCTCGAACATGCTGTGGTCGTAGGGGAGCTCCCAGAGAACCCCCTTCAGGGCGCTCGCCGGAAGCACGTCGGCTCCAATGAGGTGGTGGACCGCCGCGTCCTCGTGAACGCCGTACAGGCCCGGCAGTTGCTCAAGAGTCTCCTACGTCGGGTCCTGGGATCGCTGCCGCGGGCGGCGCCTGGCGGCTTTCTACGCGGTCCTGTACTACGCGGGCCTGCGGCCCGCTGAGGCAGTCGGACTGAGGCGGTCTGACTGTCACCTGCCGGAGACGGGTTGGGGCACGCTCACGCTGCGGGAGACGCGCCCCGTCTCCGGGAAGCAGTGGACCGACTCCGGAGAGCGGCACGACCGCCGCGGCCTGAAGGTACGGGAGGCGACCAGCGACCGTCCGGTGCCCATTCCGCCCGTCTTGGTCGCCATCCTCCGGGCTCACTTGGAGGAGTTCGGGACCGCCAAGGAGGGGCGCATGTTCGGCAACGAACGCGGGGGAGTGGTCGTCTCTTCCACCTACTGGCGGGTGTGGGAGGAGGCGCGGGAGTACGCGCTTTCGCCGGAACGTGTCGACTCGCCGTTGGCCGGGCGCCCGTACGACCTGCGACACGCGTGCATCACGCGGTGGCTGAACGCAGGGGTGCCCATCGCTGAGGTGGCCCGGCGGGTCGGCAACTCGCCAGAGGTGATCCATCGCCGATACCACGGTTGCATCGACGGTCACGAGGAAGCCGCCAACGCGAAGATCACCAAGGCGCTGGAGGACGAGGGGGACACCGCCTGACAGCGCCTGCAAACGGAACCTCTGGCTCAAGATGGTGAGTTCGGCCGGGGGAGGCGATGACGAGCACGTAGCCGACCCGTCACGAGGCCTCCTCGGGCCCCTCGATCTGTCACTTAGTCAGCTACATCGCCAACTTGTTCTAGGAAATAAGAATTTGATTGACGAGGTTAGGAGTAGAGCTGTATGGTCTGGGACTTGTATCGCCGATCTGACGGTACATCACCGCGATCAGGGAGTAAATCCTGGTGAGCATCAACATCGACACGAGCCGCCTCAAGGGCGTCGTCCCGTCGTCCACCTACCTCGCGCAGCGGTCCTTCCAGGGAGGCCGTGTCGTCTACACCGTCCGCGTTCCGCTCGCTGACCTGCCGACGATCCTCCCGGTGCCCAGTCCGGAACAGCCGGACGAGGACAACCGCAAGGTCGACGCCAAGCACGCCCGCGAGTTCGGCGAGTACCTCGACACCAAGCCGGACTGGGTCGCCCCCGCCCTCCTGGCTCGCGACAACGGCGGCTGCAAGTTCGAGCCGGCCAACAGCGAAGGAAATGTGGGATACCTCGAAGTCCCCTGGGCTGTCGGCACGATCACGCGCCTGTCCACGATCGACGGACAGCACCGCGTTCTCGGCGTCCACCTGGAGCAGAAGCGCATCACCGAGGCCATCGCTGACGTCGACCGCAGCCTTCTGCGCATGGTCAGCCCGGAGAAGATCGCCAAGGCGAATGAGGAGAAGCAGGCCCTCGTCGACCGTCTGGAGCGCCTGAAGAACGAGTACGTCGGGCTGGACATCTACGTCGAGCTGGACAACCTCAAGGCCCGGCAGATGTTCGTGGATGTCGCCGACAACGCCAAGGGCATCTCCGCGGCCGTCCGTGCCCGCTTCGACGCCTACAAGGTCGCCAACCGTACCCTCAGCGACGTGATGCGCCACCCGATGCTCAAGGGCCGCGTCGACCCCGAGCAGGATCGCATGACGCCGAAGAACACGAACTTCATCGGCGCCAAGCACGTCGCCGACATCACCCGCGCCGTCCTCGTCGGACCCGGCGGCCGGATCGGTAAGAAGGTCGAGACGGAAATCTCCGACAGCGAGGTCATCGAGGCCGTCAAGGACTACCTCGACATCATCTCCGTCGCCTTCACCGACCTCGCTGACATGACCGAGGACAGAACTCCCGCGGTCACCGTCCGCAACAAGTCGCTTCTCGGGTCTGTCGGTATGCTCCGTGTCCTCGCCGGCGTCTTCCGCGACCTGCGGGAGGCCAAGGTCTCCGACGATGAGATCACGATCTTCTTCAAGAAGCTCGACAAGCACATGACCGCGCCCGTCAGCGAGAGCAGCCTGTGGCGCAGCCTCCCCGAGACGAGCGAGCACTTCGAGATGGAGGCCAAGGCTCCGATCATGCGCCAGCAGAACTTGGTGGCCCTCAACAAGGTGATCACCAGTTGGTACAAGAAGGCCCCTGCCGTCCTGTAGGCGTCGCCCTCACCAGCAGCGAAGCCCCTCCTCATGCAGCGAGGAGGGGCTTCGCTATGCCCAGGATACGGACCGGACTGCCGACGGCAGTGACCGGCGTGACTAGGCGTCCCGCCCGTGTATTTCTTTGGAGCTCCAGCGACCTCTGTGGGTAGGTCGAGGCGCGCGGAGGGATGTGTCGGAGGTGTGTCGCGAATGCTGAGAGACAACGAGAGAGGGCGGGAGTCAGTGAGACTGACTCCCGCCCTCATCTGTCGGCATCCGCCCTGGTCAGCGCTTGATTGTTGCTGTTCCTAGGCGAGTGCCCCCGGCAGGATTCGAACCTGCGCACACGGCTCCGGAGGCCGTTGCTCTATCCCCTGAGCTACGGGGGCGGGGTTCGTCGCGCTCTGTGCGCGGCGACGGGTAGAACACTACCAGCTCCCGTGGGGTGGTCATGAACGTTTTCCGTGGGGGCGCAGCCCCTGCGCGTGCCCATGTGGAAGGGGTGCGTCCCCCGGACGGGGTGGAAGTGGGGAAAACCCGGACGCGATGGCCGGGGCCGACCTACTCTCGAGTTGTGCCAGGGGCTTCCGGCCGGGTGCTTGTTGTGGACGACAACAAGGTCATCCGGCAGCTGATCAGGGTCAATCTCGAGCTTGAGGGGCTCGAGGTCGTGACCGCGGTCGACGGTGCCGAGTGTCTGGATGTGGTGCATCAGGTGCGGCCCGATGTGATCACCCTCGACGTCGTCATGCCCCGGCTCGACGGGCTAGCCACCGCCGCGCAGCTGCGCGCCGACCCCCGTACCCGTGATCTTCCGCTCGCCATCGTCAGCGCCTGTTCGCAGGGGGACGTCGCGGCAGGGCTCGACGCCGGGGTCGACGCCTTCCTCGCCAAGCCCTTCGAGCCTTCCGAACTCGTGCGCGTCGTGCTGGAGTTGGTCGAGGGGCGGGGGAGAGGGCCGCAGCCCGATGCGGCCGGTGGGGAGGGTGCCGGTCCCGGTGAGGGCGGGGACGCCCAGCGGACCGGCCGTCGTACCAGATAGTCCACACCGCGTTCTTCAGCGCCCCCGCGGGTCGGCAGTCGTGCAGGGAAGCAGCCCGGTGGGTCGGCGGTCGCCGTACCGCCCCGTGGTCCAGGCGGCGGGTACCGCCCCGTGGTCCAGGCGGCGGCCGGGGCGCCAGGCCCCACCCCCGCCCCACCGTCCACATGCCGATACCCCGCCCAAACCCGTTCGCCTACCCACCCCCCTCCTCCCCTACGCTTGTCCCGTGACCCCCGTGGAGCTCTCCCGTACCGTGCTGTGCGCGGTGCGTCGTGCTGTCGACGCGGGGGAGCTGAGCGTGCCGGTTCCGGAGCGGGTCGTGGTCGCGCCGCCGGGGCCGGGCGGGTGCGGGGACTATGCCACCGGCATCGCGCTCCAGCTCGCCCGGCCCGCCGGGCAGAGCACGCTGCGGGTCGCCGACGTGCTGCGGGACCACCTCATGGCCATGGCAGCCGACGGCATCGGGAGTGTCGTCGTCACCGGGCCCGGGTTTCTCAACATCAGTCTTCGTGACGCCGATGCCGGCGCCGCCGCCCGTCGGCTCGCCGAGCAGATCCTGCGCGACGGCCCGCGGTACGGGTACGGGCAGGACGCCGCCGGGCAGGTACTCAGCCTGCACTGCGCCGCCGAACCCCGCGCCCTCGTCGTCGGTGACGTCCTCGCACGTCTGCTGCGCGCCCAGGGCGCCCTCGTGCGGACCAGCTGCGAGAGCCGGGGGCCGATCCCGCCGCGGTGGGAGGCGGTGCTCGGCGCCCGGGCCGATGCGGTCGGGGAGGGGATGCTGGACGTGAACGTGCGGCCGGTTCCTGTTCCCGCCGCCGACACCGCCGCCCTCCTCGCCCTCGGGCGGGACGCCGGACGCTGGGCGCTCCTCCATCCCGCCGGCCACGACCGGCCCCGGGTCGGCGGGGAACACCTCGTCCAGCGCGAGAGCAACCCCCTCTTCCGTATCCGTTACGCCCACGCCCGCACCCGGGCCCTGCACCGCAACGCCGCCGACCTCGGCTTCGCCGCCCTGCCGGGGGCCACCGGCACGGCCGCCACGCGACCCCTGCTCGCCGCCCTCGCCGACCACCCACGCCTCCTCGCCCGGGCGGCGCGCCACCGCGCGCCCGACCGGCTCGCCCGGCACCTCGTCACCGTCGCCGATGCCGTGCTGCCCCTGCTGCCGGACGTACTGCCGCGCGGCGAGGAGAAACCCTCGGCCGCCCACCGCGCCCGGCTGGCCCTCGCCGAAGCCGCCGGGACGGTGCTGGCCGGCGGCCTGTCCCTGCTCGGCATCGACGCACCCGACCACCTCTGAGAGCGCAGAGAGACACACCGACATGAGCCGTTCCGCACACCCCGCCGGGCCCCGTCACGCCGATGTCCTGCCCGAGGGCCACTACGCCGCCCCGCCGGCCGACCTCAACACCCTCGACCCCAAGGTCTGGGCGCAGACCGTCACGCGGGACGCCGACGGCGTGGTGAGCGTCGGCGGGGTCACCGTCACCCGGCTCGCCGAGGAGTTCGGCACGCCCGCATACGTCATGGACGAGGCCGACTTCCGGGCGCGCGCCCGCGCATGGCGCACAGCCTTCGGGCACGACGCCGACGTCTTCTACGCCGGCAAGGCCTTCCTGTCGCGCGCGGTCGTGCGATGGCTGAACGAGGAGGGGCTCAACCTCGACGTCTGCTCGGGGACCGAGCTGGCCACCGCCCTGTCCGCGGGGATGCCCGCGGACCGTATCGCCTTCCACGGCAACAACAAGTCCGCCGCGGAGATCGAGCGCGCGGTGGGCGCGGGGGTCGGGCGGATCGTGCTCGACTCGTTCCAGGAGATCGTCCGGGTCGCGCACATCGCCCAGTCCCTCGGCAAGCGGCAGCGCGTCCAGATCCGTATCACCGTGGGTGTCGAGGCGCACACGCACGAGTTCATCGCCACCGCCCACGAGGACCAGAAGTTCGGCATCCCGCTCGCCGGCGGGCAGGCCGCCGAGGCCGTGCGGCGGGCGCTCCAGCTGGACGGCCTGGAGCTGATCGGCATCCACAGCCACATCGGGTCGCAGATCTTCGACATGTCCGGGTTCGAGGTCGCCGCGCACCGGGTCGTGGGGCTGCTGAAGGACATCCGTGACGAGCACGGCGTCGAGCTGCCCGAGATCGATCTCGGCGGCGGCCTCGGCATCGCCTACACCAGCGCCGACGACCCGCGTGAGCCGCACGAGATCGCCAAGGCGCTCACCGAGATCGTGACGCGTGAGTGCGAGGCCGCCCGGTTGCGCACGCCGCGCATCTCGGTCGAGCCGGGGCGCGCCGTCGTCGGTCCCACCGCCTTCACCCTCTACGAGGTCGGCACCGTCAAGCCGCTCGAAGGGCTGCGGACGTACGTGTCCGTCGACGGCGGCATGTCCGACAACATCCGTACCGCGCTCTACGACGCCGAGTACAGCGTGGCTCTCGTCTCCCGCGCCTCCGACGCCGAGGCGATGCTCGTCCGCGTCGTCGGCAAGCACTGCGAGAGCGGCGACATCGTGGTCAAGGACGCGTTCCTGCCCGCCGACCTGGCGCCCGGCGATCTCATCGCCGTGCCCGCGACGGGCGCGTACTGCCGGTCCATGGCCAGCAACTACAACCACGCCCTGCGTCCGCCGGTCGTCGCCGTCGCCGACGGGGAGGCCCGGGTCATCGTCCGACGGGAGACGGAGGACGACCTCCTGCGTCTCGACGTCGGGTGAGGCAGGCATGACGCGGGGCACCGCCGCGCCGGAAGATCTCCTGTCTTCCGGCCCGGCGAAAATGAAATAAACGTCTCACGATCCGGACAAATGACAGAAACTCCGGTCCGGTGAGTGAGACTGGTCCAACCGTAGACGGTATGAGGAAACGAGGTCGGATGATGCGTACGCGTCCGCTGAAGGTGGCGCTGCTGGGCTGTGGGGTTGTCGGCTCAGAGGTGGCGCGCATCATGACGACGCACGCCGACGACCTCACGGCCAGGATCGGTGCCCCGGTGGAGCTGGCCGGGGTCGCCGTCCGGCGCCCCTCCAAGGTCCGCGAGGGCATCGACCCCGCGCTCATCACCACCGACGCCACCGCCCTCGTCAAACGCGGCGACATCGACGTCGTCATCGAGGTCATCGGTGGCATCGAACCCGCCCGGACCCTCATCACGACCGCGTTCGAGCACGGCGCCTCCGTGGTCTCCGCGAACAAGGCCCTCCTCGCCCAGGACGGGGCCGCCTTGCACGCCGCCGCCGAGGAGCACGGCCGCGACCTCTACTACGAGGCCGCCGTCGCCGGTGCCATCCCGCTGATCAGGCCGCTGCGCGAGTCCCTCGCCGGGGACAAGGTCGACCGAGTCCTCGGCATCGTGAACGGCACCACCAACTTCATCCTCGACAAGATGGACTCCACGGGCGCCGGGTACCAGGAGGCCCTCGACGAGGCCACCGCGCTCGGGTACGCCGAGGCCGACCCGACCGCCGACGTGGAGGGCTTCGACGCCGCCGCCAAGGCCGCCATCCTCGCCGGGATCGCCTTCCACACGCGCGTACGCCTCGACGACGTCCACCGCGAGGGCATGACCGAGGTCACCGCCGCCGACTTCGCCTCCGCGAAGGAGATGGGCTGCACCATCAAGCTGCTCGCCATCTGCGAGCGGGCGGCCGACGGCGGCTCCGTCACCGCGCGCGTGCACCCCGCGATGATCCCGCTCAGCCACCCCCTCGCCTCGGTGCGCGGCGCGTACAACGCCGTGTTCGTCGAGTCGGAGGCGGCGGGCCGGCTGATGTTCTACGGGCCCGGCGCCGGCGGTTCGCCCACCGCCTCCGCGGTCCTCGGCGACCTCGTCGCCGTCTGCCGCAACCGGCTGAACGGTGCCACCGGGCCCGGGGAGTCGGCGTACGCCGCGCTGACCGTCTCGCCCATGGGTGACGTCGTCACGCGCTACCACATCAGCCTGGACGTCGCCGACAAACCCGGCGTGCTCGCCCAGGTCGCCACCGTGTTCGCCGAGCACGGAGTGTCCATCGACACTGTTCGCCAGCAGGGCAAGGACGGGGGTGCCTCCCGCTCGAGCGAATTCGAGAGCGGGGGAGAGGCCTCCCTCGTCGTCGTCACCCACCGAGCGTCCGACGCCGCCCTCACCGGCACCGTCGAGGCGCTGCGCAGCCTCGACACCGTGCGGGGCGTCGCCAGCATCATGCGGGTTGAAGGAGAGTAACCAGCAATGACCCACCAGTGGCGCGGAATCATCGAGGAGTACCGGGACCGGCTGCCGGTGTCCGACAGTACGCCGGTCGTGACGCTCCGCGAGGGCGGTACGCCGCTCGTGCCCGCGCAGGTCCTCTCCGAGCGCACCGGCTGCGAGGTCCACCTCAAGGTCGAGGGCGCCAACCCGACCGGGTCCTTCAAGGACCGCGGTATGACCATGGCGATCAGCAAGGCCAAGGAGGAAGGCGCCAAGGCGGTCATCTGCGCCTCCACCGGCAACACCTCCGCCTCCGCCGCCGCGTACGCCGTACGGGCCGGCATGGTCTCCGCCGTGCTCGTGCCGCAGGGCAAGATCGCGCTCGGCAAGATGGGCCAGGCGCTCGTGCACGGCGCGCAGATCCTCCAGGTCGACGGCAACTTCGACGACTGCCTGACGCTGGCCCGCGCGCTGAGCGACAACTACCCCGTGGCGCTGGTCAATTCGGTCAACCCGGTACGTATCGAAGGGCAGAAGACCGCCGCCTTCGAGATCGTCGACATGCTCGGCGACGCCCCCGACCTCCACGTCCTCCCGGTCGGCAACGCGGGCAACATCACCGCCTACTGGAAGGGCTACAAGGAGTACGCCGCCGACAAGGTGTCCACGAAGACCCCGCGCATGTGGGGCTTCCAGGCCTCCGGCAGCGCGCCGATCGTGCGCGGCGAGGTCGTCAAGGACCCGTCGACGATCGCCACCGCCATCCGCATCGGCAACCCCGCCTCGTGGACGTACGCCCTGGCCGCGCGGGACGAGTCCGGCGGCGCCATCGACGAGGTGACGGACCGTGAGATCCTGCGCGCCTACCGGCTGTTGGCCGCGCAGGAGGGCGTCTTCGTCGAGCCGGCGTCGGCCGCCTCCGTCGCCGGTCTGCTGAAGGCCGCCGAGCAGGGCAAGGTGGATCCGGGCCAGCGGATCGTGTGCACGGTCACCGGGAACGGCCTCAAGGACCCCGACTGGGCCGTCGCCGGCGCCCCGCAGCCGGTCACCGTCCCGGTCGACGCGGCCACGGCGGCGGAACGGCTCGGACTGGCCTGACCGGCGGTGGGCTGGGAGCCCCGGTGGACCGGGTCAACCGGTGGGCTGGGGCCCTGGCGGGTCGGAACAGCGGGTGGGCTGGGGCCCCGGTGGGTCGGAACGGCCGGTGGGCAGGGAGCCACCGTGGGCCGGGAGTTCCGGTGGGCCGGCGAGTCCGGCGGCCGGGAGAGTCCAGTCCGGCGCGCAACGGTGCGGGGCAGGACGACCGCCGAGGTGGCCTGCCACTGCGTAGACCCGCCACTGCGTAGACCCGCCGCTGCGTAGACCTGCCACTGCGCGGGCCCGCCGTCGGGCGGACCCGCCGCGGGTGAGGCCGCCGGTGCGCGGTCGCCGTCGGCGGCGACGGCGGCGGCGGTGACGGTGGTGGCGACGGTATGGAGGCACTCCGTGCCACCCGGCCGCCGGAGCACCGCCCACCGGGCGCTCCCGACGGGCACCGCCTGCCGGTCCCGTCGACTGTCCGCCCAGGTGGGCGGGCACCCCGGGCGTGGCACCGCCCCGGCCACGGGACTCGACCGCGCACAACACGCATCCGCCCCCACCGCCGCACCTGCCGGCGCGCGCGGTGCCGATGTCCGCGCCCGCCGGTCCGCGCAACCACGCGACCTCCCGGGGCGTCCTCGTCCGGGGCCCCTGACATGGGGGCACGGACCGGCACGCGACACGCATCGTGCGCCTCCTGTGCGCCCTATGTCGCCACAGAACCTTCCTTCGATAGGCTGTAAGGAACCCGCCCACCGCATATGCCTTCGCATGTCGCGGTGCCGCGCCGTTCTCGCGGCCCCGAGGGTCCTCACGTATCCGTCGAATCCCGGTCGAGCGTCACTCGACCGTCACGCAGCTCAAGGAGAGTCAACGAGCGATGGCCGGTCCAGCGTTCCGCGCCGCCGCCGTCCGGGTGCGCGTCCCCGCCACCAGCGCCAACCTGGGCCCGGGCTTCGACGCCCTCGGCCTCGCGCTGGGGCTCTACGACGACGTCGTCGTCCGGGTGGCCGACTCCGGGCTGCACATCGACATCGCGGGCGAGGGCGGCGAGAGCCTGCCGCGGGACGAGAAGCACCTGCTCGTACGGTCGTTGCGCACCGCCTTCGACGTGCTCGGCGGGCAGCCGCGCGGCCTGGAGATCGTCTGCGCGAACCGCATCCCGCACGGCCGCGGACTCGGCTCGTCCTCCGCCGCCATCTGCGCCGGCATCGTCGCCGCCCGCGCCGTGACCATAGGCGGCGACACGAGACTCGACGACACGGCGCTCCTGGAGCTGGCCACCGAGATCGAGGGCCACCCGGACAACGTGGCGGCCTGTCTGCTCGGCGGGTTCACCCTGTCCTGGATGGAGGCCGGGGCCGCCCGGGCGATCAGGATGGAGCCCTCGGATTCCATCGTTCCGGTGGTTTTCGTGCCCGCGAAACCCGTCCTGACCGAGACCGCGCGCGGCCTGCTCCCGCGCACCGTGCCGCACGTCGACGCGGCCGTCAACGCGGGCCGAGCGGCCCTGCTCGTCGAGGCCCTCACCCGGCGCCCCGAGCTGCTGCTGCCCGCCACCGAGGACCGACTGCACCAGGAGTACCGCGCCCCGGCCATGCCGGAGAGCGCCGCGCTGGTGGAGCGGCTGCGCGGGGACGGCATCCCCGCGGTCATCTCCGGCGCCGGACCGACGGTGATGGCGCTGGCCGACGCGGGCACCGCCGACGAGGTGGAACGACTCGCGGGTACGGGCTGGGCCGCCAATCGGCTGAGTCTCGACGCGCAGGGCTCCTGCGTGCTGCCGCTGTCCGGCTGACACGCGATTGCCGGATGTGGAGAGGGGGAATGTTTGTTGGATCCGGTAGTGTTAATCTCAAGTCTGCACCCGACCCCACCATGGCGAGGTGCTTCGTGTCCCAGTCCGGGACCAACATTCTTCCGGGAGCTCCCCAAGCCGTTCTGTGTTCCGTACGCCGTATCCGGGCAGCACGTCGTACGCGGACGCTGAGCGGTCCACAGGGCACGCTCCGGAAACGGCGCTACCACGCCACGTGACACCGGGTGCCACGGCACGTCGCGGCAGCGCCACTCACCAGATATCTCTTCCGCCGCTTTGGCGGACCACCGCCCCGGCACGGTCCACACAGCAAGGACCGAAGCCGGACAGCACAACCGGTCGCCGAGCCAGACAGGCCGACGTCCGCTCCAGGGAAGGACCCTTCGTGAGCGACACCACCGATCTGATGGGCGCACGTGTCGAGGAGACCGCTGCCGCGCCCGCCACGGACGCCTCCGCGCCTGCTACCGGTGCCGGCTCCCGGCGGCGCCGCGGTACCGGCCTCGAGGGCATGGTGCTGGCCGAGCTGCAGCAGGTCGCCTCGGGCCTCGGCATCAGGGGCACCGCGCGGATGCGCAAGAGCCAGCTGATCGAGGTCATCAAGGAGGCGCAGGCCTCAGGGGGTGCCGCCCCCGCGAAGGCCGCGACCGCCGCGGGCGACGCCACCGAGACCAAGCCGAAGCGCCGCGCCACCTCCCGCACCCGCACGGGCGACGACAGCGCCGCGGGCAAGAAGGCGGCCGAGGCGCCGGCCGAGAAGGCCGCCGCCCAGCAGCAGATCGAGATCCCCGGCCAGCCGGCCAGCGACGCTCCCGTCGAGCGCCGCAGGCGCCGGGCCACCGCCGAGGCGGGCAGCCCCGAGACGGTCGCCGCCGAGGCGAAGAGCGAGCCGAAGGCCGAGGCCAAGGCCGAGTCCACCGCCCAGCAGCAGGTTCAGGGCCAGCAGCAGGGCGACGCCAAGGGTGACGCGGGCGACGGCGGCGAGGGCCGCCGGCGCGACCGCCGCGAGCGTGGCCGCGACCGCGACCGCGACCGGGACCGTGACCGGGATCGGGATCGTGACCGCCGTGGCGGCAAGGGCGACGACCAGCAGGGCCAGCGCCAGCAGAACCAGCAGCAGGGCGGCGGCCGTCAGGACCGCAACGCCGGTCCGCAGGACGACGACGACTTCGAGGGCGGCCGCCGCGGCCGTCGTGGCCGCTACCGCGACCGCCGTGGCCGTCGTGGCCGCGACGACGTGCAGGAGCCGCAGATCACCGAGGACGACGTCCTGATCCCGGTCGCGGGCATCCTGGACATCCTCGACAACTACGCCTTCATCCGGACCTCCGGCTACCTGCCCGGTCCGAACGACGTGTACGTCTCCCTCGCCCAGGTCCGCAAGAACGGCCTGCGCAAGGGCGACCACGTCACCGGCGCCGTGCGCCAGCCCAAGGAGGGCGAGCGCCGCGAGAAGTTCAACGCGCTCGTGCGCCTGGACTCCGTCAACGGCATGGCGCCCGAACACGGCCGCGGGCGGCCGGAGTTCAACAAGCTGACGCCGCTCTACCCGCAGGACCGGCTCCGCCTGGAGACCGAGGCGGGCGTGCTGACGACCCGGATCATCGACCTCGTGTCGCCGATCGGCAAGGGCCAGCGCGGTCTGATCGTGGCCCCGCCGAAGACCGGCAAGACCATGATCATGCAGGCGATCGCCAACGCCATCACGCACAACAACCCCGAGTGCCACCTGATGGTCGTCCTCGTCGACGAGCGTCCGGAAGAGGTCACCGACATGCAGCGGTCGGTCAAGGGCGAGGTCATCTCCTCGACCTTCGACCGCCCGGCCGAGGACCACACCACCGTCGCCGAGCTGGCCATCGAGCGCGCCAAGCGCCTGGTCGAGCTGGGTCACGACGTGGTCGTCCTGCTGGACTCGATCACCCGTCTGGGCCGCGCGTACAACCTCGCCGCCCCGGCCTCCGGCCGCATCCTGTCCGGTGGTGTCGACTCGACCGCCCTGTACCCGCCGAAGCGCTTCTTCGGTGCGGCCCGCAACATCGAGGACGGCGGTTCGCTGACCATCCTCGCCACCGCCCTGGTGGACACCGGGTCCCGCATGGACGAGGTGATCTTCGAGGAGTTCAAGGGCACCGGCAACATGGAGCTGAAGCTCGACCGGAAGCTCGCCGACAAGCGCATCTTCCCGGCGGTGGACGTGGACGCGTCCGGCACCCGCAAGGAGGAGATCCTGCTGAACTCCGAGGAGCTGGGCATCGTCTGGAAGCTGCGCCGGGTGCTGCACGCGCTCGACCAGCAGCAGGCGATCGAGCTGCTCCTCGACAAGATGAAGCAGACGAAGTCGAACGTCGAGTTCCTGATGCAGATCCAGAAGACGACGCCGGCCCCCGGCAACGGCGACTGATCCGCACCGACCGGCGTCGATCCGTACCGAAGGGCCGCCCCCACCCCGGGAGCGGCCCTTCGCCGTAGCCGCCCCTACCTCCACCGCCCCGCCCCCGCCCCTACCTCCACCGCGCCCGGGCGCCCGCCGTCGCCGCCGTGCGCCCCGCGAGAGCTTCGCCACAGCTTCCTGTGCAACCTTCGGCCCGGTTACCTCGTCTGACCCTGAAGAGCGACGATGGTGCGGTACGGGCTCGTTCGACCGGGCCGGGCCTGACCCTGGCAACAAGGGGTAACCGACCGGATACGAGAGCTGAGGAGCACATGTCCCCCCAGAGCACGCCGGACCCCGGCATACCGGGGAAGAACCCCGACCGCAGCACCCGCCGCAGAGGCGCCGGGGGCCGCCGCCGCAAGCCCGCCACGGGGCGGCGCAAGGCGCTGGTGGCCGCGGCCTGGACCGCGGCGGGCATCGTGGTGCTCGGCGGCACCGGCGCCGGCTTCCTGTACTTCAAGCTGAACGACAACCTGAAGACGGTCGACATCAACCAGGCCCTCGGCACCGACCGGCCCGGCAAGGCCGACAACGGTTCCGAGAACATCCTGGTCCTCGGCTCGGACACCCGCTCCGGCAGCAACAAGAAGCTGGGCGGCGGCACCGACGACGGCAGCGCCCGCTCCGACACGGCGATGATCGTGCACGTGTACGAGGGCCACAAGAAGGCCAGTGTCGTCTCCATACCCCGCGACACCCTCGTGGACCGCCCCGAGTGCACCGACGCCAAGGGCGGCACGCACCCGGCCGCGCAGAACGCGATGTTCAACGAGTCCTACGGCACGGGCGGCGCCGCCTGCGCCGTGAAGACCGTGGAGTCGCTCACCGGCCTGCGTATGGACCACTACCTGGAGGTCGACTTCAGCGGCTTCCAGAAGCTCATCGACGACCTCGGCGGCGTCCAGGTCACCACGACCAAGGCCATCCACGACCCGAACAGCCACCTGAACCTCGACGCGGGCACGCACACCCTGAACGGGCAGCAGTCCCTCGGCCTGGTCCGCACCCGGCACGGCGTCGGCGACGGCTCCGACCTGGGCCGCATCCAGCTCCAGCAGGCCTTCGTCAAGGCGCTGATCGACCAGGTCAAGCACGTGGGCCTCTTCACCGACCCCAAGAAGCTCTACGACCTCGCCGACACCGCGACCAAGGCCGTCACCACCGACTCCGACCTCGGCTCGGTGAACTCCCTGATCTCCTTCGCCGACGGCCTCAAGGGCATCAGCTCCTCCCACATGAGCATGGTCACCATGCCGGTCCGGTACGACCCGGCCGACCCCAACCGCGTGATCATCGAACAGACCAAGGCGCACCAGGTCTGGACGGCCCTGAGGAACGACCGGTCCATCCCGAGGACGGCCACGCAGGGCACGGCGACCGGTGAGGCCAAGGGCGTCGTGAGCGCCTCGTAGCCGATGTGCGGCTCCGCCGCGTCCCGCGGGGAATACCGGAGCCCGACCCCCGGTTTTGGGAGATGGCGCCAGTCCTGGCAGACTGGTCCGTCGGCCCCGGTTCACGCCCCCGCATCCCGCGGCGGCGACCCGGCGCCCTCCCGGACATAGGAGACACCTTGAAGCGCGACATCCACCCCGAGTACGTCGAGACGCAGGTCAGCTGCACCTGCGGCGCGTCGTTCACCACTCGCAGCACCATCGAGTCCGGCACCATCCGGGCCGAGGTCTGCTCCGAGTGCCACCCGTTCTACACGGGCAAGCAGAAGATCCTCGACACCGGTGGCCGTGTGGCCCGCTTCGAGGCCCGCTTCGGCAAGGCTGCCGCCGGCTCCAAGAAGTAGCGAGCCCCATTTCGCCGGTCCACGGCCGCGCCCTCCACCGGGGCGCGCCCGGGACCGGCGTTTTTGGTCGTCCGCCCTTCCCCTCCCCCAGCAGTAGCAGGAGCCCAAGATGTTCGAGGCCGTCGAGGAGCTCGTCGTCGAGCACGCCGACCTGGAGAAGAAGCTCGCCGACCCGTCGGTCCACGCCGACCAGGCGAACGCGCGCAAGCTCAACAAGCGGTACGCCGAGCTGACCCCGATCGTCGCCACGTACCGCTCCTGGAAGCAGACCGGCGACGACATCGACACCGCGCGCGAACTTGCCGCCGACGACCCCGACTTCGCCGCCGAGGTCAAGGAGCTGGACAAACAGCGCGAGGAGCTGACCGAGAAGCTGCGCCTGCTGCTCGTGCCGCGCGACCCCAGCGACGACAAGGACGTCATCCTGGAGATCAAGGCCGGCGCGGGCGGTGACGAGTCGGCGCTCTTCGCCGGTGACCTGCTGCGCATGTACCTGCGCTACGCCGAGCGCGTCGGCTGGAAGACCGAGATCATCGACGCCACCGAGTCCGAGCTGGGCGGCTACAAGGACGTCCAGGTCGCGGTGAAGGCCCGCGGGCAGATCGAGCCCGGCCAGGGCGTGTGGGCCCGGCTGAAGTACGAGGGCGGTGTGCACCGCGTGCAGCGCGTGCCGGCCACCGAGTCCCAGGGCCGTATCCACACCTCGGCGGCGGGTGTCCTCGTGACCCCGGAGGCCGAGGAGGTCGACGTCGAGATCAACCCGAACGACCTGCGCATCGACGTCTACCGGTCCTCCGGGCCGGGCGGCCAGTCCGTCAACACCACCGACTCCGCGGTGCGCATCACGCACCTGCCCACCGGAGTCGTCGCCTCCTGCCAGAACGAGAAGAGCCAGCTGCAGAACAAGGAGCAGGCGATGCGTATCCTGCGCTCCAGGCTGCTCGCCGCGGCGCAGGAGGAAGCGGAGAGGGAGGCCGCGGACGCCCGCCGCAGCCAGGTCCGCACCGTCGACCGCTCCGAGAAGATCCGCACCTACAACTTCCCGGAGAACCGCATCTCCGACCACCGGGTCGGCTTCAAGGCGTACAACCTGGACCAGGTCCTGGACGGCGAACTGGCCGCGGTGATCCAGGCCTGCGTCGACGCGGACTCGGCCGCCAAGCTCGCGGCCGCGTGAGGCCGCGGACCGCGTGAGGCACGTGGAGCAGACCGCGTAAGGCACGTAGACAGGACCCACGTCCGGCGCCGGCAGGCACGGCACCTACGCACCAGTACCGAGCACGGAGGACCAGCGTGCAGCAAGAATTCGGGGGGCGACCCCCAGGCCCCCGCAGCGTGCTGCTCGCCGAGGTGGCGCAGGCCACCCAGCGGCTGGCCGACGCCGGTGTCCCCTCGCCGCGCAACGACGCCGAGGAGCTGGCCGCTTTCGTGCACGGGGTCAAGCGCGGCCAGCTGCACTCCGTCAAGGACGCCGACTTCGACGCCCGCTACTGGGAGGTCGTCGCCCGGCGCGAGCAGCGCGAGCCGTTGCAGCACATCACCGGACGGGCCTACTTCCGCTACCTGGAGCTCCAGGTCGGCCCGGGCGTCTTCGTGCCGCGGCCCGAGACCGAGTCCGTGGTCGGCTGGGCCATAGACGCCGTGCGCGCCATGGACGTGGTCGAGCCCTGCATCGTGGACCTGTGCACCGGCTCGGGCGCCATCGCGCTCGCCCTCGCCCAGGAGGTGCCGCGCTCCCGCGTGCACGCCGTGGAGCTGAGCGAGGACGCGCTGACGTGGACCCGCAAGAACGTGGAGGGGTCCAGGGTCGACCTGCGCCAGGGCGACGCCCTGACCGCCTTCCCGGACCTCGACGGCCAGGTCGACCTCGTGATCTCCAACCCGCCGTACATCCCGCTGACCGAATGGGAGTACGTCGCCCCGGAGGCCCGCGACTACGACCCCGGGCTGGCGCTGTTCTCCGGCGAGGACGGTCTCGACCTGATCCGCGGCATCGAGCGCACCGCGCACCGGCTGCTGCGCCCGGGCGGCGTCGTCGTCATCGAGCACGCCGACACCCAGGGCGGCCAGGTGCCGTGGATCTTCACCGAGGAGCGGGGCTGGGCGGACGCGGCCGACCACCCCGACCTCAACAACCGGCCGCGGTTCGCCACCGCCCGCAAGGCGCTGCCATGAGCCCGGCACAGCCCACCACCAGGACTTCAGACCAGCAGTACGTGTACGAGGAGGCCCGCTGACAATGGCACGGCGATACGACACCAACGACGCGACCGACCGCGCGACGGGTCTGCGCGAGGCCGCGTCCGCCGTCCGCCGGGGCGAACTCGTGGTGCTGCCGACGGACACCGTGTACGGCATCGGGGCCGACGCGTTCTCCTCGGAGGCCGTGGGCGATCTGCTTCAGGCCAAGGGCCGCGGGCGTGCCATGCCCTCCCCGGTGCTGATCGGTTCGCCGAACACGCTGCACGGGCTGGTCACGGACTTCTCGGAGATGGCCTGGGAACTGGTCGACGCCTTCTGGCCCGGCGCCCTCACCCTCGTCGCCCGCCACCAGCCGTCCCTCCAGTGGGACCTGGGCGAGACCCGGGGCACGGTCGCCGTGCGCATGCCGCTGCACCCGGTCGCCATCGAGCTGCTCACCGAGTTCGGCCCGATGGCCGTGTCCTCGGCGAACCTCTCCGGCCACCCCGCGCCGGAGACCTGCGACGCCGCCCAGGAGATGCTCGGCGACTCCGTCTCCGTCTACCTGGACGGCGGCCCGACCCCCGGCATCGTGCCGTCCTCCATCGTCGACGTCACCCGTGAGGTGCCCGTGCTGCTGCGTGCGGGTGCGCTGTCGGCGGAGGAACTGCGCAAGGTCGTACCCGACCTCGAGGTGGCGAATTGACGGCGCCCGACACCCCCGGGTCCACGCACCGGCTCCCGCAGGGGGGACCCCCATGCGTGGCATAGGCGGGAAGGACGAGCCGGTGATCCCGACGATCCCGGCGCAGCCGGGGCTGCCCGGTGGGGCCTTCCGCATCCTCCACGTCAGCACCGGCAACGTATGCCGCTCGCCCATCACCGAACGGCTGACCCGGCACTTCCTGGCGGACCGGCTCGGCGACCCGGCCGGCGGCGGTCTGATCGTGGAGAGCGCGGGCACCTGGGGCCACGAGGGCGCACCCATGGAGACCAACGCCGAGACGGTCCTCGCCGACTTCGGCGCGGACGCCTCCGGCTTCACCGGCCGGGAACTGCTGGACGAGCACGTGATCCGCGCCGACCTGGTCCTCACCGCGACCCGCGACCACCGTGCCCAGGTCATCTCCATGGGGCACTCGGCGGGCCTGCGGACCTTCACGCTCAAGGAGTTCACCCGGCTGGTGAAGGCCATCGACCCGGCCACGCTGCCGCCCCTGGAGGAAGGCGTGGTCGAGCGCGCGCGGGCGCTGGTGCGCGCCGCCGCGGCCCTGCGCGGCTGGCTGCTGGCGCCGAACGCGGAGGCGGACGAGGTCTACGACCCCTACGGCGCCCCGCTGCCGTTCTTCCGCTCGATCGGCGACGAGATACACGAGGCGCTGGACCCGGTGGTGACGGCACTCACGGGGGTCGCGGCACGGGCCTGACGGAGCGCGGACGCGGCGGAGGGAGCGCGCCGCGGCGCCACGCCTGTGAGGGCCGCCAGGGCGGAGCGGTGCGAGGGGCGCGGCGGGGACCGGACCCCGGTGGTGACCGCGCTGACGGGCGTCGAGGCGTGCACCTGAGGGCGCGTGGGGGAGCGGCCGCCCGGTCCCCGGGGGCCACGGGCGCCCCGGGAATCCCGGACGTCCCCGTGAAGGCGTAACGACCGCGCGCCCCACCCGGCGCAGGCCTACATTGGACGTACGTCACCGTCGACCGCCCGGAGCCCGTCATGTCGGTCATCCCCGCCCTAGAGGCCGATCTGCTGCGGCGGCAGGACCCGGAAGTGGCCGACATCGTGCTGGGGGAGCTGGCGCGGCAGTCGACGACGCTGCAACTGACCGCCGCGGAGAACTTCACCTCGCCCGCGGTGCTGGCCGCGCTCGGCTCGCCGCTGGCCAACAAGTACGCCGAGGGCTACCCGGGCGCCCGCCACCACGGCGGCTGCGAACTCGTCGACGCCGCCGAACGGCTCGCCGTCGAGCGGGCCAGGACGCTCTTCGGCGCCGAGCACGCCAACGTCCAGTCGCACTCGGGTTCGTCCGCGGTGCTGGCCGCCTACGCGGCGCTGCTGCGCCCCGGGGACACCGTGCTCGCGCTCGGCCTGCCCTACGGCGGGCACCTCACGCACGGCTCGCCCGCGAACTTCTCCGGGCGCTGGTTCGACTTCGTCGGCTACGGCGTCGACGCCGAGAGCGGACTCATCGACCACCAGCAGGTGCGCGCGCTGGCCCGTACGCACCGGCCCAAGGCGATCGTGTGCGGCTCGATCGCCTACCCGCGCCACATCGACCACGCCTTCTTCCGCGCGGTCGCCGACGAGGTGGGCGCCTATCTGATCGCCGACGCCGCGCACCCGATGGGCCTGGTCGCCGGGGGAGCGGCGCCCAGCCCGGTGCCGTACGCCGACGTGGTGTGCGCCACCACCCACAAGGTGCTGCGCGGGCCGCGCGGCGGGATGATCCTGTGCGGGAGCGAGCTGGCCGAGCGCGTGGACCGGGCGGTGTTCCCGTTCACCCAGGGCGGCGCCCAGATGCACACCATCGCCGCGAAGGCGGTGGCGTTCGGCGAGGCGGCCACCCCGGCGTTCGGCGCCTACGCCCACCAGGTGGTCGCCAACGCGCGCGTCCTGGCGGCGTACCTGGCCGCCGAGGGGCTGGCGGTGACCACGGGGGGCACCGACACTCATCTGATCACCGCGGACCCGGCGCCGCTCGGCGTGGACGGGCGCACCGCGCGCGGGCGCCTGGCCGCCGCGGGGATCGTCCTGGACTGCTGCGCGCTGCCGCACTCCGGCGCCCGCGGGCTGCGCCTGGGTACGGCCGCGGTGACCACGCAGGGCATGGGACAGGAGGAGATGGCGCGGATCGCGGTGCTGCTGGGCAAGGTGCTGCGCGGTGAGCTGGACGGTGCGCGGGCGCGCGAGGACGTGCGCGAACTCACCGCCGCCTTCCCGCCGTATCCCGGCTGAGAGGGGCCGAAGGCCGGGCGGCGCAGGGCTTGCACGGGAGGTTCGTACGGGGGTGAGAAAGCCCCGTGGGGGTAGGCGCAGGACCGTGCGGAGCCCGCTCACAGCCGTATGTGCAACCATCGTCGCTACCCGGAAGTCCCCATACATATGCTCGCGTCGCTAGGGTGTGAGGCTGAGATGGCCAGCGAGACCTGTGGGGAAGCCTGTGCGTGAATACCTGCTGACGCTCTGCATCACGGCCGCGGTGACGTACCTGCTGACCGGGCCGGTGCGCAAGTTCGCGATCGTGGCGGGGGCGATGCCGGAGATCCGGGCGCGTGACGTGCACCGGGAACCCACTCCGCGGCTCGGCGGGATCGCGATGTTCTTCGGCATGTGCGCGGGTCTCCTGGTCGCCGACCACCTCACCAACCTCAACGAGGTCTTCGAGAAGTCCAACGAGCCGCGCGCGCTGCTCTCCGGGGCGGCGCTGATCTGGCTGATCGGTGTCCTGGACGACAAGTTCGAGATCGACGCCCTGATCAAGCTGGGCGGCCAGATGATCGCCGCCGGTGTGATGGTCATGCAGGGCCTGACGATCCTGTGGCTGCCGGTGCCGGGCGTGGGCACGGTCGCGCTGACCCAGTGGCAGGGCACCCTGCTGACGGTTGCGCTCGTCGTGATCACGATCAACGCGGTCAACTTCGTAGACGGCCTGGACGGCCTGGCCGCCGGCATGGTGTGCATCGCCGCCGCCGCGTTCTTCATGTACGCCTACCGGATCTGGTACTCGTACGGCATCGAGGCCGCCGCCCCGGCCACCCTGTTCGCGGCCGTCCTGATGGGCATGTGCCTGGGTTTCCTGCCGCACAACATGCACCCGGCGCGGATCTTCATGGGCGACTCGGGCTCCATGCTGATCGGTCTGGTCCTCGCGGCCGGCGCGATCTCGGTGACCGGACAGGTCGACCCGGACGTGATGAAGCTGTTCTCCGGCTCCGAGCGCAACGCCGTGCACCAGATGGTGCCCGTCTACATCCCGCTGCTGATGCCGCTGACGATCATCGCGATCCCGGCCTCCGACTTCGTCTTCGCGGTGGTGCGCCGCACCTGGCGCGGCCAGTCGCCGTTCGCCGCCGACCGCGGCCACCTGCACCACCGGCTGCTCCAGATCGGCCACTCGCACAGCCGGGCCGTGCTGATCATGTATTTCTGGGCGGCGCTGATCGGTTTCGGCGCGCTCGGCTACTCGGTCAACTCGGCCTCGATGTGGATCGTGCTCGGCATCGTGCTGCTCAGCTTCTTCGGTCTGGTCCTCCTGCTGCTGCCGCGGTTCACGCCGCGCGCCCCGCGCTGGGCGGAGCATTTCGTGCCCCCGCGCTACCGGCGCCGGCGTCGCCGGGCGGCCGTGGCACCGGCGGCCGGGGCGCGGACGGGGACGCCCGCACCGGCCGGCGCAGGGACCGCCGAGGCGTCGGAGGCCGATGGGACGCACGGGGCCGACGGTCCGCGGGAGGCTCCGGAGCGCGCCGCGACGGTGGCGGCCGGAGTGGCCGGAGTCAACGGCGCGACCGCCGTGGGACCCCGATCGCGTGTCCTCGACGGGCGCAAAGCCGGAACGTCACGCTGACGCCCAAGGTAAGAATCTGACTAAAGCGTTGCCTGTTCATGGGGGACGAAAGCGGGCTAATACCAGACAAGTTGCCCCCGTTTTTGCACAGACGGGCACTGTCACTCTCATGTGTGACAGCCAGCACACCCACTTGGTAAAGACCGCATCAAATAGTTTGTGATACCGTTCACGAGAACCCCGGACAGAGCCGAAGGACCCCGATGCAGGGGCCCCTTGGTGATGAGGTTCCTCTCTCGAACCGGGGACTACGCTCGTCCATGACGACACCCTGCCCCCCTGTGAAAGCGGAGTTGCCGCCATGCCCTCCAATGACGTCCGGAACCTACTGCACACCGCCGTGCCCACCGCCGCCGTCGGTGTGGTCGCCGTGGCGGTCAGCGGTGCGGTTGCCGGAGGCAAGGGCGCGACCGGGGCCGTCGTCGGGGTGGTGCTCGCCATCCTCTACATGGGGATCGGTCTCTACGTACTGCAGTGGACCGCGAAAACGCTTCCGCAGCTCTTCCAGGCCATGGGCCTCATGCTCTACGTCGCCCAACTGCTGCTGCTCTTGATCTTCTTGGCCCTCTTCAAGGGCACCACGCTGTTCAATGCGAAGGCGTTCGCGTTCTCGCTCGTCGTCGCGACCGTCGCATGGATGGCCGCACAGGCGCGCGCGCACATGAAGTCCAAGATCTTCTACGTGGAACCGGACTCCGAGAAGAGTGAGAAGTCCGAGAAGACAGGGTCTTCGTCGTGAGGGGTAGGCCCGGGATAAAGGCGTGTGAGATCTCCTGCTATCGTCCGGTGCCAACTGCGGCATCGCGGGCGCGGGCATCTGAGCTGACGCCTGCTCGATCGCGAGGCTCGATGCCTGCCGGCCGCCCCCACATCCGTCACACCAGTCCGGTGCCGACCCGCGGCTGCTCGCCGCGCCGACACAACGAGGTTGCCGTACCCATGCGCCACGCTGAAGGAGCCCGCGGTGAGTGCTGAACAGACCACGCTCGCCTTCGACTGGAGTTGCCGCGTCTTCGCCGACAACGGCTGCGGCTTTCCGTCGCCGGGCCTCCACTCCTTCCTCTTCAAGCCGATGTTCTCGGTCGGCGGCTACGACTTCGACAAGCCGATGCTGCTCGCCATCATCACCTCGCTCGTGGTGGTCGGCTTCTTCTGGGCCGCTTTCGGCAAGGCCAAGGTGGTCCCCGGCAAGCTGCAGATGGTCGGTGAGGCGGGCTACGACTTCGTGCGCCGCGGCATCGTCTACGAGACGCTCGGCAAGCGCGAGGGCGAGAAGTACGTCCCGCTCATGGTCTCGATCTTCTTCTTCGTCTGGATCATGAACCTCTGGTCGATCATCCCGGTCGCCCAGTTCCCGGTGACGTCGATCATCGCCTACCCGGCCGCCATGGCCGCGATCGTCTACGTGACCTGGATGGTCCTGACGTTCAAGAAGCACGGCTTCGCCGGCGGCTTCAAGAACCTCACCGGCTACGACAAGTCGCTCGGCGCGGTCCTGCCGCTCGTCGTGGTCATCGAGTTCTTCTCGAACGTCCTGGTCCGCCCGTTCACCCACGCGGTGCGACTGTTCGCCAACATGTTCGCCGGTCACCTGCTGCTCGTGATGTTCACCGTCGCCAGCTGGTACCTGATGAACAGCTGGCTGGTCGCGGCCGGCGCCGTCTCGTTCGTCATGGCGATGGTCATGATCCTGTTCGAGCTCTTCGTCCAGGCCGTCCAGGCGTACGTGTTCGTCCTCCTGGCCTGCTCCTACGTTCAGGGCGCTCTCGCCGAGCACCACTGAGCCACCGTCCCGCACCGCCCCGTCACAGACGTCCGGTGGCCAACCCCCACCGGTCCTTGAAAGAGAAGGAAGAATCAGCATGGCTGCCACTGAGACCCTTGCCGCCGTCACCGGCTCCATCGCCTCCGTCGGCTACGGCCTCGCCGCCATCGGTCCCGGCATCGGCATCGGCATCATCTTCGGCAACGGCACCCAGGCGCTCGCCCGCCAGCCCGAGGCCGCCGGTCTGATCCGCGCCAACCAGATCCTGGGCTTCGCCTTCTGTGAGGCGCTCGCCCTCATCGGCATCGTCATGCCGTTCGTTTACACCTACAAGTAAACCGCGGCGGACGATCCACCCCATTAAGGGAAAGGCACTGATGACATGCAGCTGACTCAGCAGCTGGTGCAGCTGGCGGCGGAGGAGGGTCCGCAGAACCCCCTCATCCCGCCGGGCCCCGAGCTGGTCATCGGCCTCGTCACCTTCGCCATCGTCTTCTTCTTCCTCGGGAAGAAGCTCCTGCCGAACATCAACAAGGTTCTGGAGGAGCGCCGCGGGGCGATCGAAGGCGGTATCGAAGAGGCCGAGGCCATGAAGGTCGAGGCCCAGAGCGTCCTCGAGCAGTACAAGGCCCAGCTCGCCGAGGCCCGGCACGAGGCCGCGCGCCTGCGCCAGGAGGCGCAGGAGCAGGGTGCCGCGCTCATCGCCGAGATGCGGGCCGAGGGCCAGCGCCAGCGCGAGGAGATCGTCGCCGCCGGCCACGCCCAGCTCGACGCCGACCGCAAGGCCGCCGCCTCCGTGCTCCGCCAGGACGTCGGCAAGCTCGCGACCGAGCTGGCCGGCAAGCTCGTCGGCGAGTCCCTGGAGGACCACGCCCGGCAGAGCCGCGTGATCGACCGCTTCCTCGACGGACTCGACGAGGCCGCTTCGACGGCTGAGGCGGCTCGATGACAGCGCACGGAGCGAGCCGCGAGGCTCTGAGCGCCGCGCGTGAGCGTCTCGACGCGCTGACGGACTCCACGTCGGCCGACTCCGCGCGGCTCGCCGACGAGCTGGCGGCCGTCACCGCGCTGCTCCACCGCGAGGTCGGCCTGCGCCGGGTCCTCACCGACCCGGCGCAGTCCGGCGACGCCAAGGCCACCCTGGTCCAGCGCCTGCTCGGCAGCCAGGTCGGCGGCGCCACCGCGGACCTGGTGTCCGGCACGGTGCGCTCGCGCTGGTCGCAGTCGCGGGACCTGGTCGACGCGCTGGAGGAGCTGGCGAACATCGCCGACCTCACCACCGCGGAGCGGGGCGGCACGCTGGACGACGTCGAGGACGAGCTGTTCCGCTTCGGCCGGATCGTCTCCTCCAGCACCGAGCTGCGCGCCGCGCTCACCGACCGGGCCGCGAGCACCGAGGCCAAGGTCGAGCTGCTGCACCGGCTGCTCGGCGGCCGGGCCAAGCCGGCCACGGAGCGTCTGGTGACGCGCCTGGTGAGTGCGCCGCGGGGACGTAGCCTGGAAGCGGGACTGGAGTCCCTCTCCAAACTCGCAGCCGACCGCCGCAACCGGATGGTCGCCGTCGTCACCTCGGCGGTGCCGCTGAGCGACGGCCAGAAGCAACGCCTCGGCGCCGCCCTCGGCCGGCTCTACGGCCGCCAGATGCACCTCAACCTCGACGTGGACCCCGAGCTGGTCGGCGGAATCCGGGTGCAGGTCGGCGACGAGATCATCAACGGCTCGCTCGCGGACCGGCTCGACGACGCCGCCCGCCGCATGGCGAGCTAGCAGCAACTCAACACGCAAGACGTACACGACGGCCCTGGTTGGGCCGTGCAGAGGATTCACCTCTTATTGGGGGGAGTCCCGAACTCGTGGAACACCCCCCAAGTGAAACTTCGGGCCCAACAAGGAGAGCAGGGAACCCAGATGGCGGAGCTCACGATCCGGCCGGAGGAGATCCGGGACGCGCTGGAGAACTTCGTCCAGTCGTACAAGCCGGACGCGGCCTCGCGCGAGGAGGTCGGTACGGTCACCCTTGCCGGCGACGGCATCGCGAAGGTCGAGGGCCTGCCCTCGGCCATGGCCAACGAGCTGCTGAAGTTCGAGGACGGCACCCTCGGCCTCGCCCTCAACCTCGAGGAGCGCGAGATCGGTGCCATCGTCCTCGGTGAGTTCAGCGGCATCGAGGAGGGCCAGCCGGTCACCCGCACCGGCGAGGTCCTGTCGGTCGCCGTGGGCGAGGGCTACCTCGGCCGCGTCGTCGACCCCCTCGGCAACCCGATCGACGGCCTCGGCGAGATCGAGACCGACGGCCGCCGCGCCCTCGAACTGCAGGCCCCCACGGTCATGCAGCGCAAGTCGGTGCACGAGCCGATGGAGACCGGCTACAAGGCCGTCGACGCCATGACCCCGATCGGCCGCGGCCAGCGCCAGCTGATCATCGGTGACCGCCAGACCGGCAAGACCGCCCTGGCCGTCGACACGATCATCAACCAGCGCGACAACTGGCGCACCGGCGACCCGAACAAGCAGGTCCGCTGCATCTACGTCGCCATCGGGCAGAAGGGGTCGACCATCGCGTCGGTCCGTCGCGCCCTTGAGGAGAACGGCGCGCTGGAGTACACGACCATCGTCGCCGCCCCGGCGTCCGACCCGGCCGGCTTCAAGTACCTGGCGCCCTACACCGGGTCCGCCATCGGCCAGCACTGGATGTACCAGGGCAAGCACGTCCTGATCATCTTCGACGACCTGTCGAAGCAGGCCGACGCCTACCGTGCCGTCTCCCTGCTGCTGCGCCGCCCGCCGGGCCGCGAGGCGTACCCGGGCGACGTCTTCTACCTGCACTCGCGTCTGCTGGAGCGCTGCGCCAAGCTCTCCGACGACATGGGCGCCGGTTCGATGACCGGTCTGCCGATCGTCGAGACCAAGGCCAACGACGTCTCGGCGTTCATCCCGACCAACGTCATCTCCATCACCGACGGCCAGTGCTTCCTGGAGTCGGACCTGTTCAACGCCGGTCAGCGCCCCGCGCTGAACGTCGGTATCTCCGTCTCCCGCGTCGGTGGCTCCGCCCAGCACAAGGCGATGCGCCAGGTCTCCGGCCGGCTGCGCGTGGACCTCGCCCAGTTCCGTGAGCTGGAGGCGTTCGCCGCCTTCGGTTCCGACCTGGACGCGGCCTCCAAGTCCCAGCTGGAGCGCGGTCAGCGCATGGTCGAGCTGCTGAAGCAGAACCAGTACCAGCCGATGGCCACCGAGGACCAGGTCGTCTCCGTCTGGGCCGGCACCAACGGCAAGATGGACGAGGTGCCCGTCGCCGACATCCGCCGCTTCGAGAAGGAGCTGCTGGAGTACCTGCACCGCAAGGAGCAGGGCCTCATGACCTCCATCAAGGAGGGCGCCAAGATGTCGAACGACACGATCCAGGCGATCGACGACGCCGTCGCCGAGTTCAAGAAGCAGTTCGAGACCTCGGACGGCAAGCTGCTCGGCGAGGACACTCCGGCCGCTGCCGCCAAGTGACGTAAGGAAGGGACCTGACTCATGGGAGCCCAGCTCCGGGTCTACAAGCGTCGCATCCGATCCGTCACCGCGACCAAGAAGATCACCAAGGCGATGGAGATGATCGCCGCCTCGCGCGTCGTCAAGGCGCAGCGCAAGGTGGCGGCCTCCACGCCGTACGCGCAGGAACTGACCCGCGCGGTCACGGCGGTCGGCACCGGTTCGAACACCAAGCACCCGCTGACCACGGAGGCGGACAACCCGACCCGTGCCGCGGTCCTGCTCCTGACGAGCGACCGCGGTCTGGCCGGCGCCTTCAACTCCAACGCCATCAAGGCGGCGGAGCAGCTGACCGAGCGCCTGGAGCGCGAGGGCAAGCAGGTCGACACGTACATCGTCGGCCGGCGCGGTGTGGCCCACTACAACTTCCGCGAGCGCACGATCGCCGAGTCGTTCACGGGCTTCACGGACGAGCCGACGTACGCGGACGCCAAGACGGTGGCAGCGCCCCTGATCGAGGCGATCGAGAAGGACACGGCCGAGGGTGGTGTGGACGAACTCCACATCGTCTACACCGAGTTCGTCTCGATGATGACGCAGACGGCGGTCGACCCCCGGCTGCTTCCGCTGCGCCTCGAAGAGGTCGCGGAACAGGCGGCGCCCAAGGGCGAGATCCTGCCGCTGTACGACTTCGAGCCCTCGGCGGAGGACGTCCTCGACGCCCTGCTGCCGCGGTACGTGGAGAGCCGGATCTACAACGCGCTGCTCCAGTCGGCCGCTTCGAAGCACGCCGCCACGCGGCGCGCGATGAAGTCGGCCACCGACAACGCGGGTGAGCTGATCAACACGCTCTCCCGTCTTGCCAACGCGGCCCGCCAGGCCGAAATCACCCAGGAAATCAGCGAGATCGTCGGTGGCGCGAGTGCCCTGGCCGACGCGACCGCGGGGAGTGACAACTAATGACCACCACTGTTGAGCCGACCGCTCCTGCTGGCGTGGCCACCGGCCGCGTCGCGCGGGTCATCGGCCCGGTCGTCGACGTGGAGTTCCCCGTCGACGCGATGCCGGACATCTACAACGCCCTGCACGTCGAGGTCTCCGACCCGGCGAACGAGGGTGCGAAGAAGACGCTGACCCTGGAGGTCGCCCAGCACCTGGGTGACGGCCTGGTCCGCACCATCTCCATGCAGCCCACCGACGGTCTGGTCCGCCAGGCCACGGTGACCGACACCGGCGACGGCATCACCGTCCCGGTCGGCGACTTCACCAAGGGCAAGGTGTTCAACACCCTCGGTGAGGTGCTGAACGTCGACGAGCAGTACTCGGGCGAGCGCTGGTCCATCCACCGCAAGGCCCCGCGCTTCGACGAGCTCGAGTCGAAGACCGAGATGTTCGAGACCGGCGTCAAGGTCATCGACCTGCTGACCCCGTACGTCAAGGGCGGCAAGATCGGTCTGTTCGGCGGTGCCGGCGTCGGCAAGACGGTGCTCATCCAGGAGATGATCTACCGCGTCGCCAACAACCACGACGGTGTGTCGGTGTTCGCCGGTGTCGGTGAGCGCACCCGTGAGGGCAACGACCTCATCGAGGAGATGTCCGACTCGGGCGTCATCGACAAGACCGCGCTCGTCTTCGGCCAGATGGACGAGCCCCCGGGCACCCGTCTGCGCGTCGCGCTCGCCGGCCTGACCATGGCCGAGTACTTCCGCGACGTCCAGAAGCAGGACGTGCTGTTCTTCATCGACAACATCTTCCGCTTCACGCAGGCCGGTTCCGAGGTCTCCACGCTGCTCGGCCGCATGCCGTCCGCGGTGGGTTACCAGCCGAACCTGGCCGACGAGATGGGTCTCCTCCAGGAGCGCATCACCTCGACCCGCGGTCACTCGATCACCTCGATGCAGGCGATCTACGTCCCCGCCGACGACCTGACCGACCCGGCCCCGGCGACCACCTTCGCCCACCTCGACGCGACGACGGTTCTCTCCCGTCCGATCTCGGAGAAGGGCATCTACCCGGCCGTGGACCCGCTGGACTCCACGTCCCGGATCCTGGACCCGCGCTACATCGCCGAGGACCACTACAACGCGGCCATGCGCGTGAAGAACATCCTGCAGAAGTACAAGGACCTGCAGGACATCATCGCGATCCTCGGTATCGACGAACTGGGCGAGGAGGACAAGCTCGTCGTCCACCGCGCCCGTCGCGTGGAGCGCTTCCTGTCCCAGAACACCCACGTCGCCAAGCAGTTCACCGGCGTCGACGGGTCGGACGTCCCGCTGGAGGAGTCGATCACGGCGTTCAACGCGATCTGCGACGGCGAGTACGACCACTTCCCGGAGCAGGCCTTCTTCATGTGCGGTGGTCTCGAGGACCTGAAGAAGAACGCCAAGGAGCTGGGCGTCTCCTGACCCCCGAGCTCGACGTGAGCCGCACGGCTCACACCTGAGGGGGCGGGCGCGTCCCGCCCCCTCAGTCACGCCTACTAGAATTGACCCCAACACCCGGCGTTCCTGCCGGGTGGTGACCCGAGGAGCCACTCTTGGCTGCTGAGCTGCACGTCGAGCTGGTCGCCGCCGACCGCCAGGTCTGGTCCGGCGAGGCCACCCTGGTCGTCGCGCGCACCACGTCCGGCGACATCGGCGTCATGCCCGGTCACCAGCCGCTGCTGGGTGTGCTGGAGTCGGGCCCGGTGACCATCCGTACGAGTGAAGGCGCGACGGTCGTGGCCGCGGTGCACGGCGGTTTCGTCTCGTTCGCCGACGACAAGCTGTCGCTGCTGGCCGAGATCGCGGAACTCTCCGACGAGATCGACGTCCAGCGCGTGGAGCGGGAACTCGAGCGCGCGAAGGCGGAGGGCGATGCCTCCGCCGAGCGGCGCGCGGACGTCCGCCTGCGAGCGGCGACGGCGGTGCGCTGAACCAGCGACGCCGTGTGATGACACCACTCAGCCGCGGCCGGTACCGGAGCAATCCGGTACCGGCCGCGGCTGAGGCGGATGTGGGTGTTTTTTCCGTTCCATTACCTAGGAGACGAGGAGGTCGGTGCCGATGGTCCTCGCTCTGACCGTGTGCTCGGTCGTGGTCGCGCTCGTGGTGGTGGGACTGTTCGTCTTCGGTCTGCGCCGCAGGCTGATCCAGCGCTCCGGCGGCACCTTCGACTGCAGCCTGCGCTGGGACGTGACCGAGGAGTCCGACACCAGCGGCAAGGGCTGGAGCTACGGCGTGGCCCGCTACAACGGCGACCGCGTCGAGTGGTTCCGGGTCTTCTCCTACGCCCCCCGGCCCCGCCGCACGCTGGAACGGTCGTCGATCGAGGTGGCCGGCCGCCGGCGGCCCGAGGGCGAGGAGGAACTCGCCCTGCTGTCCGATGCCGTGATCCTCACGTGCCTGCACCGGGGCACGCGAGTGGAACTGGCCATGAGCGAGGACGCGCTGACCGGTTTCCTGGCCTGGCTGGAGGCGGCTCCGCCCGGGCAGAGGGTGAACGTCGCGTAGAGCCGGCTCTTCAACTGAAGTCCTGGGCATGAAAGAAGCTCCCCCGGTCCGCCGACCGGGGGAGCTTCGGTGTTTCAGGGGGCGGTCGGTCCTTACGACAGGCCGCTGCTGAGGGCGCTCACCAGTTCACCGTTGCTGGTGTCACCGCTGAACTCCCAGAAGAACGCGCCGCCGAGGCCCTGGCTGTTGGCCCAGGACATCTTCGACTTGATGGTCGAGGGGGTGTCGTAGGACCACCAGTTGCTGCCGCAGTGCGCGTACGCCGTGCCGGCGATGGTGCCGGTGACGGGGCAGCTGGTCTTGAGGACCTTGTAGTCCTCGATGCCCGCCTCGTAGGTGCCGGGCGCCGCTCCGGTCGCCGTGCCGCCCGGGGCGTCCTGGGTGACGCCGGTCCAGCCGCGGCCGTAGAAGCCGATGCCGAGCAGCAGCTTCTTCGCGGGCACGCCCTGGGCCTTGAACTTGGCGATCGCGTCGGCGGTGTCGAAGCCGTCCTTCGGGATGCCCGAGTACGAGGTGAGCGGGGAGTGCGGGGCGGTCGGGCCCTTCGCGTCCCAGGCGCCGAAGAAGTCGTACGTCATCACGTTGTACCAGTCGAGGTACTGCGAGGCGCCGGCGTAGTCGGAGGCGTCGATCTTGCCGCCGTTCGAGCCGTCCGCGGTGACGGCGGCGGTGACCAGCTCCTTGCCGAACTTGGCGCGCAGCGCGGACACCAGGTTCTTCATGGCGCCCGGGCCGCTGGTGTCACAGGTCAGACCGCAGGCGTTCGGGTACTCCCAGTCGATGTCGATGCCGTCGAAGACATCGGCCCAGCGCGGGTCGTGCACCAGGTCGTAGCAGGACTGGGCGAAGGCCGCCGGGTTCTTGGCCGCCTCACCGAAGCCGCCGGACCAGGTCCAGCCGCCGAAGGACCAGATCACCTTGAGGTTCGGGTACTTGGCCTTCAGCTCGCGCAGCTGGTTGAAGTTGCCGCGCAGCGGCTGGTCCCAGGTGTCGGCGGTGCCGCTGACGGACTGGTCGGCGGTGAACGCCTTGTCGTAGTCGGCGTAGGAGTCGCCGATCGCGCACTTGCCGCCGGTGACGTTGCCGAAGGCGTAGTTGATGTGCGTGATCTTGGCGGCGGAGCCGGACGTCACCAGGTTCTTGACGTTGTAGTTGCGTCCGTAGATGCCCCACTCGGTGAAGTAGCCGAGCTTGACCTTGTCACCGGTGGGCGGGGTGGTGCCGCCGCCTCCGGTGGTGTGCACGGCGACCGAGCCGCTGACCGGACCGGTCTGGTCGGCGGTGTCGCGGGCCTGGACGGTGTAGGAGTAGTCGGTGCCCGCGGTCAGGCCGTTGTCCGTGTAGGACGTGGTCGTGACGGTGGCGACCTTCTTGCCGTCGCGCAGGACGTCGTAGTTCTTGACGCCCTTGTCGTCGGTGGCGGCGCCCCAGGAGAGCTTCACCGAGGTGTCGGTGACGCCGGAGGCGGTGGGGGTGCCCGGCGCGGAGGGCGGGTTGTCGCCCGGTACGGTCGGGCCGCCGTCGCAGCTGCCGCCGTTGAGGGTGCAGCCGGAGGGAGAGCCGGATCCGGAGCCGTTGTAGCCGAAGCTGACCGAGGCGCCGGGGGCGATGGTGCCGTTCCAGCCGACGTTCTTGGCGGTCCAGTGGTTGCCGGCGTTGGTGACGGTGGCGTCCCAGGCGGAGGTGACCTTGGTGTCGGAGGGGTAGTCCCACTCCACCGTCCAGGAGCTGATCGCCGAGGTGCCCGTGTTCTTGACGGTCCAGGATCCGCCGAAGCCGCTGCCCCAGTCACCGGTCTTGGTGAAGGTGGCGGTGGCGCTGGACGCCGCGTCGGCGGCGGCCTGGGCGTGGCCCGAGATTCCGACGATTCCGGCGAGGGGGAGCACGAGGGTCGCCAGTCCCGCGGCGGCTCTGTGTCTGAAGCGCATGCGCGCCTCCTTGTCGGGGGAGAATGTCAGGGGCATGACTGAGCCTTCACGCCCCGCGGTGCTGCGAGAGTAGAAAGGTCTGGACCATAGGTCAATAGGTCTGGACCAATGCACCACCGGTTCGGTCAGATCCCCAACTCCTTTGCCGTCACCGCCGCTTGTACGCGACTGCGCAGCTCCAGCTTGCCCAGCAGACGACTGACGTGCGTCTTCACCGATCTCTTGCGAGGACGCCCCGGCGTGCACGCCGGGGAGGAATCACGTCCCACGTCGGCGACGCGGAGCGTCGCCGCACCGGCTCCCCAGGGGCGCGGAGCGCCCCGACCGCCGGGCCGGCGGTCGGGCGAACGCCGAACGCGCGTACCCAGGTTCACCATGGCGCGCAAGGCGGCCGATGCCGCGATCGGCGCCGGCAAGCAGGCTCTTGTCGAGATGGGCCGCAAACACGGCCGGGACGTACGCCTGGTGCTCCCCCATAGCCCGAAAGGCATGGGAGGTGCCCCACCGCGCACACCACCATGGACTGCGCACCGTGCGGAGCGAGAACCCAGCACGCACTGCCGCTGTCCGAGCGTACCTACACGTGCACCCCGTGCGGAGCCGTCTGTCCGAGGGACAAGAACTCCGCGCGTGTGATGCTCGTCCGGGCAGCTCTGGACCCGGCTGGTGTCGAGGGCGCAAGACCTCCCGGAGCGCCGCTCCGGGAGGCAGCCTGAGCCAGGAATCCCCTCCCCTTCAGGGAGGGGGACAGTCAAGTAAGAAAACGCCTGGCACCAGACGCCCCCACCGAGGAGGGTCGTACGCTGGCCGGGCGGTGAGGAGGGCGAGTGACGGAGGCGGGACGCCCAGGAGGTGTGCTGGTCGTCGACGACGACGCGGCGATACGCCGTTCGCTGGAGCGCGGGCTCAGGCTGAGCGGGTTCGCGGTGCGCAGCGCGGGCGGCGGGGCCGAGGCGCTGGACGCCATCGGGCAGGCACCGCCGGACGTGCTGGTGCTGGACGTGTCGATGCCCGGCATGAGCGGCATCGAACTGTGCACCCGGCTGCGCGCCGACGGCCAGGACCTGCCGGTGCTGATGCTCTCCGCGCTCGACGAGACCGCCGACCGGATCGCCGGGCTCCAGGCGGGCGGTGACGACTACCTCGTCAAGCCGTTCGCCCTGCAGGAACTGGTGCTGCGACTGCGCGCACTGCTGCGGCGCAGGCCGCCGACCGGCCGCGAGGTGCTGCGGGTGGCCGGCCTGGTGATCGACCCCGCCGCCCGCACCGCCGAGCGCGACGGCCGGCCGCTGGAGCTGACCCGGCGCGAGTTCGAACTGCTCCAGGTCCTCGCCCGCAACGCCGGACTCGTCCTCACCCGCGACCAGCTCCTGGAACGGGTGTGGGGCTACGACTTCGACGTGCGCACCGACGCCGTCGACACGTTCGTCAGCTATCTGCGGCGCAAGCTGGAGGCGGACGGGCGGACCCGGCTCGTCCACACCGTGCGCGGCGTCGGCTTCGTGCTCCGCGACGCACGCGACCCGCGGGACTCGCGGGACGCGCGGGACACTCCGTGAGGCTGTCCACCCGCATCGGTCTCGCCGTCGGCTGCACCGTCCCGCTGCTGGTCGCCGCCTCCGGCTGGCTGCTGCTGCACCTGGTGGGCCGCGACCTGCACGGGGTGGAGGACGACCACCTTCGCCGGCGCGCCGCGGCCGTCGCCCCCGACGCCCGCGCCCTGCTGCGGGCCGCCGAGAACGGCCGCCCCAAGGCCGCCGACACCAGGGAACGGCACCTGTTCAGCGCCGCCCTCGACGTCGGCGTACGCGTCGTCGGGCCGGACGCCGTCTTCAGCGGTGGACCGCAGCCCGACGCGTCGGTGCCGCTGCCCCCGCGGGCCCGGGGGCCCGTCACCGTCCACGCGGGCGGACGCAGTTGGCGCGTGCTGTCCCGGCAGGTCGAAGGTCCCGTCGTCACCGGCACCCTGTGGGTGTTCTCGCCCGACACCGCCGACCGGGCCCAGGTGCAGTCCGTCCGTCGGCGCGTGGTCCTCACCGCGCTGCTCGCCGCGCCCCTGTCCGGCCTGCTCGCCTGGGGCCTGGCCGCGGGCGCGAGCGCGCCGCTGCGCCGCCTCACCCGCCGCACCGCCGGACTCGATCCGCGTACGTCCGCCGCCCGGCCCGAACACCGCCCCACCGGGGTGACCGAGATCGACGAACTCGCCGCCACGCTCGCCACCGTCCTCGCCCGCTACGACCAACAGGCCGCCCGGACCGCCGAGGCCCTGGACACCGCCCGCTCCTTCTCCTCCGCCGCCGCGCACGAACTGCGCACCCCGCTGATGAGCATGGGCACCAACCTCGACATCCTCGCCGGCCACCCCGGCCTGCCCGAGCCGGACCGCACCGAGGTCCTCACCGACCTGCGCCGCGAACACGCCCGGCTGCTCGGCCTGTTGGTGATGCTGCGCGAGCTCGGGCGCGGCGACCTGGTGGAGGCGGAGGCGCTGCGCACCGTCGACCTCTCGGAGGTCGCCGACGCGGCCGTGGCCGATGCCCGCCGCCGCGCTCCGGACGCCGAGATCACCCTGCACGCCCCTCCCGGACGCACCGTGCAGGGCTGGGAGCCGGGGCTGCGGCTGCTGCTGGACAATCTGATCGGCAACGCCCTGGTCCACGGCCGGGACGAGCGGGGCCGGGCACGGGTGGCCGTGTCCGTGCGCGGTGCGGGGGACGAGGTGGTGATCACGGTCGACGACCACGGGCCGGGCGTACCGCCCACGGCCCGGGAACGGATCTTCGAGCGGTTCCAGCGCGGCCCGGACAGCGCGGGCTCCGGCCTCGGTCTGACCCTCGTCGCCCAGCAGGCTGCCCTGCACCGGGGCGGCGTCACCGTGACGGACGCCCCCGGTGGCGCCGGGGCCCGCTTCGAAGTGCGGCTGCCCTCGGGCGGCGGGGACCTGCCTGGCCGGCGGGACTGGCTGATCGGCACGGCGCAGACGGGTCGGGCAGCCGGGGCGAGGCGGTCACAGAGTTTCCCCAAGGACCGTCCCTAGCCTCCGTCGCGACGGACGGACCACCAGCCGTCCCGGACACGAACGGAGAGGCAGATGTACGCACGACGACGCACGCGCATGCTGCTCACGGGGTTCGCCGTGACGGCGGTCCTCGCGGGCACCACCGGGGCGGCCGAGGCCGCGACCAGCCCCGCGCACGCCCCGAAGGGCGACGGGGCCCATGCCCTGTGCAAGCGGGTGCCCAAGCTCGACCGGCGGATCGAGAAGGCCCTGAAGCGGCTGGACGCCGGGGCCGGCACGCGCGGCTCGGTGGCCCGGCTCCAGAAGCGGGTCGACAACGCGAAGAAGGCGGGCCACACCGCGATCGCCACCTATCTCCAGGACCGCCTGAACCAGCGCACGTCGCTGCGGAACAGCCTGGAGCAGCGGCAGAAGGACCTGGCGTCGGTGCAGACCTGGTGCAAGGCCCACGACAACGGGAAGAAGGCGGGCTGATGCGCGCCCGGCGGACGGCACTCGTGGCGGCGGCCCTGCTGGTGGGACTCACCGCCGGGTGCGCCGGCCGCACGGCGGCGACCCCGAGGCCGGCGCCCTCCGCGACGCCCTCGGCGTCCGTCTCCGGATCCGCCGCTACCGCGGCGTCCTCGGGCTACGCGGACATGCGCAAGAAGGTGGACGCCGCCCAGTCCGCGCTGGCGGCGGCCGACCGGGACGCGACGAGCGGCGTCGACCGCTGACACCGGCCGCCGGGACACCGGCCGGGTGGGGGGTGCGCGATCAGCGCGGGGGACCCGTGCTCAGCGCTCCCCGCCCGGCACCCACAGCACGTCGCCGGTCTCCTTGTTCGCCGTCCGAGCCAGGATGAACAGGAGGTCCGAAAGCCGGTTCAGGTAGGTCGCGGTGAGCGGGTTCATGGCCTCGCCGTGCGCCTCCAGGGCGGCCCAGGTGGACCGCTCGGCCCGGCGGACGACCGTGCACGCCTGGTGCAGCAGGGCCGCGCCGGGCGTGCCGCCGGGAAGGATGAAGGAGCGCAGCTTGTCGAGTTCGGCGTTGAAGCGGTCGCAGTCCGCCTCCAGCCGGTCGACGTAGAACTGCTCGACCCGCAGCGGCGGGAACTGCGGGTTCTCGGCCACGGGCGTGGACAGGTCCGCACCCACGTCGAACAGGTCGTTCTGCACGCGGGTGAGGACCTTGACGACCTCCGCGTCCAGGCCGCCCAGCGCGATGGCGGTGCCGATCACGGCGTTCGCCTCGTTGGCGTCGGCGTACGCCGAGATCCGCAGGTCGGTCTTGGCGACCCGGCTCATGTCGCCGAGGGCGGTGGTGCCCTTGTCCCCGGTCCGGGTGTAGATGCGTGTCAGTTTGACCATGGCACCAGCGTAGTTACGCCCCGGTCGTACGGAAGACCCGTGTGCCCACGGTCACGGCCAGCGCGGCGAAGGCGACGGCGGCCACGCTGCCGTACAGCATGTGCGCGCTGGTGTACGAGCCGACGTAGGCGTCGCGCACCGCGTCCACCAGGTAGCGGAACGGGACGAAGTGCGAGAGCACGTCCAGCCAGGCCGGTGCCAGGGTCATCGGGAGCATCAGGCCGGACAGCAGCATCGACGGCATCGACACGGCGTTGATCATCGGGCCGAACTGCTGCGGAGTGGCGGCCTTCAGCGCGATCGCGTAGGACAGCGAGGCGAGCGAGAGGGTGAGCAGGGCGACGAACGCGAAGCCGATGAGGATGCCGGCCAGCGGCGCGCGCAGCCCCATCACCAGGGCGGCCAGCACCAGCAGCACCGCCTGGAAGACGAAGACGGTGGCGTCGCGCAGCACCCGGCCCAGCAGCAGCGCGAGCCGGCTGACGGGGGTCACCCGCATCCGCTCCACCACGCCCTGCCCCTTCTCGATGATGATCGTGAAACCCGCGAACAGGGCGCCGAACAAGCCGAGTTGGAGCAGCAGGCCGGGGACGAGCACCTGCCAGGAGCTGCCGCCGCCGCCCAGCGGCAGCCCGGTGAGCAGCGGCCCGAAGAAGAGCAGGTAGAGCAGGGGCGTCAGCACGCCGAAGAGCAGCGCGAAGCGCGAGCGCAGGGACTGACGCAGGTAGCGGCCGTAGATGAGGGCCGTGTCGTGGAGAAGCATCAGGTGTCCTCGATGGGGCCTAGACGGCGGCGGGGGCGGTGTCGGCGGCGGGGGAGGGGCCGCGGCCGGTGACGGCGAGGAAGGTGTCCTGGAGGGAGGCGTCGAGCGAGCCGCCGTACTCCAGCTTGAGCGCGCTCGGCGTGCCCTCCGCGACGACCACGCCCCGGTCGACGATGACCAGCCGGTCGGAGAGGGCGTCCGCCTCGTCGAGGTAGTGGGTGGTCAGGAAGACGGTCGTGCCCTGCTCGTCGCGCAGCCGGCGCACCAGGTCCCACAGGTCGGCGCGGCTGCCGGGGTCCAGGCCCGTGGTCGGTTCGTCGAGGAAGAGCACGCGCGGGCGGTGGGTGAGGGCCATCGCGATGTCCAGCCGGCGGCGCTGGCCGCCGGAGAGCGCGGACGTCCTGCGGTCGAGCAGGTCGGTCAGGCCGAGGTCGCGCGCCAGTTCCGCGGCGCGCTCGACGGCCCCGGACTTCGTCAGCCGGTACATCCGGCCCTGGGTGACCAGTTCCTCCCGCACCGTGATCTGGCCGTCGACCCCGCCGGACTGCGCCACGTAGCCGCAGGCGAGCCGTACCCCGACCGGGTCGGTGGCCAGGTCGCAGCCCGCCACGGTGGCGGTGCCACCGGTGGGGGACAGCAAGGTGGTGAGCATCCGCAGGGTGGTCGTCTTGCCCGCCCCGTTGGGGCCGAGGAAGCCCAGGATCTCGCCCTCGCGGACGGTCAGGTCGATGCCGCGCACGGCCTGGACCGGGCCGCGTTTCGTCTGGAAGGTGCGGGCCAGTCCGGCCGCGCCGATGACTGCTGGTGTCATGCCGACAGAAAAACAGAGACTCTTAAATTTTGCAATGTCTCCAAAAATCCAGGACCACCAGAAAGGGCTTCGGGGAGGCTAGGATTCCCCCCATGGCAGAGGGGCTCAGGGAGCGGAAGAAGCGGCAGACCAGGCAGTACATCTCGGACGTCGCCACCGGCCTGTTCGTCGAGCGCGGCTTCGACGCCGTCACGGTCGCGGAGATCGCCGACGCGGCGAACGTCTCCGTCAACACCGTCTACAACTACTTCCCCGCCAAGGAGGACCTCTTCCTCGACCGCTCCAGCGGCGTGGTCGACCGGCTCGCCCGCTGGGTGCGCGGCCGGGACCCGGGGGAGTCCGCCGCCCGCGCCGTGCTGCGCGAACTGCGCGCGGAGGTCGAGGCGGTCTCGCCGCGCATCGGGCTGTTCCCCGGCTACGTCCCCTTCATGCGGGTGATCGAGGCCGCGCCCGCGCTGCGCTCCCGGCTCTGGGCCGTCGCCCAGGAGGTGCAGGCCAACCTGGAGCAGGCCCTGCGGGAGGAGACCGGCGCGGCGGACGACGACCCGCTGCCGGGCCTGATGGCCGGTCAGATCAGCTGGCTCCACGGCACCGTCATGGCCGTCGTCGGCCGCGAGATGCTCAAGGAGAGGCCGCCCGGGGAGGTGTCCCGGGAGGTCCTCGATCTCCTCGACGACATGGCGGACCTGTTGAGCGAGAAGGTGCTCAACTACGCCGTCCGAGGCGCGTAGTGACCCCTGCCGGTGTGATGTCCGTCAATTGAGACGTGACGCGCGTTACTTACCGGTCACACAGCGCCGCGCTAGCGCTAGTGTCCGCCGAGAGGCATGCGCAAAGAGCGTGAAAGCGGCCCTTCCGCCGCGCGCGCGGACGCCGGCGCGGCCGTTCACCAGCAGGCGTCACGGCAGTGGTCCCAGCAGTCGTCACAGCAGTCGTACACAAGGGGAGTCTCAGTGGCACGCAAGCTCGCCGTCATCGGAGCCGGTCTCATGGGGTCCGGCATCGCCCAGGTCTCCGCGCAGGCGGGCTGGGACGTCGTCCTGCGGGACGTCACCGACGAGGCGCTCAAGCGCGGCACCGACGGCATCAAGGCCTCGTACGACAAGTTCGTGAGCAAGGGCAAGCTGGCGGCCCAGGACGCGGAGGCCGCCCTCGCGCGGATCACCCCGACCACCGACCTGGACGCGGCGGCCGACGCGGACGTCGTCGTCGAGGCCGTCTTCGAGAAGCTGGAGGTCAAGCACGAGATCTTCCGCACTCTCGACAAGCTCGTGCGCGAGGACACCGTGCTCGCCTCCAACACCTCCGCCATCCCGATCACCAAGATCGCGGCCGTGACCGGGCGCCCGGAGCGCGTCGTCGGCGTGCACTTCTTCTCGCCGGTGCCGATGATGCAGCTCGTAGAGCTGGTCCGCGGCTACAAGACGAGTGACGAAGCCCTCGCCACGGCACGGGAGTTCGCCGAGTCCGTCGGCAAGACCTGCATCGTCGTCAACCGCGACGTGGCCGGCTTCGTGACCACCCGGCTCATCACCGCCCTCGTCGTCGAGGCGACCAAGCTGTACGAGTCGGGCGTCGCCACCGCCGAGGACATCGACCTCGCCTGCAAGCTGGGCTTCGGCCACGCCATGGGCCCGCTCGCCACCGCCGACCTCACCGGCGTCGACATCCTGCTGCACGCCGCGGGCAACATCTACACCGAGACCCAGGACGAGAAGTTCGCTCCGCCGGAGCTGATGCGCCGGATGGTTGACGCCGGTGACATCGGACGCAAGAGCGGGCAGGGCTTCTACAAGCACTGACACCGCTGCGGGGGCACCGGCATCACCCTTCGGGGTGAATTCGGTATCGGTTCCCCCACAGACAGCAACCGCACCGCCACACAAGCAGTCAGACGTTGCACAGCCAACCGTCACACGGAGCACGCCACCGCATTCCCGGGGAGCGCATATGTACATCAGGGGCGACCACGCCGAGGTGGTCGTCGGGGGCCGCCTCGACGTCCGCACCGCGGCGGACGCCCGTACGGTCCTGCACTCGGCCGTGGACGACGGCGCGGGCGACCTGGTCCTCGACCTGTCCGGGCTCGACTCCTGGGACGCCACCGGCCTCGGCGTGATCATGGGCGCTCACCGGCGCGCCGGCCGCTGCGGCCGGCGGCTGGTGCTGCGCGGCGTGCCGACGCAGATGCAGCGCCTGCTGGTGGCCACCCGTCTGCACCGCATCCTCGCCATCGAGGGCGGCATCGGCGTGGAGTCCCTGCCCCGCGTGTGACCCGGGCGGAGGGCACGGAAGCGTACGTCCGACCCGGGCGCACGGCACGGAAGCGTACGTCACACGCAATCCTCACGAGACCGTGACGTCTCGGGCCGCGCGGCACCCCGGCCTGTCGTAGATACTGTGCGAGGGTTTAGGGTTCGGTCGCCCGCTGCCTCGCAACCCTCGAGCGGGCCCGGACCAGGAGCGACAGCGCGGAGTGCGGCACACGGCCGGGAGGGCTGGACCAGCAGCACACGACGCCTCTGGGGGGCTTGGAACCTGTGGAACCCATGGACCCGAACACCCGGGAGCCCGAGGACATGGGCCCGGCCGGCGACGGCCCCGCCCCGGACCGGCGCCCGCCCAGGGAACCCCTCGCCGCCGACTTCCCGCCGCACGCCACCGCCCCGGCCCGCACGGCACGCGTCGTCACCGGCGACTTCCTGCTCACCGTCAACCCCGTGGACGGCAGCGAGATAGAGGCCTGCCCGCCCGGGGAACTCCCCGGCCCCCCGCGCAGGCACACGCCGGCCGCCCGCGCCGATGCCGACCGCGCCGCCAAGCCGCCCGTCCCGCCCGGCCCGGCCCCGGCCCCCGCTGCGCTCCTGGAGCGCCAGGACGAACGCGAGCGGCTGGTACGGCTGTTGTCCCGCGGCCGTTCCGTACGCCTCACGGGACCCGGCGGCTCCGGCCGCACCAGTCTCCTCGACGTCGTCGCCCAGGACTGCGCGGACCTCGCGCCCGACGGCGTCGTCCGGCTCAACGGCCACCGCCGCACCGCAGGCGACCTGCTGCACGACCTCTTCCACGCCGTGTACGGCGCGCCCCTGCACCGCCCCGGACGCGACGAACTCCTGGAGCACGTCCGCGAGATCGGCGCCGTCGTCGTCATCGACGACAGCGAACTCGGCGGCACCGCCCTCGACGAACTGCTCGACGCCACCCCCGAGTGCGCCTTCCTGGTCGCCGCCACCCCCGACGTGCCTGCCCCCTCCGCTGATTCCGCCCTCGAAGAGGTCTTCCTCGCCGGCCTCGACCGGGCCGGCGGCGTCGAACTCATCGAGCGCTGCGTGGGCCGGGTCCTCACCGAGGAGGAGGCCAACTGGGCGGGTGACCTCTGGTTCGAGTCCGAGGGCCTGCCCCTGCGCTTCGTCCAGGCCGGCGCCCTGCTGCGCCAGCGCGACCGGCTGCGGGCCGGCGCCGGTGCCGTCGAGGAGTTCGGCGTCTTCGCCGACGCCCCGCCCGCGGACGCCCCGTTCACGAGCGGCGACGGCGACGACGTTCCCCTGCCCTCGCTCGGTGAGGCCGCCGCACCCGCCCCGCTGCTCGCCTCCCGGCTCAGCGCCTCCGCCCGCGCCACGCTGCGCTTCGCCGTCGCGCTCGGCGGCGAGGTGCCCCACCAGGCCCACCTGCCCGCGCTGATCGGCGACACCCACGCCGACGCCGCGCTCGGCGAACTGGCGGGCTGCGGCCTGGTCTCCCCGGTCGGCTCCCGCCACCGGCTCGCCGCCGGGGTCCTCACGCAGCTGGAGGCCGCCGGATACGCCGAAGACGCCGAGGAACAGGCGCGCGCCGCGGCCCGGCACTACGCCTGGTGGGCCGGCCACCCCTCCGTGACGCCCGAGCGGGTCACCGCCGAGGCCGACGCCGTCCTCGCCGCGCTTGCCGTGCTCGTGCCCCTGGCCACCCCGCCCGGCGAGGACGAGGAGAGCACCGCCGTACAGCTCGCCCGCGCCGCCGCGCCCGCCTTCGCCGCCGCACTGGCCTGGGGCGCGTGGGAGCGGGCGCTGCGCTTCGGCACCGAGGCCTCCCGGCTCGCCGGTGAGGTCGCCGAGCAGGCCTACTTCCACCACGAACTCGGCATCCTCGCGCTCTGCGGCGGACTGCTCGACCGGGCCCGCGCCGAGCTGGAGGCCTCCATCGGCCTGCGCGGCGCCCTCTCCGACCGGCGCGGCACCGTCGCGGGCCGCCGCGCGCTCGCCCTGGTCACCGACCGCTCCGGCACCGCACCGGGCCTCGGCGCCGTCGCGGCACCGGGCGCCCCGGCGGCGGAGGAGGCGCCGGACACCAGGGGCGAGGAGTCGGTCTCCGCGTTCGGGGCGGCCCCTGCCGCCTTCCCGCCGCTCCAGCCGCCGGCCGCGGAGGCGCCGGCCACCCAGGTCACCTACCGGCCCTCGGCCGCCGGTCTGCCCGTGACGTCCCCGAAGGCGGCCACGCCGGGCCCCGGCGCCCCGGGCGGGCACCGGGCCGGCTTGAAGAACTTCGCCCGGCGCAACCTCGTGGCGGCGGGCGCGGGCGTGCTGCTCGCGGCCGTCCTCGGCACGGTGGTGACGCTCGGCGCCACCTCCCACAGCGACGCCGACGACCCCTCCGGCCAGGTCGGCGGCAACCCGCCGGCGAGCCAGGGCACCGACGACGGCGGGCCGGGGGCCGACACCCCGCAGGACGGCAGCGGCGGCGCGGGCACCGTCGGCGACACCGGCAGCGGGACCGCCCGCCCCACGGACCCGGGCCCCGACGGGACCTACGGCACCTCGGACGACCCGACGCGGCCGGCCGGCCCGGACGCTCCCACCCCGGGCGCGAGTTCCACGAAGGGCACGGGCGGCGGCACGGACGGCGGTGACCCGCCGACGCCGTCCGAGTCGGGCGGCACCTCGGACACCCCTCCTCCCACACACCCGAGCCCGCCCCGCACGCCCACGGGCAAGCCCAGCGGTCCGACCGGCGAGCCGTCGACGCCGGGCACACCGACCGACCCGTCCACGCCGACCACGCCGGACCCGACCGGGTCGTCGACCCTCAGCCCGTCCACGACCAACTCGGCGAGCCGCCCCGCCCCCTCCGACGCCCCCGTCACCACCAGCGGCTCGGCCGCCGCCCCGGTAAGCGGCGGAGCGGGCACCCCGGACGGCACGGCGACCTGAGCGAGCGGGCCGCGCGGCACACGCACGGGGGCCCGGACCGGCCGAGCCGGTCCGGGCCCCCGTGCGCGAAGGGGCGCCGGCCTCAGAACAGCCGCAGCTTGTCGTCCTCGATGCCGCGCAGCGCGTCGTAGTCCAGCACCTGGCAGCCGATGCCGCGGTCGGTCGCGAGGACCCGGGCCTGCGGCTTGATCTCCTGCGCGGCGAAGACACCGCGCACCGGCGCGAGGTGCGGATCGCGGTTCAACAGCTCCAGGTAGCGGGTGAGTTGCTCCACCCCGTCGATCTCGCCGCGCCGCTTGATCTCGACGGCGACCGTCTGCCCGGCACCGTCCCGGCACAGGATGTCCACCGGGCCGATGGCCGTCATGTACTCGCGCCGGATGAGCGTGTAGCCCTCACCGAGGGTGTCGATGCGGTCGGCGAGGAGTTCCTGGAGGTGCGCTTCCACGCCGTCCTTGATCAGCCCCGGGTCCACGCCGAGTTCGTGCGAGGAGTCGTGGAGGATCTCCTCCATCGTGATGATGAGCTTCTCGCCCGCCTTGTTGACGACCGTCCAGACGCCTTCCTCGTCGCCCGCGCCCTCCTTCAGCGTGCACGGCGGCGACATCCAGTTCAGGGGCTTGTAGGCGCGGTCGTCCGCGTGGATCGAGACGCTGCCGTCGGCCTTGACCAGGATCAGACGGGGAGCCGACGGGAGGTGGGCGGTGAGCCGGCCCGCATAGTCGACGGAGCACCGGGCGATGACGAGACGCATGGTCCGCAACGCTACTCGACGCACCGTGCCGTACGCGATTCGCCCGTCCTGCTCCGCTCGCGCCCCAGGGAGGCTCCGCCGGGGGCCGTCCCATTTTTCCCTGGATCACCCGTGTTCACTTGTGGCCGATTGTGTGCCCAACTCGACCGGCCGGTCCTCGCATTCGCCTGGTAAGCCCTCGTTTCGTTGCCTACCGTAGGAACGGGAGGTTGCGAGGTGTGTACTCACCGTGTTCGGTATCGCGAACTCCCTCATCTGTCCGGCAACCCCTGCTGGTCGGGGGTGCGAGAGGAGAACCCATGTCGCTCGACGTCTCACCGGCCCTACTCGAACAGGCCGAGCGAGGCGAGGTCGACGAAGCAGCTTTCGTCGACTGCGTCCGGACCTCCCTGCCCTATGCGTGGGAGATGATCAGCTCCCTGGTGGCCCAGCTGAAGGTGGACGGCGGAGAATTCGCCGACAACCAGACGCCCCCGCCGGACGAGCAGGCGCGCGGTCAGCTGCTGCGTGCGCTCGCGAGTGATGCCATACGCGGCGCGCTGCAGCGGCACTTCGGTGTGCGGCTGGCTTTCCAGAACTGCCACCGGGTCGCGGTGTTCCCGCTGGACGCCTCGGCCGACGAGCGGCTGTCCCGCTTCACGTCGGTGCGCAGTCAGCTGCTCAACCAGTCGCCGGAGCTCCGGGACTGCTGAGGGGGGCAGGATCTTCCGTCTGGATCGGGCCGGATCGCCACCCCGCGAACCGGCGTGATCCAGACGGGAGGACCTGGTCGCCGGTCTGCCGCCCCGCCCGCGGGAGGTGCATGGAGGGCCGGGGCGGCAGGCCCGCCCGGGGCGGCACGGGTCAGCGGAGGTGGGGGAGTACCTCGGCGCCGAGCCGTCGTACGGTCTCCTCCGTCGCCGCCAGGTCGCCGGAGCCTTCGACGAGCAGGGCGAAGCGCGAGATGCCGGTGCGCTCGAAGGTCGCGGCGAGCCGGTCCGCGCACAGCCTCGGCGTGCCCACGGGGTGCAGTCCGCACAGCAGCTCCGTGTAGGCCAGCGGGTCGCGCATCCGGCGGCTGCGGCCGTCCACCGTGACATGGGCGTCCAGGCCCTGTTTCAGCCAGCCCGGCATCGCCTTCAGCAGGGTCTCCTCCGCGTCCGCGCGCCGGTCGGCGATCTGGCAGACCCCGGCCGAGACATGGGCCGCGTCCCGGATCGCCTCGGCCGGGTGCCCGGCGGCTCGTGCGCTGCGCCGCCACAGGGCGATCATCTCCGCCTTCTCCTCGTCGCCGACGTGCATCCCGAGCAGCATCGGCAACCCGCGCTCGGCGGCCAGCCGGACGCTCGCCGGTGAGGTGCAGGCGACGACGACCTCGGGGCCCGGGGCATCGGTCAGCGCCTCGGCGGGGCGGGGCACGACGGCGACCTCGCGGAAGCCGAACCGGTCGCCGCAGGCCGACACCGACGGCTCGCGCAGCCAGCGCACCAGCAGATCGAGTGATTCGGGGAACCCCGTCTCGTACGCCGCGAGGCCCGTCCCGAAGACCTCCAGGTCGACCCACGGACCGCCACGGCCCACGCCCAGCGAGAACCGGCCGCCGCTCGTCACGTGCAGCAGGGCGGCCTGTTCGCCCAGGGCGACCGGATGGGCGGTGGGCAGCACGCTCACCGCCGTCCCCACCCGCAGCCGGCGGGTGCGGCCGAGCAGCAGCGCGGCCAGGGTGATGGCCGACGGGCACGTCCCGTACGGTACGAAGTGGTGCTCGGCGAGCCAGACCGCGTCCAGGCCGGCCTCCTCGGTGACCTCGGCCGTCCGGACCGCGCGGTGCAGCGCCTCCCCTTGGCCCTGCCCGGGGAACTGGGCCGCCAACACGAAACTTCCTACGCGCATCGCTCTTCCTGCTTCCTCGGCTCCGACGCGGAGCTCCCCCACCGGGCATAACCGCACGACACGTGCCGAGGTCACGGCCTGGCGGAGGGATTTCCGGATTGTCTGCGGAATTGACCGTTCCGGAGAGCGACTTGTGCGGTTCGGCAGGCAATCCGGTTCCTTGCGCGTCCGCCCGGCGGCGCCGCGTACGCTGGACGGACCCCGTCCTTCCGCAGAACCGGTGAGGTGTCCCGTGTCCCCGCGTCGCAACCGCCCCAAGGGTCCTGGCTCGTCCGGCCGGAGCGCCGAGGACGACGCGGCGAGTCGCTACGGGGGCTGGCAGTCCACCGAGAGCTGGCAGGGCGAGGAGTGGAGCGTGCGCCATGTCGCGGGCGCCGGCGCGGCGGGCAAGACGTACCGCTGCCCCGGCTGCGACCAGATGATCGGTCCGGGCGTCCCGCACGTGGTGGCCTGGCCCGAGTACGCCGGGGTGGACGACCGCCGGCACTGGCACAAGTCCTGCTGGAACGCGAAGGACCGCCGCACCACGCGGGTGCAGCGGTCCCGTAACGCGCCGAAGTTCTGAAAGCCGGGCCTCCACGGCCCCCAGGGTCCGCGGACCTACACGTCCCGCTCCCGCAGCAGCGCCCACGCGCCGGCGCCGAAGGCGGCCGTCACACCCAGCATGATCCACAGCGGGTCCCAGCCCGACGGGCCGGAATCGCTCAGCGAGCTGGAGTAGAAGACGCCCAGCTGGTTCGGGATGGAGTACTCGAACAGGGCGGTGCGCACCGGCTCCAGCGACCGCGTGAACATGAACAGCGCGATGACCAGCGGAGCGAGCACGACGCCGATCATGATGGTGATGGCGCCCGCCGAGTGCCGCAGCACCGAACCGATGAGCAGCGAGATCAGCCCCAGCAGCGCCAGGTAGAGGCTGACGCCGACCGTCGCCTTGAACCACTCGCCGCCGGACGGCCGGCGCGCGCCGCTGCCCTCGAGCATCGCCGACTGCGCGAGCGCGACCACCGCCGTGCACGCCAGGGTGATGACGAAGGAGAGCAGGAAGAACACCAGCGCCTTGGCCGCCAGCACCCGTCCCCGCGTGGGGCACGCGGTCATCGTGGTGCGGATCATGCCGGTGCCGTACTCGGAGGCCGTGGTCAGCACGCCCAGCGTGATGATGCAGATGCTGCCCAGGAGCACGCCGAAGAAGCCCAGCGTCAGCGCGTTCTCGTTACCGGACAGGTCGCTGGAGGAGTGGGCGACCACCCCGCCGGTCAGCAGCCCGATCCCGATCACGAGGACGACGAACACCCCCAGGGTCCACAGTGTGGAGCGCACCGACTTGATCTTCGTCCACTCGGAGGCGAGGGCGTGCCCCAGGTGCGTGCGGACGACGGGGATCGGCGAGGTGTAACCGGGGTGCGGAGAAGCGGCCCCCGCCTCCCAGGCGGGCTGTGCGGCCGGCGGCATCGGAGTCTGCGGCGTGCTCATCGGGCGTCCTCGGACTTGGTGAGGTCACTTGCGGGGGAGGCCGGGGCGGCCTGCGCGTAGGGGTTGGGCGCGCCCGCGCCGGGCTGCGCCTGCGGCGGTGGCGGGGCGTACCAGCCGGGCTGGCCCTGGCCCGGCACCGGCACCGGCGGCTGGGTACCGGGCGGCAGCGGCTGCATCAGGCCGGCCTTCTCGTCGGTCGTCGAGCGGTAGTCGACCACCGCCTGCGTCATCCGCATGTACGCCTCCTCCAGCGAGGCCTGGTGCGGCGACAGCTCCCACAGCCGTACGCCCGCCTCGTGCGCGAGGTCGCTGATGCGGGGCAGCGGCAGGCCGGTCACGCGCAGCGCGCCGTCCTGCTCGGGCAGCACCTGCCCGCCCGCCTCGGTCAGCGCGGAGGACAGCTTCTCCCGCTGCTGAGAGTCGGTGTCGGGGGTGCGGACCCGGGCGAAGTCGGCGGAGTTGGCGGAGATGAAGTCCGTCACACTCATGTCGGCGAGCAGTCGGCCGCGCCCGATGACGATCAGATGGTCCGCGGTCAGCGCCATCTCGCTCATCAGGTGACTGGAGACGAACACGGTCCGTCCCTCGGCGGCCAGCGCCTTCATCAGGTTCCGCACCCAGAGGATGCCCTCGGGGTCGAGGCCGTTGACCGGCTCGTCGAACAGCAGCACCTGCGGGTCGCCCAGCAGCGCCGCCGCGATGCCGAGCCGCTGCCCCATGCCGAGCGAGAACCCCTTCGAACGCCGGCGGGCCACCTCCTGAAGGCCGACCACGCCCAGCACCTCGTCGACGCGGCGGGCCGGGATGCCCGACAGCTGGGCCAGGGACAGCAGGTGGTTGCGGGCGCTCCGGCCGCCGTGCACCGCCTTGGCGTCCAGCAGGGCGCCCACCTGGCGCGGGGCGTTGGGCAGTCTGCGGTACGGGTAGCCGCCGATCGTCACCGTGCCCGCGGTGGGGTTGTCCAGGCCGAGGATCATCCGCATGGTCGTCGACTTGCCCGAGCCGTTCGGCCCGAGGAAGCCGGTCACGGCACCGGGCCGCACCTGGAAGGAGAGGTTGTCCACGGCGGTCTTGGCGCCGTAGCGCTTGGTCAGGCCGACTGCCTCGATCATGCTCCGGTCCCATCGGAAGGTAGCCGTCCCGAGGTTCAGGACAGCGGGGCGCACGCCCCCGTAAGGCTTAGGAGGATATCCGGGCGCTGACGGTTCCGGCCAAAAGAAAGTAAAGGCGTGTGGGGCTGGTACGTCCTGATCTGCGGGGATACGCCCTCAGGCGTCCCGCTTGCGCAGCAGCGCGTAGCCGACCGCGAGCGCCGCGAGCACCCACAGCGCCATGATGCCGAGACCGCCCCAGGGACCGTAGGGGGTGTCGTCGCCGACGCGGGGGATCACCCGCAGGATGCGGCTGCCCGCCTGGTCGGGCAGGTACTGGCCGATCTTCTTCGTCGCCGAGACATTGCCGAGGATGTTGGAGATCAGGAAGAAGAACGGCATCAGGATGCCCAGGGACAGCATCGGCGAGCGCAGCATCACGGCGACGGCCATCGAGAACACCGCGATCAGGGTCATGTACAGCCCGCCGCCGATCACCGCGCGCAGCACACCCGGCGCGTCCAGCGAGGTCCGCAGCGAGCCGAGCATCGCCTGCCCGAGGAAGAACGCGGCGAAGCTGGTGGCCATGCCGACGAGCAGGGCCAGGAGGGCCGCGACGGCCACCTTGCTCGCCAGGAAGGCCCCGCGCCGGGGGACCGCGGCCAGCGACGTGCGGATCAGGCCGGTGCTGTACTCGTTGGACACCACCAGGACCCCGAAGACGATCATCGCCAGCTGACCGAGGGTCATGCCCGCGAAACTGACGAAGGTGGGGTCGAAGGAGAGCCGCTCGCGCGCGGGCATGTTCCCGAACTCGCTCCGGGTCAGGCCCGAGATCAGCATGCCGAGGGCGATGGTGACCACCGCCGCCAGGGACAGGGTCCACACGGTCGACGCCACCGACCGGATCTTGGTCCATTCGGACCGGATGACCTGGGTCGCCGCCATGCCTCAGCCCTCCACCGTCGTCCGTGCCGCGCTCTCCTCGAACCCCGCCGGATCCGCCGCCGTCCTGCTGTTCCAGTCCACGCCCCAGGGCCGCCCGGCCGGCTCCGCGTGCGCGTGGTACTCCACCGAGGAGGCGGTCAGCCGCATGAACGCCTCCTCCAGGGAGGACTGCCGGGTACTCAGCTCGTGCAGCACCACCTGGCTGCGCGCGGCCAGCTCCCCGATCTCCTCGGAGCTGCCGCCGTCCACCTCCAGCGCCCCGTCCCCGGCCTGGGCGACCTGGATCCCGGCCCCGTGCAGCGCCTCCAGCAGCCGCTCGCGGTCGGGGGTGCGCACCCGGACGCAGGAGCGCGCGTTGCGTGCGATGAAGTCGGCCATCGAGGTGTCCGCGAGCAGCCGCCCCTGCCCGATGACCACGAGATGGTCGGCGGTCAGCGCCATCTCGCTCATCAGATGGGAGGAGACGAAGACCGTACGGCCCTGGGCGGCCAGCGACTGCATCAGGCTGCGGATCCAGTGGATGCCCTCCGGGTCGAGCCCGTTGACCGGTTCGTCGAACATCAGGATCCGCGGATCGCCGAGGAGCGCCCCCGCGATGCCGAGGCGCTGGCTCATGCCGAGCGAGAACCCCTTCGCCTTCTTCCGCGCGACCGCCGTCAGACCCACCGTCTCCAGCACCTCGTGCACCCGGCGGGTGGGGATCCCGTTGCTCTGCGCCAGGCACAGCAGGTGGTTGTACGCGCTGCGCCCACCGTGCACGGCCTTGGCGTCCAGCAGCGCACCGATGTACGTCAGCGGGTCCCGCAGCTCGTGGTAGTGCCGGCCGTCGATGCGCACGTCCCCGCCGGTGGGATGGTCCAGGCCCAGGATCATCCGCATGGTCGTGGACTTCCCGGCACCGTTGGGCCCCAGGAACCCGGTGACGGTGCCCGGCCGCACCGTGAACGTGAGGTCGTCGACCGCGACCTTCTCGCCGTAGCGCTTGGTCAGGCCCGCCAGCTCGATCATGCGGCCACGCTAAGGGTGCGCCGAGCCCCCCGCCACCGGAAGGCGGCGGGGGGCTCGGCGATCATCGGTCCGTGACGCGTGTGCTCCGACCGGGCCCACTTCCCCGTGCTTGCTTACCGGGTCTGCTGCGCGGGGACCCCGCGGGAGACCGGCTCGTCCTCGGCCGGGGTGCCCGCGGCGGCCACCGCGGCACCGGTCAGGGTCGCCAGCATCTCGCGGACGTTCGTCAGCTGGGCGTTGATCGAGTCGCGGCGGTTGGTCAGCGCCGCCAGCTCGCGCTCGGACTCCGAACGGATGCGGTCCGCCTTGGCGTTGGCGTCGGCCACGATGTCCTCGGCCTGACGCTGCGCCGTCTCCACGGTCTGGCGGGCGCGGCGCTCGGCGTCCGTGCGCAGCTTCTCCGCCTCCAGGCGCAGCTGCTCGGCGCGGTGCTCGATCTCCGCGAGCCGCTTCTCCGCCTTCTGCTGGCGGAGCGTCAGGTCACGCTCGGACTGCTCGCGGCGCTTGGCCAGGTTCGTCTCGAAGTCGGCGGCGGCCTGCGCGGCCTTGGCGCGGGTCTCCTCGAAGAGGGCGTCCGCCTCCTCCCGCTTGGACTGCGCGTCCTTCTGCGCCTCGCTGCGCAGCTGGGAGGCGTCGCTCTTGGCCTTCTCGACGATCCGGATGCCCTCGTCCTCGGCCCTGGCCTTGCGCTCCGCGGCGAAGGACTCGGCGTCGTTGCGGACCTGCTGGGCCGACGCCTCGGCCAGCTCACGGTGCTGCTCAGCCGCGCGCGCGGCCTCCTCACGCAGATCCTTCGCCTCCTCCTCGGCGAGGCGGAGGATCTTCTCGACCCGGGCGCCGAGACCCGCGTACGACGGTTCGGCGTCGGTGATCTGGGCCTGGGCGCTCTGCGTCTCGAGGTGGAGCTCCTCGATGCGCTTCTCCAGCATCTTGGTCTGGGCGCGGGCGTCGGCGAGGTCTGAGTCGAGCCTGGCGATGTAATCGTCCACCTGAGCGCGGTCGTACCCACGCCGCACATGCTCGAAGCCGTAGGGGGAAGTGTCGCTCATGGGGTTCCTGTCGAATGAGACCGGTGAGGTGATAGGTCGAATCCTAGGGGCCGAAGCGGTGTGTCATCGAGCGGATACGTGTTTGATCTGGAGAATGACACCTCTTTTGAGTGGCGGACCGCCCGAGCGCTTGCCAAGTACCCCGGCGGAGCCTTCGGAAGCTCCCCCGTGAGGCCCCTAATCCACCCAGAAGGCTAACCTTCTGACTACCCCTCTGACGACTTCCCGCCCGAACGCGGCGCACCCACCGTCGCGCCCGTCCTGACTCCGGTGTCCTTCCCGGACGACGGTGCCTCGAAGGACTCCAGCGCCTCCAGCACGTCCTGGACCCGCGAGATCTCGGCGTTGATGTCCTCGCGCCGGCGCACCAGGATCTCCAGCTCGCGCTTGCCCTCCTCGACCGTGCGCCGCGCCTCCTGGACCGCCTCCGCCTTCAGCTCCTCGGCCTCCTTGACGAGCTTCGCCTTCTTCTGCTCGGCCTCCTTCAGCAGCCCCTCGGCCTTCTTGACCGCGGCGATGCGCACCTTGCCCGCCTCGGAGTTGGCGTCCGAGACGATCTCCTTGGCCTTCGCCTGCGCCTTGCCCAACTGCTCCTCGGCGGCCTTGATCAGCGCGTCGCAGCGGTCGCCGGTCGACTTCATCGTCTCGGCGGCCTCGCGGCGGGCCCGCTCGTGCAGTTCCTCGATCTCCGAGGTGAGGCGCTCGCGCAGCTCCTCGGCGCGCTCACGGATCTGCGTGGCGTCCCGGCGGGCCCCGACGAGCAGCTCGTCCGCGTCCGTACGGGCCTTCTCCACCGCCGTGTTGCCCTGGACCGTCGCCTCCGCCAGGATCCTCTCGGCCTCCTGGCGGGCCGCGCCCACCATCGTGTCGGCCTGGGACTCCGCGTCCGCCTTGGTCTTGACCGCGTTCCCCTGCGCCTCGGTGAGCAGCTTGTCGGCCTCGGCCGTGGTCTCGGTGATGAGCCTGTCGACCTGCTCGGCCGCCTCCGAACGCCGCTTGTTGGCGTCCTGGCGTGCCTCGTCCAGGGTCCGCTCGGCCTCCTCACGGGCCGCCGTCACCAGCCGCTCGGCCTCCGCCGCCGCCTCCGCCTTCACCCGGTCGGACTCGGTGCGGATCCGCTCCGCGCGGGACTGCGCCGAGCCGACCGTCTCGGCGGCCTCGGCCCGCAGCCGCTCCGCGTCCCCGGTGGCGTCCGAGATCAGCTTCTCCGCCGTGGCGACGGACTGCGCCCGCACCCGCTCGGCCTCGGCGAGCGCCTCGGTCCGCACCCGCTCGGCCTCGGCGGCCGTCTCCGTGCGCAGCAGGTCGGTCTCGGCGACCGTGTCGGCCCGCAGCCGGTCCGTCTCGGCGATCGTGTCCGCGCGCAGCCGGTCGGCCTCCGCGGCCGTCTCCGTCTGCAGCCGCTCCGCCTCCGAACGCGCCTCGGAGATCAGCGTGTCCGCCTGGGTCGCCGCGTCCGAACGGATCCGGTTCGCGTCGTCCCGGGCGTCCGCACGCGTGCGCGCGGCGGCCTGCTCGGCCTGCGCGATCGTGTCGGAGGCCTCGGTGCGCACCCGCTGCGCGTGCTCGGCGACGTCCGTACGGATCCGCTCGGCCTCCGCGATCGCCTCGGACACCGTGCGCTCGGCGAGCGCCTTGGCGGCCCCGGTCTCCTCGCCCGCCTCGCGCCGCAGCCGTGCCGCGTCCTCGCTCGCCCGCTCCCGCTCGGCGTAGGCGTCGGCGCGGACCCGGTCCGCCTCCTGTTCGGCCTCCCGCTTCGTACGGTCCGCGGAGTGCTCGGCGGCCGAACGCAGCCCGGCGATCTCCTCCTGCGCCTGCTCGTGCAGCCCGGCCACGGAGTCCCGTACCTGCTGCGCGTGCTGCTCGGCGGCCGACACCATCTCGGTGGCGCGCCGGTCGGCCTCCTCCACCAGCCGGACGGCCTCGGCCTGCGCCTCCTCCACCCGCCTGCGCGCCGAAGCCAGCAGCTCCTCGCTCTGCTCGCGCGCCCGCTCCCGCTCCTGGCCCGCCTCCTGGCGCGCGGAACCGAGCAGTTCCTCGGCCTCGCGGCGGCGCCGGGCGGCCTCCTCGCGGGCGGCGTCCAGCGTCTCGGACGCCTCCGCGCCCAGCCGCTCCGCGGCGGCCTGCGCCTCGGCGCGGACCCGGTCGGCGGTCTCCTGGGCCTCCGTCCTGAGCCGCTCCGCCTCGGCCGCGGCCTCCGACCGCAGCCGGACGGCGACCGCCTCGCCCTCCGCGCGGGACGCCGACGCGTCCGCGGCGGCCTCGTCGCGCAGCCGCTCGGCCTCCGCCTCCGCCTGCTGCTGCAGCGTGCGGATCCGCTCGGCCGCCTCGCTCCGCAGCCGCTCGGCCTCCTCGGTGGCCTCGCGGCGGATCCGTTCGCCCTGCTCACGGGCGTCGGTGAGGGCCTGCTCGGCGGCGGCGAGGCGCTCCTCGGCCTCCGTGTGCAGCCGGGTCAGCTCCTCGGTGGCCTCGCTCTGCCGGGCCGCCAGCGCCCGCTCGGTCTCCTCGCGCAGCTCCGTCGCGGCCCGCTCGGCGTCCGCCCGTACCGACTCGGCGTGCTCGTCGGCCTCCGCGCGGTGCCGCTCGGCCTCGCCGCGGGCGCGCTCCAGGGTCTCCTCGGCCTGCCGGCGCAGCGCGGTGGCGCGCTCGATGGCCTCCGTGCGTACCTTCTCGCTGTCGGCCGTCGCGCTCCCGCGCAGCTCGTCCGCGTCCGCCTTGGCCTTGGCCAGCAGCTCCTCGGCGGACTTCGCCGCCTCCTCGATCTGCGCCACGGCCTCGCGCCGGGCCTCCGCGCGGATCTTCTCGCCCTCGGCGACCGCGTCGGAGCGCAGCTGCTCGGCCTCGCCGCGCAGCCGGCGCGCCTCCTCCTGCAGCTCGACCGTCTTGGCGCGGTACTCCTTGGTGTCGTCCTTCGCGGCGCCCTTGAGCTGCTCGGCGATGTCGTGCGCCTCGGCACGCAGCCGGTCGGCCTCGGCCTCCGCCTCCGAACGGATCCGCTCGGCCTCCTCGGACGCGGCCTTCGTGGTCTTCTTGGCGTCCTCGGACGCCTTGTTCAGCACGTCCTCGGCGGTCTTCGCCGCCTTGGACAGCTGGGTGGCCGTCTCCTCCGCGGTGACGCTGCGGGCCTTCTCCGAGGCCTCGGCGACGATCTTCTCCGCCTCGGCGCGGGCGTCCGCGACCAGCTGCTCGGCCTCGGACTTCGTGCTCTCGGCCTCCTTGGTGGCCTCCTCGACCAGCCGGGCGACCTGCTCCTTGGCCGTGCGGGTGCGCTGCTCGTTGGCCGACTCGGCGCTCGCCAGCGCCTTCGCGGCGCTCTCCTTGGCCTCGGTGACCAGCTTCTCGGCCTCGCTCTGCGCCTTGCGCAGCGCCTCCTCGGCCTCGGTCATCCGCTGCTCGGCGGCCCGGCTCAGCTCGGCGCTCTGCCGACGGGCGGCGTCCGACTCGCTGGCCGTGGAGCTGCGCAGCCGCTCGGCGTGGTCGGTCGCCTCCTGGGCCTGGGTGGAGGCCGCGGTGAGCAGGCGTTCGGCGTCGGTGCGGGCGCGGCGCAGGATCTGCTCGGCCTCGGCGCGCGCCGACTCGGCCTCGCCGCGCAGCCGCTGCCGGGCCTCGGCGGTCAGCCGCTCGGCCTCGGCGCGCGCGGCGGCCATGGCCTGCTCGGCCTCGGTGCGGGACTCGTCCAGGAGGCGGCGGGCCTGCTGCTCGGTGCGGGCACGCAGCTGCTCGGCCCAGGCGACGTTCTCGTTGACGTGCGACTCGACGGTCTGCCGGCGCTCGGCCAGCTCCTGGTCGAGCTGCTGGCGCCGGGACACCGCCTCCTGGTGCAGCTCTGCCTGGAGCTGGGCGGCCTGTTCGGCGTGCTCCTGGAGGATGCGCTGGGTCTGCGCCCGGGCCTGGCTCAGCTCGCGCTCGGCGTCGGCGCGGATCTGGTCGGCCTGCACCTGCGCCTGGCGCAGCAACTGCTCGGCCTGGTAACCGATGTCCGCGCTGTCGTAGGCGGGCCGGGTCATGATGGTGCGGCGCGCCTCGTGCAGCTTGGCGCGCAGCACCTCGACCTGGTAGCCGAGGTCCTCGGCGTGCTGGATCGCCTTTTCCCGCTCGGTCTTCAGCCGCTCCATCTCGGCCTCGAACCGAGAGAGGTGGTCGACGTCAGCCGCCGGCTCTCGCTCCTGGCGTTCGTAGCCCCGCACTGCGCGGTCCCATCCGTCCCCTGGTCGCAAGCCTGTCCAAACGAGCTCCGTCCATCCGCCGAACGGGGCCCCCGGGGGAATGGTGTCAGATCAACGGCGGAGCATGGGCTGCTGCCCCGTCGCTCGTCCCCCGAAACCCGGACCCCGGCGGTCCTGCCATCCTCGACGGCACGACCGGACCGCCCCGTTGTCGGGGACGATCGCCCCCAACCCTACCGGCCCTTATGTACGTCGGTCAGTGCTCGGCCGACTCGGCGGGCGCCGAAGTGACCAGTTCTGTGAGGACGCCATGGCAGTCCTTGGGGTGCAGGAAGGTGATCCGTGACCCCATGGAGCCGCGTCGCGGCTCCTCGTACAGGACGCGTACGCCCTTGTCCCGGATGTCCGCTGCCTCCGCGTCGACGTCCGCGGTGCCGAAGGCGATGTGGTGGACGCCCTCCCCGTTCTTCGCGAGCCATTTCCCGACGGCGGAGTCCTCGCGGGTCGGTTCCAGGAGCTGGAGGTAGGAGGCGCCGCCGTCGGACGTCGCGTTGATCTTGAGCATGGCCTCGCGCACGCCCTGCTCCTCGTTGACCTCGGTGTGGAACACCTCGAAGCCGTAGGTGGCCCGGTAGAACTCGACGGTCGCGTCGAGGTCGTGGCAGGCGATCCCGATGTGGTCGATTCGCGTCAGCATGGTCTCAGTGCAGCGCGAGCGGGGTGGTTACGCAACGTGCGCGCGATCACACCGACGGCCCGATGACGGGGCCGACCGCCGCTCAGTACATTCGAAGTAAACCCTCGTTCACTCCTCGGCCGCGCAGGCCGGTAAGGGGAATCGCAGCTCATGTCTTCTGGAAATTCCGGTACGGCCGGCTCGGTGATCGTCGCCGGCGCGCGTACACCCATGGGCCGGCTGCTCGGCTCGCTCAAGTCGTTCTCCGGCGCGGATCTGGGCGGTTTCGCGATCAAGGCGGCCCTGGACCGTGCGGGCATCGGGGGCGACCAGGTGCAGTACGTGATCATGGGCCAGGTGCTGCAGGCCGGCGCGGGGCAGATCCCGGCCCGGCAGGCCGCCGTGAAGGCGGGCATCCCGATGAGCGTCCCGGCGCTCACGATCAACAAGGTGTGCCTCTCGGGCCTCGACGCGATCGCGCTGGCCGACCAGCTCATCCGCGCGGGTGAGTTCGACATCGTCGTGGCCGGTGGTCAGGAGTCCATGACCAACGCCCCCCACCTGCTGCCGAAGTCCCGCGAGGGGTTCAAGTACGGCGCGGTGGAGATGCTCGACGCGATGGCGTACGACGGTCTGACCGACGCCTTCGAGAACATCGCCATGGGCGAGTCGACGGAGAAGCACAACAGCCGCCTGGGCATCGGCCGCGCCGAGCAGGACGAGATCGCCGCCCTGTCCCACCAGCGCGCCGCCGCCGCCCAGAAGAACGGCGTCTTCGAGGCCGAGATCACCCCGGTGGAGATCCCGCAGCGCAAGGGCGACCCGGTGCTGTTCAGCAAGGACGAGGGCATCCGCGGCGACACCACGGCCGAGTCGCTGGCCAAGCTGCGGCCCGCCTTCACCAGGGACGGCACGATCACCGCCGGTTCCTCCTCGCAGATCTCCGACGGCGCCGCCGCGGTGGTCGTGATGAGCCGGGCCAAGGCCGAGGAGCTGGGCCTGGACTGGATCGCCGAGATCGGTGCCCACGGCAATGTGGCGGGCCCCGACAACTCCCTGCAGTCCCAGCCGTCCAACGCGATCCTGCACGCCCTGAAGAAGGAGGGCCTGGAGGTCTCCGACCTCGACCTCGTCGAGATCAACGAGGCCTTCGCCGCCGTCGCCGTGCAGTCAATGAAGGACCTCGGCGTATCCACGGAAAGGGTGAACGTGAACGGCGGCGCGATCGCCCTGGGTCACCCGATCGGGATGTCCGGCGCCCGTCTCGTGCTGCACCTGGCGCTGGAACTGAAGCGGCGGGGCGGCGGCGTCGGCGCGGCGGCGCTGTGCGGCGGCGGCGGCCAGGGCGACGCGCTGATCGTCCGGGTCCCCAGGGCCTGAGGCGCCCGGTCCTGGAGTCCGGCCGGACCGGCCGGTGAGCGGGGTATCCCCCGACCGACCTCTCCCCGTACGTTCGAAAGCGTCGTACGCGGAACACGTGAACGGAGCTGTTATGCAGGACGTCTCCTCTCTGGTGGCCCAGGCCAGGGACGGCCGGCCTCGGGCCGTTGCCCGGCTGATCTCCCTGGTGGAGGGGGCGTCCCCGCAGCTGCGGGAGGTCATGGCGGCCCTCGCCCCGCTGACCGGCAACGCCTACGTCGTCGGCCTCACCGGCTCGCCGGGGGTCGGCAAGTCGACCTCCACCTCCGCGCTGGTGACGGCGTACCGCAAGCAGGGCAGGCGGGTCGGCGTGCTCGCCGTCGACCCGTCCTCGCCCTTCTCCGGCGGCGCGCTGCTCGGCGACCGGGTCCGCATGTCGGAGCACGCCTCCGACCCCGGCGTCTACATCCGCTCCATGGCGACCCGCGGCCACCTCGGCGGCCTCGCGTGGGCCGCGCCGCAGGCGATCCGGGTGCTGGACGCGGCGGGCTGCGACGTGATCCTGGTGGAGACGGTCGGCGTCGGCCAGTCGGAGGTGGAGATCGCCTCCCAGGCGGACACCAGCGTCGTCCTCCTCGCCCCCGGCATGGGCGACGGCATCCAGGCGGCCAAGGCCGGAATCCTGGAGATCGGTGACGTCTACGTCGTCAACAAGGCCGACCGGGACGGCGCGGACGCCACCGCCCGCGAGCTGAACCACATGCTGGGCCTCGGCGAGGCCCGCGGCCCCGGCGACTGGCGCCCGCCCATCGTGAAGACGGTGGCGGCCCGCGCCGAGGGCATCGACGAGGTCGTCGAGGCCCTGGAGAAGCACCGCGCTTGGATGGAGGAGCGGGGCGTCCTCACCGAACGCCGCCGCGCCCGCGCGGCTCGCGAGGTGGAGACCATCGCCGTCACCGCCCTGCGCGAACGCATCGGCGACCTGCACGGCGACCGCCGCCTGAGCGCCCTGTCCGAACGCATCGTCACGGGCGAACTGGACCCGTACCGAGCGGCCGACGAACTGGTGGCGGGCCTGACCGAGCGCTGACCCGCCCCCGGCCGGGGGTGAGCGCGACGGGGGAGGGATCGCCCGGAGCGCTCGCGGCCGGGGCGTCGGTTCCCGCCGGAAGGCGTCGATGGCCGCCGGGACGGGCCGGGGCCTGCCGGGACGGGCCGGGGCCCGGGCGGGACCGCTGTCCTCGTCCGTCCCGGCAGGGGCGCCCGGCCCCGGGCGGGTGGCGGTGTGCCGCTACGGGCGGCCCCGTTGGCCTCGCAGGTGCTCCGCGATGGGCTTCAGGGACTTGTCCAGCTCCGTCAGTGCCTCCGGGTCCAGCAGGTCGATGAAGTGCCGCCGTACGGACGCCACGTGGTGCGGGGCGACCTTCCGCATCGTCTCCATGCCGTGCTCGGTGAGGACGGCGTACAGCCCGCGGCGGTCGGACTCGCAGTTCTCCCGGCGCACCAGGTCCGCGTTCTCCATACGGGTGATCTGGTGCGAGAGGCGGCTCTTGGACTGGAGGGTGGCGGACGCGAGGTCGCTCATCCGCATCCGTACGTCCTCCGACTCGGAGAGGTTCACCAGGATCTCGTAGTCGTTCATCGTCAGGCCGAACGGCTGCAGGTCCTTCTCGAGCTGGTACGTCAACAGCCTGTTGACCTCCAGGTGGGTGCGCCAGGCGCACTGCTCCGCATCGGTCAGCCAGCGCGTGGCCGTCTCGGTCTCCATGAATGAAGTCTACCTAAGAAGTTGAAAGGCGAACTAGTGAGGGGTGGCGTGACGGCGCGCACGCGTTCGAGCCGTCACACTCCGCAGACTACCGCTCACAGCCCGAAGCGACGCTGGAGGTCGCCCAGCTGTCCGGGAAGACGCGGTGCGCCGGCCTGCTGTCCGTGGCCCCCGGAACCCGACCCGCCGGGCACCCCGGGCTCGTCCGGAGGGGCTCCGACGGCCTGCTCGGCCATCAGGGCCTCCGTCGACTGGAGCAGCACCGTGCCGGCCCCCACGAACTCGAACTGGTGCTCCTCCCCGGCGGCCCCGCCGAGCCCCGTCATCGCACGTAGACCGCCCAGGACCCCGGTCAGGTACCCGTGGTCGTAGTGATGGCAGGGGGAGGGGCAGTCGGCCCAGCCGACGAGCGCCTGGGGGTCCACGCGGATCGGGGGTTCCATGAAGACCACCGGTCCGTTCGACGCGGCCACGAACTTCCCGGTTCCGATCAGCGTCAGGAAGCCCGGCACGATCGACTGCTTCAGCGCGAGACTTGGCTGAAAAGCAAGCAAGTTGCCCGAGCGAATGGTCAGATTGCCGTCGTCCAGGTCGTAGGAGTTCACATCGAAGGCCCGGTCGGCGAGGAGCATCTTGCCCGAGCCCTCCGCCACCACCCAGTCCGCGGCGTGCAGAGGCGAATGGAACGACGTCCGCACCAGACGGTCCAGCCGCCCGTGCCCGAAGCCGTTGAACTCGATCGCCCCGTAGTAGGCGATCATCTTCCCCTTCTGCAGGAACCACTGGCTGCCCTTCAGCTCCACGCAGAAGGTGTAGTGGTTGACGTTGTCGTCGGCCGGCAGCGTCATCGGGTCGTACACCACGGGCCCGGCGCCGGGCGTTCCGTACGCGCTCACAGCTTCTCCTCCGACGCCTGGACGTAGACCATGCCGCTGCCGCTCAGCTCCAGCTGGAACGCCTCCCCCGACCCCCGGCCCACCATGTCCCGCCAGCCCAGCGCGGTCGACAGCTTGTTGCGGACGTCACCGTGATGGGCGACGTAGGCCTGCGGGTCGACGTGGACCGGGCGCTGCGGGGTGATGGGGATCTCCAGGACCCCGCCGTGCGCCATGACCGCCACCGCGCCGTGCCCCTTCAGGGTGGTCGTGAACAGCCCCTGGCCCGTCACCTGACCGCGCACCATGCCCATGACCCCGCCCTGCGAGCCCATGAACATCGTGCCCTGCTGGAGCGTGCCCTCGAAGGCGAGCAGCCGGTCCGCCTCCACGTACAGCGTGTCGCCGGACAGGCCGATCACCTGGATGTGGTGCCCGCCGTGCCCGAAGAAGACCGTGCCGCTGCCCTCCACGGTCATCAGGGGCGTCGCCTCGCCCGCGACGCGGCGCCCGATCATGGACATCAGTCCCCCCTGACCGCCCTGGATGTTCGGGGTGAAGGAGACGTCCCCCCGGTACGCCAGCATCGCGCCCCGCTGGCTGAACAGCCGCTGCCCCGGCACCAGCGTGGCCTCGACCATCTTCGAGTTGATCTCACGGAAGGTCATCTCACACGTCCCCCGCGATCGTGTTCCGCTCGCTCGGCTGGACGTACACCAGACCGTCCCCCTCGAAGCGGATCTGGAAGGCCTCCCCGCCGCCCTCGCCGAGGAAGGTGCGGAAGGTCACGCCGGACTGGAACGTCTGCCGCAGGTTCCCCTGGTGCGCGATGTACGCGCCGGGGTCGACGGTCAGCGGGTACGGCGCGCTCACCCGCAGTACCACGGCGGGCCCGTCCGACATGATCGCCGCCTGCCCGCTGCCCTCGACGGTGGTCGTGAACAGCCCGTTGCCCTGGGAGGCGCCGCGCAGACCCGTGAAGGTCGTGCCCGTCCGCAGCCCCGCGTCCGTCGCGAGCAGATTGCTCGACTCCACGTACAGCTTGTCCCCCTGGAGCCGGACGAGATTGATCTCGGACGCCCGGTCCGCGAACCAGCAGGTCCCCTGCCCCCGCACCTCCATCACGGTCATCTGCTCACCGGTGAGCCGCCGCGTCACCATCCCGCGCAGGCCCTCACCGCCACCTGTCAGCTTCTTGAAGGCCATCTGCCCGTCGTACGCGACCATCGAGCCGTTCTTCGCCTTCACGGCGTCCCCGGTCATGTCGACGGCGAGCACCTTGCTGCCTTGCAGTCGGAACATCGCCACGCACTGAAGGTAGCGGCGAAGGGGGAGGAGAAGACAGGACCCACGGGTGGAGACCGCCCCTGAGCGCCCCCCTAGGGGCCGGGACCCGAGCCGGTTTGCCACAATGGACGAAACTTTGTGCCTGCGTTCACAAACCCGGCCGCAGCCCCCGTGTCTCTCCCACCGAAGGTGACCTGTGGACATCAAGACCGCCACCGCCCTCCGCCGCCTCCGCCTGGTCTCCGCCCCCGAGGCGGTCAGCTTCATCCTCCTGCTGGTCTGCTCGGTCCTGAAGCGGACCACCGACTTCAACGCGGTGCCCGCGATGGGCTCGATCCACGGCGTCCTCTTCGTCCTCTACGTGATCTTCTGGGCCGACGCCTGGAACCGCACCAAGTGGCCGCTGAAGACCGCCGCCCTCTACTTCGTCCTGTCGGTCCTGCCCACCGGCGGCTTCTTCGCCGAGCGCAAGCTGAAGCGCGAGGCCGAGGACGCGGTCATCGCCTCCCGCGCCCGCCGCGAAGGAGTGGTGAACGCGTGATCGTCGCCTTCTCGGTGACCCCGCTGGGCGTCGGGGAGGACGTGGGCGAGTACGTCGCCGACGCCGTCCGCGTGGTCCGCGAGTCCGGCCTGCCCAACCGCACCGACGCCATGTTCACCTCGATCGAGGGTGAGTGGGACGAGGTCATGGACGTGGTCGGGCGCGCCGTGGCCGCGGTGGAGGCCCGTGCCCCCCGCGTCTCCCTCGTACTCAAGGCGGACATCCGCCCGGGCGTGACGAACGGCCTCACGGCCAAGGTGGAGACGGTCGAACGGCACCTGGCGGGGGAGTAGCCCGCCGGCGCCGTGTCCTTCGCCGGCGCCGTGCACTCCGTCGTCGCCGCGCACTCGGCCGTCGCCGTGCACTCCGCCGGCCGTTCACCTCGCCGGGGGCGTCAGCAGCGGTGCGACCGCCCCGGACGGCCTTCCGGAGTGGCTGCTCGGACGCAGGCCACTCCGGACGGCCTTCCACTCCGCCGAGGGCGGCGGCACCGGTGCGCCCACCCCCGGCCGCACTCCTCGCCGACGGCCCGTACTCCCTCGCCTGCTGCCCCCGGCTGTGCTCCCGCCTGCCGTCCGTGCGTCCGCCTGCCGGGTGCGCGTCCCCGCCTCGCCGATGGCCTGCGCTCCCTCGCCCGCCGCCCGGGCCCGCGCCTCACCGGCCGCCCCTGCCCCTCGTCCGCTGCCCCCGGCGGCGCTCCCTCCGGCCGTCCGTGCGTTCGCCTGCGGGGTGCGTGGTCCGCGCCTCACCGGCCGCCCCTGCCTCCTCGCCCGCTGCCCCCGGCGGCATACCCCGTCGGCCGTCCGTGCCCCTCGCCCGCGGATAGGCTCCCCACGCGCCGCCGCCCGCCCACGCCCCTCGCCCACCGGACGCGCCCCCTCACCCGCCGGACGTGGCCAGTGCCATCCCCAGCGGTGTCCGTTCGTACAGCACCCGGTGCCCGTACCGCCGCGCCGTGAGCAGCCCCGCGTCCCGCAGCACCGTCAGATGCGCGGACACCGACGAGGGGGCCAGAGCGAGCCGGTGCGCCAGGTCCGACGTCGTCGCGGGGTCCGTCAGCGCGGCCAGCACCGCGGCCCGCCCGCGCCCGAGTAGCCGTACCAGCGCCCGCGTCCCCGCCGCGCCCGGCTCGCTCCACAGCCCTGCCAGGCCCCGCGCCGGATAGACCAGCGTCGGCTGCCACGGCGGTTCGAAGCCGCTGATCACCTCCGGCCACGAGAACACGCTCGGCATCAGCACCAGCCCCTGCCCGTCCAGATCGCGCCCGTGCTCGCCGTGCCAGTCCACGGTCAGCGTCCGCCCGTCCCAGGCCAGCCGCCGGTCCAGCTCGGGCAGCAGCGCCTCCAGCCCGACCTCGGCCAGCCGCCGCGAGTGGAAGGCGATGTCGGCCTCCAGCAGCGCCCGCAATCGCGGCCACTCCGGCTCCACCAGCACGCTCCACGCGGCCTCCAGCAGGGCGGCGAGTTCCCGCACCGCCCGCGCCGGATCGGCGAGCAGCGCCCGCCCCTGGGGCGAGCGCAGCGCGCCCGGCGTGTCCGCCAGCGCCCGCGCCAGGTCCTCCCGGGCCGCCACCGGATCGGCCGCCCGCACCGCCGCGATCTCCTCCTCGAACGTCGCCGCCGGACCGAGCGGCGGCGGCCCCAGGAAGTCCGGGCTGTGCCCGCGCCGCGGCATGAGCAGCCACAGCGGCGCCAGATCCAGCCCGCGGGCGGTCTCCCCGATGCGCCGCAGCCAGTGCGGGTGGTACCCGTGCCGGTCCGGCCGCCCCAGCGTCCGCACCGCCTCCTGGGTCTCCCACAACGGCGACAGGGCGAACCGGCACCGCAGCAGGTCGTCGTCGCCGAAACGCAGACGGAACGGCATGCGCACCCCACGGACGAGGAAGATTCGGCTGTCGCCGAAAGACTAGGGCCCGCGCCGGACCGCCCGCACGCTGCCGTGCATGCACCAGCGCTACGCCCGGGTCTTCGCCGTCCCCGAGTTCCGGGCGGTCTTCGCCGCCCACGCCCTTTCCCTGCTCGGCGTGATCGTCAGTGAGCTCGCCCTGTCCGTCCTCGTCTACGACCTCACCGGCTCGCCCCTGGTCAGCGCCCTCACCTTCGCGCTCGGCTTCCTGCCCTACGTCGTCGGCGGCACGCTCCTGGCCGGCCTCGCCGACCGCTTCCCGGCCCGCCGGGTCCTGGTGACGTGTGACCTGGTGTGCGCGGCGTGCGTGCTCCCCATGGTCGCGCCGGGGGCGCACATCGGTGTCCTGCTCGCGCTGCGATGCGCCCTCGCCCTCGTCTCACCGGTGTTCCAGGGCACCCGCATGGCCACCCTCGCCGACATCCTCGGCGACGGCGACCTGTTCGTCCTCGGCCGCTCCCTGCTGCGGATCGTCTCGCAGAGCGCGCTGCTCGCCGGCTACGGCCTCGGCGGGCTGCTGCTCACCGCGGTGAGCCCCCGGCACGCCCTGCTGATCACCGTGGCCACCTTCCTCGCCTCGGCCGCCCTGCTCCGCCTCGGCACCCGGCGCCGCCCCGCGCGCACCGGGAAGTCCGGCGCGCTGGTCGGCGACTCGCTGCGCGGCGCCCGGCAGGTGCTCGCCGACCGCAGGATCCGCGTCCTGCTCCTGCTGTTCTGGGTGCCGCCCATGTTCGCCGTGGTCCCCGAGGCCCTGGCGGCGCCGTACGCCGCCGCGCTCGGCGCCGGATCCACCGGGCTCGGGCTGCTGATGTGCGCGCTGCCCGTCGGCACCGTGGCGGGCGAGCTGTACGCGGGCTCCCGGCTGCTGCCCGCCGCCCGGGAACGCATCGCCCTGCCGCTGGTCAGCCTCGCCCTGCTCCCGTATCTCGGCTACGCCCTCGACCCCGGCCTGCCCGTCTCGCTCCTCCTGCTGCTCGTCTCCGGCGCCGGGTCGGCGTACACGCTGGGCCTGGACCAGTGGTTCGTCGCCGCCGTGGCCGAGGGACTGCGCGGGCGGGCGATGACCCTGCTCACGGCCGGGCTCATGACCGTGCAGGGTGTGGGCATGGCGCTTGCGGGCGTCGCGGCCGAGTTCGCCGGGGTGCGCGCGACGGTCGCGGGGGCCGGGGCGCTGGGCACGGTGTCCTGCGTCCTGCTGGCCGGCGCCGCCCGGCGCACCGCGCCCGCCCCGCCAGGCGCCCCGGAGACCGAAAGGCGAGACAGGGCTGAGCGCGATATGACCGGCGGGTAGGGTCTGATGCCGTGCCGAAGCCCCTCAGTCTCCCCTTCGACCCCATCGCACGCGCCGACGAGCTCTGGAAGCAGCGGTGGGGAAGCGTGCCGTCCATGGGGGCGATCACCTCCATCATGCGCGCGCACCAGATCCTGCTCGCCGAGGTCGACGCGGTGGTCAAGCCGTACGGGCTCACGTTCGCGCGCTACGAGGCCCTGGTGCTGCTCACCTTCTCCAAGGCCGGCGAGCTGCCGATGTCCAAGATCGGCGAGCGGCTCATGGTGCATCCGACGTCCGTGACGAACACCGTGGACCGCCTGGTGCGGTCGGGCCTGGTGGCCAAGCGCCCCAACCCCAACGACGGCCGCGGCACTCTCGCCGTCATCACCGACAAGGGCCGCGAGGTCGTCGAGTCGGCCACCCGCGACCTGATGGCGATGGACTTCGGCCTGGGCGCCTATGACGCCGAGGAGTGCGCGGAGATCTTCGCGATGCTGCGGCCCCTGCGGGTGGCGGCGCACGACTTCGACGAGGACTGACGCGCCGGCCGCGGACAGCGCGACCCGGGGCAAGATCTCCCGGAACGGGCGGTTACGCTCGACTCCATGAAGAAGAGCGTGCTGACCCGCTACCGCGTCATGGCCTACGTCACCGGCGTGCTGCTGGTCCTGCTGACCCTCGGCGTCATCGCCAAGTACGGTTTCCAGATCGACGGGGCGGCGAAGTTCACCACCGTGATCGGCATCGCACACGGCTGGCTCTACGTCATCTACCTCGTCGTCGCCTTCGACCTGGGCTCCAAGGCGAAGTGGCCGGTGGCCAAGCAGCTGTGGGTGCTGCTCGCCGGGACCGTGCCCACCGCCGCCTTCTTCGTCGAGCGCCGGATCAGCCGCGAGCTGGAGGCCAAGGTCACCGACCGCGCCCCGGCCGTCGCCGAAGCGTAACCGCACCGCCGTACCGCACGCGTACGGCGGTCAGCCGTCGACATTTACTAGGACGTCCTAGTAAATTTGGAGCATGGACGCTGACGCCATCGAAGAGGGCCGCCGCCGCTGGCAGGCCCGGTACGACGCCGCGCGCAAGCGCGATGCGGACTTCACCACGCTCTCCGGTGATCCCGTGGAGCCGGTCTACGGACCACGACCGGGGGACACGTACGAGGGTTTCGAGCGGATCGGCTGGCCCGGTGAGTACCCCTTCACCCGCGGGCTGTACCCGACCGGCTACCGCGGGCGGACCTGGACCATCCGCCAGTTCGCCGGGTTCGGCAACGCCGAGCAGACCAACGAGCGCTACAAGATGATCCTCGCCGCGGGCGGCGGCGGACTGTCGGTCGCCTTCGACATGCCCACGCTCATGGGCCGCGACTCCGACGACCCGCGCTCGCTCGGCGAGGTCGGCCACTGCGGGGTGGCCATCGACTCCGCCGCCGACATGGAGGTCCTCTTCCGGGACATCCCGCTCGGCGACGTCACCACCTCGATGACGATCAGCGGGCCCGCCGTGCCCGTCTTCTGCATGTACCTGGTCGCCGCCGAACGCCAGGGCGTGGACCCCGCCGTCCTCAACGGCACGCTCCAGACCGACATCTTCAAGGAGTACATCGCCCAGAAGGAGTGGCTCTTCCAGCCCGAGCCGCACCTGCGCCTCATCGGCGACCTGATGGAGCACTGCGCCTCGAACATCCCCGCCTACAAGCCGCTGTCCGTCTCGGGCTACCACATCCGCGAGGCCGGGGCCACGGCCGCGCAGGAGCTGGCGTACACCCTCGCGGACGGCTTCGGCTACGTCGAGCTGGGCCTCAGCCGCGGCCTGGACGTCGACGTCTTCGCGCCCGGCCTGTCCTTCTTCTTCGACGCGCACGTCGACTTCTTCGAGGAGATCGCCAAGTTCCGCGCGGCGCGCCGCATCTGGGCCCGCTGGATGCGCGACGTGTACGGCGCGCGGTCCGACAAGGCGCAGTGGCTGCGCTTCCACACCCAGACCGCCGGTGTCTCGCTCACCGCCCAGCAGCCGTACAACAACGTCGTCCGCACCGCCGTCGAGGCGCTCGCGGCCGTGCTCGGCGGTACCAACTCCCTGCACACCAACGCCCTCGACGAGACCCTCGCGCTGCCCAGCGAGCAGGCCGCCGAGATCGCGCTGCGCACCCAGCAGGTGCTGATGGAGGAGACCGGCGTCGCCAACGTCGCCGACCCGCTGGGCGGATCCTGGTACGTCGAGCAGCTGACGGACCGGATCGAGGCGGACGCCGAGAAGATCTTCGACCAGATCAAGGAGCGCGGCCTGCGCGCCCACCCCGACGGGCAGCACCCGATCGGGCCGGTCACCTCCGGCATCCTGCGGGGCATCGAGGACGGCTGGTTCACGGGCGAGATCGCCGAGTCCGCGTTCCGCTACCAGCAGGCGCTGGAGAAGGGCGACAAGCGGGTCGTCGGCGTCAACACGGCCACCGGTTCCGTCACCGGGGACCTGGAGATACTGCGGGTCAGCCACGAGGTGGAGCGGGAGCAGGTGCGGGCGCTCGGGGCGCGCCGCAGCGGCCGGGACGACGCGGCGGTGCGCGGCTCGCTGGACGCCATGCTGGCCGCCGCGCGCTCGGGGGCCAACATGATCGAGCCGATGCTCCGGGCCGTACGCGCCGAGGCGACGCTCGGCGAGATCTGCGGGGTGCTGCGGGACGAGTGGGGGGTGTACACGGAGCCGGCCGGGTTCTGAGACGGCGGGGCGGCCGTGGGCGGCGGGCAGCGGCGGCGCGGCGTCCGGAGCCGCGGTCACCGGGACGCGGTGGCAGGGCGCCCGGGGCCGCCGCGGTCACGAGGACGCGGCGGCGGGGCGGGCGCCCGCCCCGCCGTCACGAGGACGCGGCCCCCAGCCCCAGCAACAGCACCCGCGTGAAACTGCGCACCCACTCCTCGTCCGCCGGTTCCGCGCTGACCAGGGTGCGGTGGACGACCGCGCCCGCGACGACGTCGAAGATCAGGTCGGCCGTGCGTGCGGCTTCCCCGGGGTCCGTCTCCGGGGGCAGTTCGCCGCGGGCCTGGGCCCGCGCCCGGCCCTCCAGGACCAGACGTTTCTGCCGCTCCACGATGGAGCCGCGGATCCGTTCGCGCAGGGCGTCGTCGCGGGTCGACTCGGCGACCACGGCCATCAGACCGCTCCTGGCCTCGGGGCGGGCGAGGATCGCCGCGAACTGGAGGACCACGCCCTCGATGTCGGCCGCCAGGCTGCCGAGGTCGGGCAGCCGCAGTTCGTCGAAGAGTTCGGCCACGGCGTCGACGACCAGTTCGTTCTTGCCCGCCCAGCGGCGGTACAGCGTCGTCTTCGCAACCCCGGCGCGGGTTGCCACGTCTGACAGGGTGAGCTTCGACCAGCCCAGCTCGACCAGGGCCGCACGGGTGGCGGCCAGGATGGCCGTGTCCGCGGCGGCGCTGCGCGGGCGGCCGGCGCGGGCGGGCGGGGTGCGGCTCTGCATCCCCCGACCATAACCGGGCGGCCTCACGGCCTTGAACGGGCGGGAAACCGGCGGGTCCTGTGTGGCCGTGAGGGAGATCACCGGGAGACGGTTTCGCGGAGGCACGCCGTGCCATTACGCTACGGGTCGTAGCGAAAGCGGGGCCGCAGCCCCCGCGAGCGACGACCACAAGAGCATCACGCACGCAGCACACGCAGTCATCACGCACGGCCGGCACACAGCACGGACCATCAGAATCCGGCGCCCGGTGGGGACCAGGCGCCCGGCACGGTCCGGTTCATCCGGTCGTTTTCACTCAGACACGCGGAACGGGGGAGGATAGACGCATGCAGCCACGGAACATGTCCATGAGCGGAGTCGTCGACCTCGCCGCGGTGAAGGCGGCCCAGGAGGCCAAGGCGAAGGCGGAGCAGGCGCGCGCCCAAGCGGCCCGCGAAGGCGGGGCGGGGGCCGTGTCGCCCGCCGACCTCGTCATCGACGCCGACGAGGCCACCTTCGAACGCGATGTCCTGCAGCGCTCCGCCGAGGTGCCGGTCGTCATCGACTTCTGGGCCGAGTGGTGCCAGCCCTGCAAGCAGCTGAGCCCCGTCCTGGAGCGGCTGGCCGTCGAGTACAACGGGCGCTTCCTCCTCGCCAAGATCGACGTCGACGCCAACCAGATGCTGATGCAGCAGTTCGGTGTCCAGGGGATCCCCGCGGTCTTCGCGGTGGTCGCCGGGCAGGCGCTGCCCCTCTTCCAGGGGGCGGCGGGCGAGGCACAGATCCGGGAGACGCTCGACCAGTTGGTGCAGGTCGCCGAGGAGCGCTTCGGCCTGACCGGTCTCACCGTCGATCCGGACGCCGAGCCGGGCGGCCAGGCGCCGCAGCAGGCCCCGGCGGCCGGTCCGCACGAGTCGCTGCTCAACGCGGCGGCGCAGGCGCTGGACGCCGGTGACCTCGGCGGCGCGGCCCAGGCCTACAAGAACGTCCTCGCCGAGGACCCCGGCCACCCCGAGGCGAAACTCGGTCTCGCGCAGGCGGAGTTGCTCCAGCGGGTCCAGGGCCTGGACCCGCAGAAGGTCCGTCAGGAGGCGGCCGAGAAGCCCTCGGACGTGCAGGCCCAGATCGCCGCCGCCGACCTCGACCTGGTGGGCGGTCATGTGCAGGACGCGTTCGGCCGGCTCATCGAGACCGTACGGCGCACCGCGGGCGAGGACCGGGACGCGGTGCGGCTGAGGCTGCTTGAGCTGTTCGAGGTCGTCGGCGCGGAGGACCCGCGGGTGAGCGAGGCGCGCCGGGCGCTGGCACGGGCCCTGTTCTGAGCCCCGCGGGGGCCGCGGCGCCGACCAGTCGCTAAACGCCTGGGCCTGTGATGCCCGGGTGAAAGATCTGCCGACGAGTCACCACAGCGGCCGTGCTTTACCAAAACTTGGTAATCACGGCCGCTGTTACTGCGAGTAAGGGCAAGGTGTCGGTCTGACCGGTTCCGTCCGGGGATCAACATTTTTGTTCTGCCCATTGTTGCCACCCAGTGTCGCCGTTCGGGACCAGCGCGTCGAACGACGGTTATCCGGCCGTTACTAGCGAGTAACGAACCCCCTTGTGCGGGCGGCGAGAATGCACCACGATCGGCGACGCTCGGTCCATTCCCGTACCCCGGCAGCCGGCCGGGACGCGGGATGTCTGGGTCCCCACCGAGCAGGGCCGGCGACAGTGGCGTCGGTCCTTGGGACAGGGGGGTCTTCGCCTTCCGGCGAAGCCTGTCCAGCAGGGTTGTGCGTGATGCGTGTCAGGCGCGACCAGTGGTTGTCGCTCGGGGGTGATCGCCGGTGATTCGGGCGCGTTCCGCGCCACCGAGCGCGGGCGCTCTCCTTCCCGAGGACGTAGCACTTCTCCCATCCCTGCCCGGCCGAACCCCCGTCGGGGGCGGGCCGAGGCCAGGAGATGTACGTCCGAGAAGGAGGAAATATGGAGTCCCAGGTGCGTGGCGGGACCAGATGGAAGCGGTTCGCTGTGGTGATGGTGCCCAGCGTCGCCGCCACGGCGGCGATAGGCGTGGCCCTGGCCCAGGGCGCGCTGGCCGCTTCTTTCAGTGTGTCGGGGCAGGAGTTCAAGGTCACGGCCGACGAACTGAACGGCAAGAAGTTCACGCAGTACGGAGCGGTCGACCCCGGCTACACGCTTTCCGGCAAGCCGACCGCTCACGCCGTGGCGGTGTCGTCGTTCGAAAGCGCGACGATCAAGAACCTCTGCCAGTCGGTCGTCACTCCCGACATCCCGTTCGTCGGGACCATCACCCTGAAGCTGCAAGCTGGAGACAGCAACGACGAGAAGCAGCAGGTCTCGGCGGACAAGCTCTTCATCGACATCGAGGACCTGAAGACCACCGGCTACGCCCAGTTCGGCAACATCGACATCGGTGTGGCCGCCAAGGACACGGGTGACCCGAAGGCCGGCGGCAAGGGCATCGGCATGAAGGGCGGCAAGGAGCAGGCCAACGGCAACGGCTTCGCCCAGCAGGCCGACACGGCCAAGCTGGTCGGGGTGCAGCAGACGGCGTGGGCCACGACCGCGGGCACCTTCACGCTGCCCAAGCTGCACATGTCGCTGCACAGCGGCAGCGGCAGGGGCGTCGAGTGCTACTGAGCACCCGCTGACGGGCGGGGAGGAAGGTACTCCCCGCCCGTCCACTCCCGAGCCGCGCTTTCACCCCCCACATCTCCACCGCACCATCACCCACAGCAACGCTGCACCAGGGAGCTGTTTTCCATGAGCGCCGAGACTTCCGCCGTGCCCGGCCAGTTCACCCGCCGGAGGCTGCAGTTCCGCGCCTGGCGAGGCAGTCGGCCCTTCTGGGCCGGTCTGTTCGTCCTGCTCGGTGGCTTTCCGATCATGTACTTTCCGTACGCGCATCTCCAGGTCGGCCACCTGACCCTCGCCATGGCCACCACCGCCGGCGCGGGCTCCCTGATCATCGGCGTGCTGCTCGTCGTCCTGGGCATCAGCCTCTGGTTCCAGAAGCACATCCGGGTCTTCGCGGGCGTCGCGTCGATCCTGCTGGCGCTGGTGTCCCTCCCCGTGTCCAACTTCGGCGGCTTCCTCATGGGCTTCCTGCTCGCCCTCCTCGGCGGTGCGATGGCCGTCTCGTGGGCACCGGGCAGGCCGCCCGCGCCGGAGGCGGCCGAGGAGACCGGGACGGCGGACGCGATGGGTGAGTCGAACGACCTGTCAGGAATGAGCCCGGCCAACGGGGCGAACGGGAGGCACAGTGCCGGCTGACGAGGTGACCCACGGGGCTGATGTGGAAGAGCCCCGTGCGAGAACCGGGCCCCGCCACGCGGCTCCCAAGAAGCCGCTGTTCACCAGGTTCCACATGCCGGCGGGCAAGGCGATAGCCACCGTGGCGATGCCCACGGCGGTCCTCGTGGGGATGGGCTTCACGTCCTCGCTCGCCCTCGCCGACAACAACCACAACTCGACCACGTCGGCGTCGTCGTCCGAGACGATGTCGCCCGAGGACTACAAGAAGTGCGTCGAGGCGCTGGAGAAGTCCAAGGGCGACTCCTCGGCCTCGCCCACGCCTTCGGCCTCCGCGAGTGCCACCGACTCCGCCAAGGACAAGGACAAGGGCAAGGACGGGGACAAGGCCAAGGACAGGACGGACGCCAAGGACCAGACGGACGTCAAGGACGAGAAGGGCGGCACGCCCTCCCCGTCGGCCACCGACACCGGCAAGCCGGACACGAAGGACAACGCCGCCGCGGGCACCTCCTCTTCGCCGGATTCAGGTTCCGACGACAAGGCGCACCCCACGGCGTCCGCCACCGCGTCCCCGTCCCCCTCGGCGACGGCGACCAAGAACAGCGGCCTGCTCGGCGGCCTCGGCGATGCCCTCGGCGACCTCCTGACCGGAGGCAAGAAGGACTCCGGGGCCGGTGACCGGAGCGCCACTCCGTCTCCGTCCGCCACCCCCTCGGCGGATGCGAGCACGAAGGACCTGGGCAAGACGGCGTCCGACACCGTGAAGGACACCACCAAGAAGGTCACCGACACGGTCGACGGCACCGTGAAGGGCGCGACCGACGCGGCGTCCAAGGCGGCCGAGGACACCACCGGCGCCGTCAAGGACACCGTCAAGGGCACCGTCGACGACGCGAAGAAGAAGACCGAGGACGCCGTCGAGGACGCCACTTCCTCGCCCAGTCCGTCCACGAGCGCGAGCACGGACCCCGGGGACTGTCCGGCGGCCACCGACGCCCAGGGCGGCGTCGACAACACGATGCCCCTGGCGGACGACCCGTGGTACCTGGACGCCAGCTCGCTGACGCTCAAGGGCGCCAGCTACAAGGGCGTCGTCGAGGTCAGGACCGCCAACGGCACGGTCAAGAAGGTCCTGAAGTACGTCATATCCGCCGGTACCGACATCGGCGACCTGCACCAGACGGTGAAGGACAAGGACGCCGGCAAGACGTACCACGTGCAGGCGGCCAAGGGATCGACGTCCAAGATCACCGGCGGTGACACGGTGATGTACACCGAGAGCATCTCCGGCAACCTGCTCGGACTGCTGCCCATCACGTTCAGCCCGGACAGCCCGCCCCCGCTGGACATCCCGCTGATCTACTTCACCAAGGTCCACGTGGTCCAGGCGGCCCAGTTCGGCGGCAACCTGAACATCCCCGGGATGCACATGTACACCACCGACGGCGTCTGAACGCCGCACCGAGCCCGTTCCGGGAGCCGCAGAACCGAGGGCGCCCCCGCCGATCCCGGCGAGGGCGCCCTCGAACGCGTACGCGAGCCCGTACGGGCCCCGCCCGGCGACGGGCGTACGTCAGTCGCGCTCGCCGCCGCCCAGGTGGTGGACGCGGACCATGTTCGTGGTGCCGGGGACCCCGGGCGGGGAGCCGGCGGTGATGATCACGACGTCGCCCTCGTTGAACCGCTTGAGCTTGATCAGCTCCTGGTCGACCAGGTCGACCATCTCGTCGGTGCTGTTGACGAACGGCACGACGTGCGACTCCACGCCCCAGCTGAGCGCCAGCTGGTTGCGGGTGGACTCGTCCGTGGTGAAGGCGAGGATCGGCTGGGTCGCGCGGTAGCGGGACAGCCGTCGGGCCGTGTCGCCGGACTGGGTGAAGGCCACCAGGCCCTTGCCGCCGAGGAAGTCGGCGATCTCGGCGGCGGCACGGGCCACCGAACCACCCTGCGTGCGCGGCTTCTTGCCCGGGACCAGCGGCTGCAGGCCCTTGGAGAGCAGCTCCTCCTCGGCCGCGGCGACGATCTTCGACATCGTCTTGACGGTCTCGATCGGGTACGCGCCCACGCTCGACTCGGCGGACAGCATCACCGCGTCGGCGCCGTCCAGGATCGCGTTGGCGACGTCGGAGGCCTCGGCGCGGGTCGGGCGGGAGTTGGTGATCATCGACTCCATCATCTGGGTCGCCACGATCACCGGCTTGGCGTTGCGCCGGCACAGCTCGATCAGGCGCTTCTGCACCATCGGGACCTTTTCGAGCGGGTACTCGACGGCCAGGTCGCCGCGGGCCACCATCACGCCGTCGAACGCCATCACGACGTCCTGCATGTTCTCCACCGCCTGCGGCTTCTCCACCTTGGCGATGACCGGGACGCGGCGGCCCTCCTCGTCCATGACGCGGTGGACGTCGGCGACGTCCTTGGCGTCCCGGACGAAGGACAGCGCCACCATGTCGCAGCCCATGCGGAGCGCGAAACGCAGGTCCTCGATGTCCTTCTCGGACAGCGCGGGCACGTTCACGGCCGTGCCGGGCAGGTTGATGCCCTTGTGGTCGGAGATGACGCCGCCCTCGATGACGATCGTCTTCACCCGCGGGCCCTCGACGTCCAGGACCTTCAGCTCGACGTTGCCGTCGTTGATCAGGACCTGGTCACCGCGCGAGACGTCGCCCGGCAGCCCCTTGTACGTCGTGCCGCAGATCTGCTTGTCGCCCGGGACGTCCTCGGTGGTGATCGTGAACTCGTCACCCCGCTCCAGCTCGACGGGGCCCTCGGCGAAGGTCTCAAGGCGGATCTTCGGGCCCTGCAGGTCGGCGAGGACGGCGATGGCCCGGCCGGTCTCCTTGGACGCGGCACGGACACGGTCGTAGCGGCCCTGGTGCTCGGCGTGGGTGCCGTGGCTGAAGTTGAAGCGGGCCACGTTCATGCCGGCTTCGATCAGCGCGACGAGCTGCTCGTGGGAGTCGACCGCGGGGCCGAGAGTACAGACGATTTTCGAACGGCGCATGGGGCGATCCTATCGGTTTGTTTCGCTGCGGAATATTCCGTCTGGCGGAATATACAAGTGGGCGGGTCTGCGCTCAGTCGAGTGCCGCTGGAAGTGCCGGTGGGGATGCCGGTCGAATTCGGTTGTCCTCGCTTGTCCTTGATTGTCTTCTCTCGCTCGTCCTTACTCGGGCTTACTCGTCCTTTCCTACGAGGGCATAGGTCTGCGCGGCGATCTCCATTTCCTCGTCCGTCGGGACGACGGCCACGGCGACCCGCGCGCCCTCGGGCGAGATCAGCCGCGCCTCGTCACCGCGTACGGCGTTCCGCGCGCCGTCCACCGCCAGGCCCAGCCCTTCCAGGTCCGCGAGGGCCGCCGCGCGCACGAAGTCCGCGTTCTCCCCGACCCCGGCCGTGAAGGCGACCGCGTCCACGGTGCCGAGTACCGCGTAATAGGCGCCGATGTACTTCTTCAGCCGGTGGATGTAGATCTCGAAGGCGAGCCGCGCCTGCTCGTCGCCCTCCTCGATCCGGCGCCGTATCTCCCGCATGTCGTTGTCGCCGCAGAGGCCGAACAGACCGCTCCTCTTGTTGAGAAGAGTGTCGATCTCGTCCATGGACATTCCGCCAACGCGCTGCAAATGGAAGATGACCGCCGGGTCCAGGTCGCCCGAACGCGTGCCCATCACCAGCCCCTCCAGCGGGGTGAGCCCCATGGAGGTGTCCACGCACCGCCCGCCGCGCACCGCCGAGGCGGAGGCGCCGTTGCCCAGGTGCAGCACGATCACGTTGACGTCCTCGGGGGCCTTGCCCAGCAGCTCGGCCGTCTTGCGGGAGACGTAGGCGTGCGAGGTGCCGTGGAAGCCGTAGCGCCGCACCCGGAACCGGTCCGCGAGCTTCGGCTCGATCGCGTAGCGGGCGGCAGGCTCCGGCATGGTGGTGTGGAAGGCGGTGTCGAAGACGGCGACCTGCGGCAGGTCGGGGCGCAGCGCCGTGGCGGTGCGGATGCCGGTGAGGTTGGCCGGGTTGTGCAGCGGCGCCACCGGGATCAGCCGCTCGATCTCGGTGAGGACCGCGTCGTCGATGACGGTCGGCTCGGTGAAGAACATGCCGCCGTGCACCACGCGGTGCCCGATCGCGGCCAGTTCGGGGGAGTCCAGGCCGAGCCCGTCCCTGGCCAGTTCCTCGGCGACGGCCTTCAGCGCGCCGTCGTGGTCGGCGATCGGGCCGTTCTGCTCCCGGGTGGCGCCGCCGGCCAGGCAGGTGTGCTTGAGCCGGGAGGTCTGCTCACCGATGCGTTCGACCAGGCCGACGGCGAGCCGGCTCGCGTCGCGCATGTCGAGCAGCTGGTACTTCAGCGACGAGGAGCCGGAGTTGAGGACGAGGACGCGGGTCGCATTCACGGTGTTCGAGGTTCTCTCTGGGACGTCAGCGGGCGGGCGTGGCGGGTGCGGCCGTGGTGGGCGCGGCGGGTGTCCTGGCCTGGTCCTGGGCCTGGATCGCGGTGATGGCGACGGTGTTGACGATGTCCTGGACGAGGGCGCCGCGGGAGAGGTCGTTGACCGGTTTGCGCAGGCCCTGGAGGACCGGGCCGACCGCGATCGCGCCGGCCGAGCGCTGCACGGCCTTGTACGTGTTGTTGCCGGTGTTCAGATCGGGGAAGACCAGCACGCTGGCCTGGCCGGCGACCTCCGAGCCCGGCAGCTTGGTCGCGGCGACCGAGGGTTCCACGGCGGCGTCGTACTGGATCGGCCCCTCGATCATGAGGTCCGGGCGGCGCAGCCGCACCAGGTCGGTCGCCTCGCGCACCTTGTCCACGTCGGCGCCCGAGCCGGACGTGCCGGTGGAGTACGACAGCATCGCGATCCGCGGCTCCACCCCGAACTGGGCGGCGGTGGCCGCCGACTGGACGGCGATGTCGGCGAGCTGCTCGGCGTCCGGGTCGGGGTTGACCGCGCAGTCGCCGTAGACGAGCACCTTGTCGGCCAGGCACATGAAGAAGACGGAGGAGACGATCGACGCCTCCGGCTTTGCCCTCCCGTCGCCCGCCACCGCCCTACCCGACGCGCTGCGCGCGGCCCCCCTTGTCTTGATGATCTCGAAGGCGGGCCGGATGGTGGCGGCCGTGGAGTGCACGGAACCGGAGACCATGCCGTCGGCCAGGCCCTCCTGCACCATCAGCGTGCCGAAGTAGTTCACGTCGGAGACGACGTCGTACGCCAGCTCGACCGTGACGCCCTTGTGGGCGCGCAGCCGGGCGTACTGCTCGGCGAAGGAGTCGCGCAGCTCGGAGACGGCCGGGTCGATGAGCTGGGTGCCCGCGAGGTCGATGCCGAGGTCGGCGGCCTTCCTGCGGATCGTGTCCACCGGACCGAGCAGCGTCAGGTCGCACACCCCGCGGCGCAGCAGTACCTCCGCCGCGTGCAGCACGCGTTCCTCGGTGCCCTCGGGCAGGACGACCCGGCGCTTGTCGGCGCGGGCCTGTTCGAGCAGCTTGTGTTCGAACATCATCGGGGTGAGCCGGTCGCTGCTCGGCGCGGAGACCCGCTTGTTGAGGTCGGTGGTGTCGACGTACCGCTCGAACAGACCGAGGGCGGTCTCCGCCTTGCGCGGGGTGGCCGCGTTCAGCTTGCCCTCCAGGGAGAACAGCCGCTCGGCGGTGGGGAAGCTGTTGCCGGACACCGAGACGACGGGGGTGCCGGGGGCGAGCCGGGCGGCCAGCGTCAGGATCTCCTCGCCGGGCTCCTCGCCCAGGGTGAGCAGGACGCCGGCGATCGGCGGGGTGCCGGCGCTGTGCGCGGCGAGCGAGCCGACGACCAGGTCGGCGCGGTCGCCGGGGGTGACGACGAGGCAGCCGGGGGTCAGCGCCTTGAGCAGGTTGGGCAGCATGGCGCCGCCGAAGACGAAGTCGAGCGCGTCGCGGGCCAGCCCCGAGTCGTCGCCCAGCAGGATCCTGCCGTCCAGGGCGTGGGTGATCTGCGCGACCGTCGGCGCCGACAGGGCGGGTTCGTCGGGCACCACGAAGCAGGGCACGGGCAGGCGGCCGGTCAGCCGCCCGGCTATCTCGTCGCGGTCCTCGCGGGCCACCCGGTTGGTGACCATGGCCAGGACGTCGCAGCCCAGGCCGTCGTAGGCGCGGTAGGCGTTGCGGGTCTCGGCGAGCACCGACTCGGCGCTCTGCTTGCGGCCGCCGACGACGGGGATCACCGAGGCGCCGAACTCGTTGGCGAACCGGGCGTTGAGGGACAGCTCGTCGGGGAGCTGGGTGTCGGCGAAGTCGGTGCCGAGGACGAGGACGACGTCGTAGTCCCGGGCCACCCGGTGGAAGCGGTCGACGAGCGTGGAGACCAGCTCGTCGGTGCCCTGTTCGGCCTGGAGCGAGGACGCCTCGTGGTAGGCCATGCCGTAGACGGTTGTGGGGTCCTGGGTCAGCCGGTAGCGGGCGCGCAGCAGTTCGAAGAGGCGGTCGGGGCCGTCGTGGACCAGTGGGCGGAACACGCCCACCCGGTCGACCTGCCGGGTCAGCAGCTCCATGACACCCAGCTCGACGACCTGGCGGCCGTCACCGCGGTCGATGCCGGTCACGTACACGCTGCGGGTCACGCGGGCTCTCCGTTTCGTCGGGGCTGGGGTGCGCGGTGGAGGTGCGGGGACGTACGGGGGGACAAAAATCGCCCACCGAGGTGAGCGGAACCCTCTTGACAATACCCCCGCCGCTAGATAAGGCGCCCGTCAAGAGAGCGGGGCTCCCGGCAGGCGGCCAGGGCCCCCGTCAAGACGTAGTCGCCCCCGGGACGTGAAACAATCGGACAGGATCACCGGTGTCAACAGTGGGCAGGAGACACAGCACGATGCGTATCGGAGTTCTCACGGCAGGCGGCGACTGTCCGGGACTGAACGCGGTGATCCGGTCGGTGGTGCACCGGGCGGTCACGACGTACGGCGACGAGGTCATCGGTTTCGAGGACGGCTACGCCGGCCTGCTCGACGGACGCTACCGCGAGCTGGACCTCAACGCGGTCAGCGGCATCCTGGCCCGCGGCGGCACCATCCTCGGCTCGTCCCGGCTGGAGCGGAACCGGCTGCGCGAGGCGTGCGAGAACGCCTCCGACATGATCCACCGCTTCGGCATCGACGCGCTCATCCCGATCGGCGGCGAGGGCACCCTGACGGCCGCGCGGATGCTGTCGGACGCCGGGCTGCCGGTGGTGGGCGTGCCGAAGACGATCGACAACGACATCTCCTCCACCGACCGCACCTTCGGCTTCGACACCGCCGTCGGCGTGGCCACCGAGGCGATGGACCGGCTCAAGACCACCGCCGAGTCCCACCAGCGGGTGATGGTCGTCGAGGTCATGGGCCGGCACGCGGGCTGGATCGCCCTGGAGTCCGGCATGGCCGCCGGCGCGCACGGCATCTGCCTGCCCGAGCGGCCCTTCGACCCCGCCGACCTGGTCAAGATGGTCGAGGAGCGCTTCGCCCGCGGCAAGAAGTTCGCCGTGATCTGCGTCGCCGAGGGCGCCCACCCCGCCGAGGGCAGCATGGACTACGGCAAGGGCGCGATCGACAAGTACGGCCACGAGCGCTTCCAGGGCATCGGCACGGCGCTCGCGTACGAGCTGGAGAAGCGGCTCGGCAAGGAGGCCAAGCCGGTCATCCTCGGTCACGTCCAGCGCGGCGGCGTCCCCACGGCCTACGACCGGGTCCTCGCCACCCGCTTCGGCTGGCACGCGGTGGAGGCCGCGCACCGCGGCGAGTTCGGCCACATGACCTCGCTGCGCGGCACCGACATCGTGATGGTGCCGCTCGCGGAGGCCGTGACCGAGCTGAAGACGGTGCCGAAGGACCGCATGGACGAGGCGGAGTCGGTCTTCTAGATCTTCCTCAGGGCTTCCTCCCGGCTTCCCGCGGCGCCTTTCCCCGGATCTTCCTACGGGGCTGCCTCGACCCGGGTCCAGAAGTGCTCCACGATCCGGTCGAGGAAGTCCCGGCCGGCGTCGCCCGCCTCGCCGGCCGCGCTGGTGCCGCCCCAGCTCAGCGAGGCGACCATCTGCCCCTGGTAGTCCTGGTGCAGTTGCTGGAGGACCTTCTCCAGCAGCCGCCGCTCCAGGGGCACCGCCTTGCCCACCGGGCGGACGTAGCCCTGCCAGCGGGTGCCGACGGCGCTGCGCAGCAGCCCCGCGAGGTGCTCCTCGCGTCCGGTGACGGCGACGAAGTCGGGCAGCGACAGGGCGAGCACGTCGGCCAGCGCGGCCGACTGCCGCTCGGTGCCGCGCCAGTCCTCGCGCTCCTCCATCCGCAGGTACCGCGGCGGTTCGAGACCGACGGCACGGGCCACGTCCTCCGGCCGCAGGCCGCGGGCGATGCGGTGCTCGCGCAGGCTGCGCGGCCGCCCGATCAGTTCGCCCGGCGCGCACCACAGCACCCCGGCCAGCGCGGTCAGCTCCGGCCCCGAGGGCGAGGCGACCCCGCGCTCCCAGGCGACCACGAGGTCGGGAGTGACGTACCCCAGCCCGTAGGAGACCCGCATGCCGTGGGCGACGTGCTCGGGCCCCATCCCGAGCGCGGCGCGGATCCGGCGGGCGGCGAGGGCGTTGAACGGAAGAGCGGAGGGTGGCTGCACCCGCACAAGCTAGGAGCCCGCGGCCCCGGTGACTACGGGCCGTTCCCACAGGATGACGGGTTGTACGAACCTACGGACGCCGTGCCCGGCGCCTTGCCGCGCGCCGCCTCCTCACCGCCCCGGCCCCCACCGGTACACCAGCTCCGGCCTGCCCACCTGGCCGTACAGCGGGCGGCGGGCGGCGCGGCCGGTGTCCACCAGGTGTTCGAGGTAGCGGCGGGCCGTGATGCGGGAGATGCCGATGGTCTCGGCGAGCCCGGCGGCCGTGAGGCCCTCGGCGGCGTCGCGCAGGGCGTCCGTCACGCGTCGCAGGGTGGGGGCGCTGAGGCCCTTGGGGAGCGCGGCGGGGCCGGGCGCGCGCAGGGTGGCGAGGGCGCGGTCGACCTCGTCCTGGCCGCTGGCCTCGCCGACCGCCGCGTGGAACTCGGCGTAGCGGACCAGCCGGTCGCGCAGGGTGGCGAAGGTGAACGGCTTGAGGACGTACTGGACCACGCCGAGCGAGACGCCCTCCCGCACCACCGCGAGGTCCCGGGCCGACGTCACCGCGATGACGTCCGCGTGGTGGCCGGCGGCCCGCAGCGAGCGGGCGAGCTGGAGGCCGTGCACGTCCGGCAGGTGCAGGTCGAGCAGGAGCAGGTCCACCGGCGTGCGCTCCAGCGCCCGCCGGGCCTCGGCGCCGGTGTGCGCCTTGCCCACCGCCACGAACCCTGGCACCCGGCCCACGTACATCACGTGCGCGTCGGCCGCGACCGGGTCGTCCTCCACCACCAGGACCCGGATGGGCTGTCCCTCCGGCCGGCCCTCCCGCTGTCTGCCGCTGCCGCCGTCCGTCATGCGCTCCGTCCCGCCGTCCTCGTGCTGTCGGTGCTGTCTGTGCTCCCGGTGCTCCCGGTGCTGGTGTCGTCCGTGCTGCCGGTGCTGTCTGCGCGGTCCGCGCCTTCGTTGCCGTCGTCCGTGTCATCGCCGTCCGGGGCCTCGCTGTCCGGGGCCTCGCCGTCCGAGGGGTCGCCGTCCGAGGGGTCGCCGTCCGTCGGGTCGCCGTCCGTGGGAGCCTGCGCGGGGGGCCGGGAGGCGGCCGCCGGCTCGCCCAGGGGCAGCCGTGCCTCGAACGCGGCGCCGCCCTCCGCCGCGTCCGTCACCGTCAGTGTCCCCCGGTGCCGCTGCACCGCCTGCCGGGCCAGCGCGAGACCGAGCCCCCGGCCGCCGGGGCCGGTCGGCTTGGTCGTGAAGCCGCGCTGGAAGACCAGGTCCGCGTGGTCCGGGTCGACGCCGGGGCCGCTGTCCGCGACCCGCAGCAGCAGCTCGGTGCCCGCCGCGCACACCGTCACCGTCACCCGGGCCCGCGCGCCGCCCTGGACCGCGTCCACCGCGTTGTCGACGAGGTTGCCGAGGATCGTCACCAGGTCCCGGGACGGCAGGGAGCGGGGGAGCAGCCCGTCGTCCAGGCCGCTGTCCTCGGACACCACCAGCTCCACGCCCCGCTCGTTGGCCTGCGCGGTCTTGCCGAGCAGCAGCGCGGCCAGCACCGGCTCGCCGACCGCCGCCACCACCTGGTCGGTCAGGGCCTGCGCCAGCTCCAGTTCCGCCGTGGCGAACTCCACCGCCTCCTGAGCGCGGCCCAGCTCGATCAGGGACACCACCGTGTGCAGCCGGTTCGCCGCCTCGTGCGCCTGCGAACGCAGCGCCTGCGTGAAACCGCGCTCGGAGTCCAGCTCGCCCATGAGCGACTGGAGTTCGGTGACATCGCGCAGGGTGACCACCGTGCCCCGGCGCTGCCCGCCCGAGACCGGCGAGGTGTTCACGACCAGGACGCGGGCGTCCGTCAGGTGCACCTCGTCCACCCGGGGCTCGGACGCCAGCAGGGCGCCCGTCAGCGGGGCCGGCAGGCCCAGCTCGGTCACCGGCCTGCCCACCACCTCCGCCTCGCCGGCCTCGCCGCCCACCCCGAGCAGTTCCCGGCCGCCGTCGTTGATGAGGGCCACCCGGTAGTGCGAGTCCAGCATCAGCAGGCCCTCGCGCACCGCGTGCAGCGCGGCCTGGTGGTAGTCGTGCATCCGGCTCAGCTCGTCGGCGTTCATGCCGTGGGTGTGCCGGCGCAGCCGCGCGTTGATGACGTAGGTGGCGACCGCACCCAGCGCGAGGATGCCGCCCGCGACCCCGAACAGGGCCGTGACCTGCTCCTGGATCCGCCGGCTGATCGCCTCGACCTTGATGCCGGCGCTGACCAGGCCGATGACGCGGCCGTTGTCCTCGACGGGGGTGACGGCGCGGACGGAGGGGCCGAGGGTGCCGGTGTAGGTCTCGGTGAAGGACTCGCCGCGCAGGGCGCGGGAGATGTTGCCGAGGAACGGCCTGCCGATCTCGTCCGGGTCCGGGTGGGTCCAGCGGATGCCCTGCGGAGTCATGATCGTGACGAAGTCGACCCCGGTGTCCCGCTGCACCTTGAGCGCGTACGGCTGGAGCTGGGCGGTGGGGTCGGCGGAGCGGATCGCGGAGCGCACCGAGGGGGAGTCGGCGATCGAACGGGCCACGGCCGTGGTCTGGCGGCGGGCCGCGCTCTCCGCCTGGCCGCGGTCGCTGACGAAGGTGAACAGCGCGTATCCGGCCACCACGAGCGCGAGCAGCACGGCCTGCATCGCGAAGAGCTGGCCCGCCAGGCTGCGAGGTCTGGGGAAGGCGGGTATGCGCATGCCGTCAGTCTGCCTCTCCGTTCTGGCGTGAACTAAATGAACGGAAGGGTGACCGCCCTCACACGACGGGAGATAGTCACGGCATCCCCGAAATCCCCCGGACGTGAGCCGCACGCCGGTGATGCCGATGACGTCGTCAAGGAGGGCCGCCGTGACCAGCGCAGCCGATACGGCACCTGCCGCACCCGCACCCGGGCCCGGCCCCGCAGCCAAGCGGGACCGCACCCACTACCTCTACGTGGCGGTGATCGCCGCCGTGGTCCTCGGCGTGATCATCGGGTTCGCCGCACCGGGCTTCGCCAAGGAGCTGAAGCCGCTCGGTACGGGCTTCGTGAACCTGATCAAGATGATGATCTCGCCGATCATCTTCTGCACGATCGTGCTCGGCGTCGGTTCGGTGCGCAAGGCCGCGAAGGTCGGCAAGGTGGGCGGCCTCGCCCTCGGCTACTTCGTCGCCATGTCGTTCGTCGCGCTGGCCATCGGCCTGGTGATCGGCAACCTCGTGCACCCCGGCAGCGGCATGCACCTCACCGAGGCGGTCAAGGGCGTGGGCCACGCCCAGGCCGACGCCGCCAAGGAGGGCCCGGTCGACTTCGTGCTCGGGATCATCCCGACCACGCTCGTGTCCTCCTTCACCGAGGGCCAGGTGCTGCAGACCCTGCTGGTCGCCCTGCTCGTCGGATTCGCGCTCCAGGCCATGGGCCGCAAGGGCGAGCCGGTGCTGCGCGGGGTCGAGCACATCCAGCGGCTGGTCTTCCGCGTCCTCTCCATGATCATGTGGGCCGCGCCGATCGGTGCCTTCGGCGCCATGGCCGCCGTCGTCGGCGAGACGGGCATCGACGCCCTGAAGGCCCTCGCCACGATCATGTTCGGCTTCTACGCCACCTGTCTGCTCTTCGTGATCGTGGTGCTCGGGGCGATGACCCGGCTGGTGGCCAAGGTCAACATCCTCCACCTGCTGAAGTACCTGGGCCGTGAGTTCCTGCTGATCCTGTCGACGTCGTCGTCCGAATCCGCACTGCCCCGGCTGATCGCCAAGATGGAGCACCTGGGCGTGAGCCGCCCGGTCGTCGGCATCACCGTGCCGACCGGCTACTCCTTCAACCTCGACGGCACCATGATCTACCTGACGATGGCCTCGCTGTTCATCGCCGACGCCATGGACCAGCCGCTCTCCATCGGCCAGCAGATCACCCTGCTGCTCTTCATGATGGTCGCGTCCAAGGGCGCGGCGGGCGTCACCGGCGCGGGCCTCGCCACGCTCGCCGGCGCCCTCCAGTCCCACAAGCCCGCCCTGGTCGACGGCGTCGGCCTCATCGTCGGCATCGACCGCTTCATGAGCGAGGCCCGCGCCCTCACCAACTTCGCGGGCAACGCCGTCGCCACCCTGCTGATCGGCACCTGGACCGGAGAGGTCGACAAGGACCGCGTACGCCGGGTCCTCGCCGGTGACCTCCCCTTCGACGAGCGCACCCTCCTGGACGACTCCGAGCACGACGCGGTCCCCGCCGCCGGGCTCCCGGAGCAGCGGGAGGACGACGGGAAGGAACTGGCCAAGGCCTGACCGGGACCGGTACGCCGGCGCGCGAGCGGCCCCCGGGCCCGGCCCGCCGGCGTACTCACGGGGATCCCGGCGGTCCCCGCTCCGGACGCCCGGCCCCGCCTGAACCCGGGCCGGGCGTCCGGCGACGAAGAAGGCGTACACCGGCTGAGAGGACGTACACCGGCCGAGAATGCGTACACCGGCCGGAGAGGACGCACACCGGCCGAAACGGCGTCCGTCCGGTCGAGAAGCGTGCACTGGCCGGAGGAGGACGCACACCGGCCGAAACGGCGTCCGTCCGGTCGAGAAGGCGTACGCCGACCGAAGAAGCCGCCGAGCGGCCGAGGCTCTCCCCCGTGGGCCCCGGCCGCTCGGCTTTTTCGCGTGCCCCGGGCGTTCGGGCGGAGCGGGGGCCGATGGGCCACGGACGACCGCTCGGCCGCTCCACCGCTCCACCGCTCAGTCGCTCAGTCGCGACACCAGTGCCCCCGCCGGTGCGGCCGGTACCCCCGCCGACGTGAGGACCGTGACGGCGGCCGAGCGGCCCGCATCGCCCGCGGCCAGCAGGCCGTCGTTCACCGCTTCCATCAGGGCGAACAGGATCTGCTCATGGACGTGCGCGAGCGCGGGCGCGGGCAGCGGGGAGCTGAAGACGCCCCGCTCGACACCGTGCTGGAGCAGGTCCGCGCACCTGCTGCGCACCGGGGCCAGGCGCTCGCGGATGCCCTCCATGGTGACGGTGCGCTGGGCGAGCGCCACCAGCAGCCGGTAGCCGTCGGCGATCGGCCAGATCGCCAGCACCGAACGCGCCAGCGCCTCCGCCGGGTCCTCGACGCCCTCCCGGCCCCTCGCGTGCGCGTCGGCCAGCGCCTGCACGGCGTCGTCGACGAGCGTGCTGATCAGTGCCTCGCGGCTCGGGAAGTGCCCGTACACCGTGCGCCGTACGACACCCGCGGCGCGCGCGATCTGGTCCATGGACGCGTCGGGGTCGCGCAGCAGCTCGGCGAGGGCGACGTCGAGGATGCGTCGCCGGTTTGCGTCGGCGCGCGTGGTGTTACCCGTGGTCATGGCTGACATTGTGCCCTCCTCGCGACTTGCACATGGCTGTGCAGCGACGTACATTGCACATGGTTGAGCAAATGCACACCACTGTGCAAGTAGTCACCGTGCAAGTAGCCGTACGTGCCCGCGGTCACCGTGCACGTACCGTCGCGCATCCGAGGAAGGCGACCCCTGCCATGCGACTCGTCATGACCGAACCGGTCGACAGGACGGACCGCCCCTACGCCCGGCGCTGGTGGGCGCTCCTGGTGCTCTGCCTGAGCCTGCTGATCATCGTGATGGCCAACACCGCCCTCACCGTCGCCGCCCCCGACATGACCCGCGACCTGGGCCTGTCCGGCGCGGACCTGCAATGGGTGATCGACGGCTACACCGTCCCCTACGCGGCGCTGATGCTGCTGCTCGGCGCGATCGGCGACAAGTACAGCCGGCGCGGCGCCCTCGTCCTAGGACTCGTCGTCTTCGGCGGCGGAGCCGTCTTCGGCTCGCTCGCCGACAGTGCCGCCACCGTCATCGCCGCCCGCGCGGTCATGGGCGTCGGCGCCGCCCTGATCATGCCCGCCACACTGTCCCTGCTGGCCGCGACCTTCCCGCGCGCCGAACGCGCCAAGGCCATCACCCTGTGGACCGCCACCGCCGGACTCGCCATAGCCGCCGGGCCGGTCGTCGCCGGCGCGCTGCTCAAGAACCACGGCTGGGCCTCGACCTTCCTGATCAACGTGCCGATCGCCGCGGTCGCCCTCGTCGCCGCCTTCGTCCTCGTCCCGCCGTCCAGGGCGAGCCGGCCGGCCGACGGCGACCACCGCATCGACTACGTCGGCGGCCTGCTGTCCGTGCTCTGGGTCGGCTCCCTGGTCTACATGATCATCGAAGGACCGCACTTCGGCTGGGACACCAAGGCGGTCACCGCGGCCGTCGTCGCGGGCGCCGGCCTGCTGGCCTTCGTCCTGTGGGAACTGCGCCACCCGCGCCCCATCCTCGACGTGCGCCGCTTCACCGACCGCCGCTTCGCCGGCTCCAACCTCGCCGTCGCCCTGTTCTTCCTGGCCGTCTTCGGCGCCTTCTACTACCTCACCCAGCACCTCCAGTTCGTGCTCGGCTACGACGCCCTCGCCACCGGCGTCCGCATGCTGCCGCTGGCCGGCGCGGTCTTCGTCGGCTCGGCCCTGACCGGCTACCTCACCCCGCGCGTCGGCATGAAGTGGACCGTCACCGCGGGCATGGTCGGCGGCACCGTCGCCCTCGCCCTGCTCACCCAGGTCGACGGCTCCTCCTCGTACGGCGACTTCGTGGCGCCCCTGATCATCCTCGGCCTGGCCATCGGCCTCGCCCTCTCGCCCTGCACCGACGCGATCATGGGCGCGTTCCCGGAACCCGAGCTGGGTGTCGGCGGCGCCGTCAACGACACCTCGATCGAACTGGGCGGCTCGCTCGGCATCGCCATCCTCGGCTCGCTCCTGTCGACCTCGTACTCCTCCCACCTCGCCGACGCCACGGCCGGCAGCAAGCTCCCGGCGAGCACCCTGGCCACCGCCCAGGACTCCGTCGGCGCCGGATACGCCGTCGCCCAGGGCATCGGCGAGAAGGCCCGGCACCTCGCCGCGCAGGCCGCGCAGACGACCGACCCCCACCAGGCCGCCCAGCTGAAGGCCCAGGCCGGGCAGCTCGTCCAGGGCGCCCGGCAGATGAAGGACGCCGTCGGCTCCTCCTTCGCCGACGCCGTCTCCCACACCAGCCTGATCGGCGCCGTGATCCTCGGCGTCGGCACCCTCGCCGTGGCCCTGCTGCTGCCGCGCCGCACCGCCCGCGCGACGCAGCCGGCGGAGGAGACGAAGGAGCCCGTGGGCAGCGGAGTGAACTGAAACGCCCCTGGTCGGCGTCTCTTACCGCGATGCACTACCGTGCCGTGCCGGATCGACCGGCGCGGCACGGCCGCGTACACACGCAGACGCAGATGGAGGCAACGGGGGATGGCGATCGACTGGGACCGGCGCACGTGCGCGCGCAAGGGCCATGCGACCTACGCGCCGGACGACCCCCGGCTGCGCATCCGGCTGCACGCCGACACCCCCCTCGGCGAGGTCTGGCGCTGCCTGCGCTGCGGCGACTTCGTACTCGGCGAGCCGCACGGCTCGGGGCCGGCCGCCGACGCCCCGCTCGTACCGCGCGGCAAGGTGCTGCGGGACCTGTTCATCCTGCGCTTCCTCGCCCTGGAGCGGGTGGTGCGCGGGGTGTTCATCGTCCTGGTGGCGGTCGCCGTCTGGAAATTCAGCAACAGCCAGGACGCCGTACGCCGCCTCTTCAACGAGTACCTGGACGTCTTCCGCCCCGTCTTCAGGCACTTCCACTACGACCTCGACCATTCACCGGTGGTCGGCACCATCCAGAAGACCTTCGGCTACAAGCACTCCACGCTGCTGCTGGTGGCCGGCCTGCTGCTGGCCTACGCGCTGATCGAGATCGTCGAGGCGGTCGGCCTCTGGTACGCCAAGCGCTGGGCGGAATACCTGACGGTTGTCGCCACCGCCGCCTTCCTCCCGCTGGAGATCTACGAACTCACCGAGCACATCAGCGCGGTGAAGATCGCCACCCTGGCCCTCAACATCCTTGCCGTCCTCTACATCGCCGTCACCAAACGCCTCTTCGGCCTGCGGGGAGGCCGCAAGGCCTTCGATGAGGAACGCCGCAGCGCGTCGCTGCTGGAGGTGGAGGTGTCGGCGGGGGTGATGGTCTGAGCGGGCCCCGCTCCGGACACGGCGGCGCCCCGCGACCGAGCCGGCGGTCACGGGGCGCCGCCGTGTTCACCGCCTCGCGGCGAATCCGACGAACTCGGTCCAGGCCCGCGGCGTCAGCCTCACGGCGGGGCCGGACTTGCGCTTGGAGTCGCGTACGTGTGTGGCGCCCTGCCAGGCGGCGACCTCGACGCACTCGCCGCCCGAACCTGTGCTGTAGCTGCTCTTGAACCAGGCCGACTCGGGTACTGCGTTCATTTCTCTCCCAGCAACTTCTCGACGAGGGTCAGCGATTCACGGGGGGTGAGCGCCTGCGCCCGGAGGATGCCGTACTGCTCCTCCATGTGCCGGACCGCCCGGCGCTCCGTGTAGAGGCGGCTGTCCGTCTGCGCCTCCACGTACGCGATCCTCCGCCCTTCTTTCGTCTCGATCAGGATGAATGGCCCGGCAAGCGCCGCATGCTCTTCCCGCTCCAACGGCATGACCTGCAACTCCGCGTTCCGCCTCTGTCCCTGGAGCAGGGTCTGCTCCAACGGGCCCTGCATGACCGCAGGACCCCCCAAGGGTCGGCGCAGCACTGACTCCTCGATGACGAAGCTGAGAGTGGGCGGGGGCACCCGGGAGAAGGTGTCCTGACGGGCGAGCCGCGCCACCACCCTTTGCTCGACCGTGTCCTCGTCCAGCAGCGGCCGCCAGTTGGCGAACACTGCTCGCGCGTACTCCTCCGTCTGTAAAAGGCCGGGCACCGCCTGGTTGGCGTACACATGAAGCTCGACCGCTTCGGCTTCCAGCCTGGCCGCATCCCGGAAGAACGCCGGATACTGCGCCCGCGCGACCCCCTCCTTGCCCGCCTTCAGCACACCACCCGCGTCGAGGAGTTCGTCGGCCCGGTCGATGAACTTGGACGGCGGTACCCGTCGGCCCTGCTCGAAGCCGGCGATCGTGGAAGCGGAGTAGCCCGCCCGGCCGCCGAACTCCGCCCGGTCGAGTCCCGCCCGCTCCCGGCCCCGCTTCAGCTGATGGCCGAAGACGCGGAGGATGCCCGACGCGGGCTCATGGCCGTATCCGCGGTCCTCGTCCTGCTCGCTCTCCACCCGCGTCTCTTCCGCGCCCGGCACCTCCTGTACGACCTGTCTTCACCTACCGCTCAACGCACCCCTCCAGCTCAAGGCCGCGCAAAGAGATCAGGCGTTCACTCTCCGAATGCGGCAACTGCTCGTGTTGCCTTGACGCCGACGTCAACCCGTACGGTCAAGGACATGCGAATCGGCGAGCTGGCCGAACGGGCCGGGACCACGACGCGGACGCTGCGGTACTACGAGTCGCGCGGACTGCTGCCCGCGCGGCGGGACGCGCACGGGTACCGGACGTACGACGAGCGTGACCTCAGGCTGCTGCGGCAGATCAGGACGTTGCAGGACTTCGGGTTCGACCTGGAGGAGACGCGGCCCTTCGTGGAGTGCCTGCGGGCCGGGCATCCGGAGGGGGACTCCTGTCCGGCCTCGCTCGTGGTCTACCGGCGCAAGCTGGACGAGCTGGACGCGCTGATCGGCGAGCTGGCGGCGGTGCGCGCGCAGGTCGCCGCCCAGCTGGCGCGGGCCGAGCTGGCGCGGGACGGGCTGGCCGCCGAGTCGCTGGTTCCGGGAGGTCCGGAACCGGTGTGCGAGCTGGGAGGGCAGAAACGATGAGCCAGGCCAAGGGTGTGGCCGAGGCGACCGACGCGGACTTCGCGGGGGAGGTGCTGGGCGCCGACCTGCCGGTGCTGGTGGAGTTCACCGCTGACTGGTGCCCGCCGTGCCGGCAGATGGGTCCGGTGCTCAGCGCGCTCGCCGCGGAGGAGGCCGACCGCCTCAAGGTGGTCCAGCTGAACGTGGACCGCAACCCGGACATCACGAACGCCTACAAGGTGCTCTCGATGCCGACGTTCATGGTCTTCCGCGGCGGCGAACCCGTACGGTCCCTGGTGGGGGCGCGGCCCAAGCGGCGGCTCCTTGAGGAGCTGTCCGACGTGCTGTGACCCGGCCGCCGTCACACAAGAAATCCCCCGGGCAATTGCGCCCGGGGGATTTCTTTGCGTATATTCGGTGGTTCGCGACTTCACGAAGAATGTGGTCGCGGAGAAGTCCAGTGAGCACAGTATATGCGGGCGGGAGTGGAATTGTCAAACACCGGATTCTCCGACGATGAATTGCGGCAGGAACAGGAATTCATCGACGGGCTGTACGCGCGCGTCGACGCGCTGCGCGGTGACACCGAGGCCGCCGTCACGGACGCCCTCGCCCAGGGCGACACGCCCATGCAGGCCCGGCTGGAACGGGACATCCTTGTCGCCGAGCGCTCCGGACTGCTCGCCGCGCTGAACTCCGTGGACGGCTCGCTCTGCTTCGGGCGGATCGACCTGTCCGACGGCGTCACCCATCACATCGGCCGTGTCGGGCTGCGCGCCGACGACGCCGAGCGCACCCCGGTCCTGATCGACTGGCGGGCCGCCGTCGCCCGCCCGTTCTACCTGGCCACGGGGCACACCCCGATGGGTCTGCGCCGCCGACGGCACATCTCCAGCGAGGGCCGCCGGGTCACCGCCCTGCACGACGAGATCCTCGACCTGGGCGACGCCACCCGCACCGGCCACGAGGACCCGACCGGCGACGCGGTGCTGCTGGCCGCGCTGAACTCCGCGCGCACCGGCCGGATGGGCGACATCGTGCGCACCATCCAGGCCGACCAGGACCGCATCATCCGCGCCCCGCACCGCGGCGTGCTCGTGGTCGAGGGCGGCCCCGGCACCGGCAAGACCGCCGTCGCGCTGCACCGGGCCGCCTACCTGCTCTACGAGCACCGGGAACTGCTCGCCCGCCGGGCCGTGCTGATCGTCGGCCCCAACCCGGCGTTCCTCGGCTACATCGGCGAGGTGCTGCCCTCGCTCGGTGAGACGGGCGTGCTGCTGGCGACCGTGGGCGAGCTGTTCCCCGGCGTGAAGGCGACCGCCGCCGACACCGCCGAGGCCGCGGCGGTCAAGGGCCGCGCGGACATGGCCGACGTGCTCGCCGCCGTCGTACGCGACCGGCAGGCCCTGCCCGACCCGGTCGTCGCCATCGAGCACGACCGGGAGGTCCTGATGCTCGACGAGGGCCTGGTGAGCGTGGCCCGCGAGCGCACCCGCGCCGCGAAGCTGCCGCACAACGCGGCCCGTGAGCACTTCGAGGGCCACATCCTCAACACCCTCACCGACATGGTCGCCGAGCGCATCGGCACCGACCCGTACGACGGCTCCAACCTCCTCGACCCGTCCGACATCACCCAGATCCGCGACGAACTCGCCGACAACCCCGAGGTCTGGTCCGCGATCGACCAGCTGTGGCCGCGGCTGACCCCGCAGCGTCTGGTCGCGGACTTCCTGGCCGGCCCGGAGGGATACGTCGGCGACGAGGACGCCGCCGCGATCCGCCGCCCGGTGACGCGCGCGTGGACCGTCGCCGACGTCCCCCTGCTCGACGAGGCCGCCGAACTGCTCGGCGAGGACGACCGCGTGGCCCGCGCCCGCGCCGATCGTGAGCGCGAGACGCAGGTGGCGTACGCGCAGGGTGTGCTGGACGTGTCGTACGCCTCGCGGACCTACGAGTTCGATGACAAGGACGAGGAGGACTCCGAGGTCCTGTCCGCGCACGACATCATCGACGCCGAACGGTTCGCCGAGCGCCAGGAGGAGGACGATCACCGCAGCGCCGCCGAGCGTGCGGCGGCCGACCGCACCTGGGCGTTCGGGCACATCATCGTCGACGAGGCGCAGGAGCTGTCGCCGATGGCGTGGCGGCTGCTGATGCGACGCAGCCCGACCCGTTCCATGACCCTGGTGGGCGACCCCGCGCAGACCGCCGAGGCGGCCGGTGTCGGCTCCTGGGAGGGCATCCTCCAGCCGTACGTCGAGGACCGCTGGGAGCACACCCGGCTCGGCGTCAACTACCGCACGCCCGCCGAGATCATGGACGTCGCGGCGGCCGTGGTCCGCGCCGAGCACCCCGGCTTCGAGCCGCCCAGCTCGGTGCGCTCGACGGGCGAGAGGCCCTGGGTCCGCGCCACCGACGACCTGCCTGGCGCGGTCGAGAAGGCCGTCGCCGAACTCACCCCCGAGGAGGGCCGCCTCGCCGTCATCGCCCCGCGCGACCTGCACCGCCGCCTGGCCGCCCGGCTGGAGGGGGTCACCGCCGGTGCCGAGCCCGACCTGACGCACACGGTCGTCCTCCTCGATGCGCGCCAGGCCAAGGGCCTGGAGTTCGACTCCGTGCTGGTCGTCGAGCCGGGCCGCTACGGCACGAGCGATCTGTACGTGGCCCTGACCCGGGCCACGCAGCGACTGGGCGTGCTGCACACGGGGGCGCTGCCGCAGGTTCTGGCGGAGGCGTTCGCGAAGTAACGCGGGGGCGGGTGCCGCCGCCCCGGGCCCCCGCCGGCCCGCTCACGCCGGGCGCAGCCACACCGTCGCCAGTGGAGGCAGCGTCAGGCGGATGCTCGCCGGGCGGCCGTGCCATCCCTGGGGCTCCGGCTTGACGGGGTCCGGGTGGACGACGTCGCCGCCGCCGTAGCAGGCCGCGTCGGTGTTGAGCACCTCCCGCCAGGCGGGCACGTCGCCGGGGACGCCGAGGCGGTAGTCCTGGCGGACGACAGGCGAGAAGTGGGAGACCGCCAGCAGCGGGCCGCCGTCGGCGTCGCGGCGCAGGAAGGCGACCACGTTGTCGTCGGCCGCGTCGCCTGCGATCCACTCGAAGCCGTCGGGGTGGACGTCCCGCGCCCACAGGGCCGGGGTGGCGCGGTAGACGGAGTTGAGGTCGCGGACCAGGTCCAGCACCCCCCGGTGGTCGGCGGCGGCTCCGTAGGACGGGTCGAGCAGCCACCAGTCCGGGCCGCGCGTCTCCGACCACTCCGCTCCCTGCGCGAACTCCTGTCCCATGAAAAGGAGTTGCTTGCCGGGGTGGGACCACATGAAGGCCAGGTAGGCGCGCAGGTTGGCGCGCTGCTGCCACCAGTCGCCGGGCATCTTCGAAACCAGCGAGCCCTTGCCGTGCACCACCTCGTCGTGCGAGATCGGCAGCACGTAGTTCTCGCTGTACGCGTACACCATCGAGAACGTCATCTCACCGTGGTGGTAGGCGCGGTGGACCGGTTCGTGGCTCATGTACTGGAGCGAGTCGTGCATCCAGCCCATGTTCCACTTCAGCCCGAAGCCGAGGCCGCCGAAGCCGCTCGGCCCGCGGTGGTGGGTGGCGCGGGTGACCCCGTCCCAGGCCGTCGACTCCTCGGCGACCGTGACCACGCCCGGCACCCGCCGGTAGACGGTCGCGTTCATCTCCTGGAGGAACGCCACCGCGTCCAGGTTCTCCCGCCCGCCGTGCTCGTTCGGTGTCCACTGGCCCGGCTCGCGCGAGTAGTCCAGGTAGAGCATGGAGGCCACCGCGTCCACGCGCAGCCCGTCGATGTGGAACTCCTCGCACCAGTACAGGGCGTTGGCGACGAGGAAGTTGCGCACCTCGCGGCGGCCGAAGTCGAACTCCAGGGTGCCCCAGTCGGGGTGCGCGGCGCGCAGCGGGTCGGAGTGCTCGTACAGCGGGCGTCCGTCGAACTCGGCCAGCGCCCACTCGTCGCGCGGGAAGTGCGCAGGAACCCAGTCCATGATCACGCCGATGCCCGCCCGGTGCAGCGCGTCCACCAGGTACTTGAAGTCGTCCGGCGTGCCCAGGCGTGCGGTGGGCGCGTAGAAGCCGGTGACCTGGTACCCCCAGGAGCCGCCGAAGGGGTGCTCGGCGACCGGCATCAGTTCCACGTGCGTGAAGCCCAGGTCCTTGACGTACGCGGGGAGCTGGTCCGCCAGTTGACGGTAAGTCAGCCCGGGTCGCCATGACGGCAGGTGCACCTCGTACACCGAGAACGGCGCCTCGTGCGCGGGCCGCTGAGCACGGCGGCCCAGCCACTCCTCGTCGCCCCACTCGTAGTGCGAGGCGTGCACGATGGACGACGTGGCCGGCGGGACCTCGGTACGGCGGGCCAGCGGGTCGGCGCGCAGGGTCTTCGAGCCGTCCGGCCGGGTGATCTCGAACTTGTACAGCTCGCCCTCGCCGACGCCCGGCACGAACAGCTCCCACACGCCCGTGCCGCCCAGCGAGCGCATGGGGTACGCGGTGCCGTCCCAGAAGTTGAAACCGCCGGCCACCCGTACGCCCCGCGCGTCCGGCGCCCACACCGAGAAGCGGGTCCCGGCGGCCCCCTGGTGCGTCGTCGGGTGCGCGCCGAGCGCCCGCCACAGCTCCTCGTGCCGCCCCTCACCGATCAGGTGCAGGTCCAGCTCGCCGAGGGCGGGCAGGAAGCGGTAGGCGTCCTCGGTGACCTGCACCGTCCCCTCGTACGCCACCTCCAGCCGGTACTCCGGCACCTCGCCGAGCGGCAGCAGCCCCGAGAAGAAGCCCTCCCCGTCGTGCTCCAGCTCCACCTGGAGGTCCCCGGCGTGAACGGCGACGCCCAGGGCGTACGGCCGGAACGCCCGTACGGCGATTCCGCCGGGCACCGGGTGCGCGCCGAGCACGGAGTGCGGGTCGTGGTGCGTACCGGCGAGCAACCGCTCACGGTCCGCGACGGCGACGGCGACGGCGGGGGCGGGGGAGGGAAAGGTCTGCGTCGGGGCCGTCTTCTTCACGGCTGCTTTCTTCATGGCTGCCTTCTTCGGCGCTGCCTTCTTCGGGGCCGCCTTTTCGGCAGCGGCCTTCGCGGCGGGACTCTTGATCGCCGGGGGCTTCTTCGTCGCCGCTTTCTCGGCCGTCGTCCTCGTTGCCGCCGTCTTCTTGACCGTAGCTTTCCTGGCTGTGGCCTTCTTGGCCGCTGCCTTCTTGACGGCGGGCTCGTCCGCCGTCGCTCTCCCGGCCGCCGTCTTCTTCACCGCCGGCTGCTTGTCCGCCGCCGTTTTCCCGGTCACCGTCCTCTTGGTCACCGTCTTCTTCGTCGTCTTCTTGGCTGTGGTCTTCCCGGCTGCCGTCTTCCTGGCCGGGGCGGCCTTCTTCGCGGCGGCCTCGGCCGGCTGCTTCGGGTCCGGACCGCTGGCGGGGGGTCGGGCAGTCACGGGCGGGGCCTCCTCGGCGAAGGATCGGGGCAGGACGGGGGTGGTACCCGGTGGGCGGCCGGGTCAGACGGGCTCGGCGCCCGCGGCGAGGCGGCGTACCGCCGAGAGCGGCACGGGGAGCCAGTCGGGGCGGTGCCGGGCCTCGTAGAGGACCTCGTAGACCGCCTTGTCGGTCTCGTAGGCCCGCAGCAGCACCGGGTCGGTGCGCGGGTCGCGCCCGCCGGCCTCGGCGTATCCGGTGCAGTACGCCGCCCGGCAGGCCGCCGCCCACTGGGTGGCGGGCGTGCCGCCCGCCGAGTGCGCCGCGTAGTCGAAGGAACGCAGCATCCCGGCGACGTCCCGCACCACGGGCTGGGCCATCCGCCGCTCGGCCAGCGGCTTGGCCGGTTCGCCCTCGAAGTCGATCAGCGACCACTGGCCGGAGGGGGAGCGCAGGCACTGCCCGAGGTGGAGGTCGCCGTGGATGCGCTGGGCGGTCCAGGTGTGGCCCTCGGCGGCGAGATCGGCCAGCGCCGCGAAGGCGGAGTGCAGCCCGGGGGCGTACGGCCTGAGCGCGGGCACCGCCTGGGCCGCCGCCTGGAGGCGCTCGTTCATGCCGTCGACCAGCGTTTGGACCTGGAGGTGCGCCAGGCTGACCGTGGGCAGCGCGCGGGCCAGGGCCGTGTGGACCTCGGCGGTGGCGCGGCCCAGCGCCCGGGCCTCGGTGGTGAAGTCCTCCCCCTTGGCCAGCTCGCGCAGCGCCAGTTCCCAGCCGTCACAGGCGCCCTGCACGAACGGCTGGAGCACGGCGAGGACGTACGGTTCCTCGCTCGCGTCCCCGGCTTCGGCGGTCATCCACGCGGTCGGCGCCGGGACCCGGGGGCAGCCCTCGCGGGCCAGCGCCAACGGCAGCTCCAGGTCGGGGTTGACGCCGGGCAGGACCCGGCGGAGCAGTTTCAGGATGAACGTATCGCCATAGACCACCGACGAGTTCGACTGCTCGGCGGTCACCACCCGGGGCACCAGGTCGGGGCGTATCTCCCCGCGCCGTTCGCACCGCAGCCCGCCGATGCGGGCCCGAGTGCGCAGCGCCTCCAGGATCACCTCGGCGGGCCGGGGGTCGTACAGCGCCTCGTACACGGTGCGCCCGGCGAGCGGGCCCTCGTGGACGTGGCCGATCAGCGCGGGCGCCAGTCTCGGGGGCAGCGCCTCGCGCACGCCTATGAGCAGCTGGTAGCAGTCGCCGGGGTGCGGGACGCCGGCGCCCTGCGCGGCGGGAAGCGGCTGGTGGGCGCGGACGAGCAGGTGGTACAGCCCCAGCTTGCCGTCGGGCGGGAGCAGCTCGGTGGCCGCGACCAGGGAGAATCCGGTGACGGGGCGGCCCTTGCCCGCGAACCAGCGCTGCCGGGGCAGCCACTCGCGCAGCAGCGGGTCCAGGGACGCGAGGAGGCCGGCGCTGCCGGCGGTGACAGAGCGTGTGACGGCTTGCGACATGGCTTCCGACATGGCGTCGCGTCCAATCGCTGGTCGGGTGTGACTCACGCGTGCCCGCCGGCGGGGCGGCGGAAACCGCCCCGGGCGGCAGGCCTAGGCGGCGGCGTCCCTGCGCAGCCGGAACCAGTAGAAGCCGTGGCCCGCCAGCGTCAGCAGGTACGGCAGCTCCCCGATGGCCGGGAAGCGCACTCCGCCGAACAGCTCGACCGGGTGCCGTCCGATGAAGGCACTGAGGTCCAGCTCGGTGGGCTGGGCGAAGCGGGAGAAGTTGTGCACGCAGAGCACCAGGTCGTCCTCGTACTCGCGCAGGAAGGCGAGGACGGCGGCGTTCGAGGACTGCAGTTCGGTGTAGGTGCCGAGGCCGAAGGCATGGTTCTGCTTGCGGATCTCGATCATGCGGCGGGTCCAGTGCAGCAGCGACGAGGGGGAGGACATGGA
>NZ_JBFACU010000009.1:239873-309430 GCF_040641015.1 Streptomyces sp. NPDC021356 | reverse complement strand
TTGTTTTCGGGGGGTGCTGCGTGGTTTGGCGGGTCCGGGGGGGGGCCGGCCCCAGCACGGGGGGCCCGGCGGTCGCGCGGGGGGGGGGGGCGGGGGCCGCCCCCCCGCCACCCCGCTCCGGATCACCGCACCCGGCGCGGCAGCGTCCCGCTCAGCCGCCGGAGGCCGCCGCGCACTCCGCGCACGTGCCGAAGATCTCCACCGTGTGGGCGATGTTGACGAAGCCGTGCTCCACCGCGATCGCCTCCGCCCACTTCTCCACGGCGGGGCCCTCCACCTCGACCGCCTTGCCGCAGACGCGGCAGACCAGGTGGTGGTGGTGCTCGCCGGTCGAGCAGCGGCGGTAGACGGACTCGCCGTCGGAGGTGCGCAGCACGTCGACCTCGCCGGCGTCGGCGAGGTTCTGCAGGGTGCGGTAGACGGTGGTCAGGCCCACCGAGTCGCCCTTGTGCTTGAGCATGTCGTGCAGTTCCTGCGCGCTGCGGAACTCGTCGACCTCGTCGAGGGCTGCCGCGACGGCGGCGCGCTGCCGGGTGGCGCGGCCCTTCACGGGCTGTCCTGCGGTCGTCACCGGATGCCTCCTCACGTCTGCGCCTGCCGGGGCCATTGTGCCAGCCCCGGCAGGACCCGGTCAGACGCCGATCGGGTCCGCGGCGTCCCGGGCGCCGGGAATCGCGCACTCCGCGGGGTCGCCCGCGGCCCGTGCCGCGGCGAGCGTCCGGGCGCGGCGCCGGGCCAGGGGCGTGGCGAGCGCGGTGAGGGCGATGAACGCGGCGATGGTCAGCAGGACGATCGTCGCACCGGGGGGCACGTCCTGGTAGTACGAGGTGACCGTGCCGCCGATCGTCACGCTCACGCCGATGGCGACGGCGACGGCGAAGGTCGCGGCGAAGCTGCGGGTGAGCTGCTGGGCGGCGGCCACCGGGACCACCATGAGCGCGGAGACGAGCAGCAGCCCGACCACGCGCATCGCGACCGTCACCGTCACCGCCGCCGTGACGGCCGTCAGCAGGTTCAGGGCGCGCACCGGCAGGCCGGTCACCCGGGCGAACTCCTCGTCCTGGCTGACCGCGAACAACTGGCGGCGCAGCCCCAGCGTGACCAGCACGACGAAGGCCGCCAGCAGGCAGATCGCCACGACGTCGGACTGCGAGACCGTCGAGAGCGAGCCGAAGAGGTACGACGTCAGGTTGGCGTTGGAGCCGCCGGGGGCGAGGTTGATGAACATGACACCGCCCGCCATGCCGCCGTAGAAGAGCATCGCCAGGGCGATGTCGCCGCGGGTGCGGCCGTACCAGCGGATCAGCTCCATGAGGACCGCGCCGAGCACGGAGACCGCCGTCGCCATCCACACGGGGGAGGCGGACAGCAGGAAGCCGAGGCCGACGCCGGTCATCGCCACGTGGCCGATGCCGTCGCCCATCAGGGCCTGGCGGCGCTGGACGAGGTAGATCCCGACGGCGGGGGCGGTGATGCCGACCAGCACGGCGGCCAGCAGCGCGCGCTGCATGAAGGCGTAGTTCAGGAAGTCCATCAGCTCAGCAGTCCCGTGCGGATCGGCGCGGCGCCGGCACCGGCGTCGTGGGGGTGGACGTGGTCGTGGCCGGGCAGGGCGTGCTGGCCCACCGCTTTCGGGGGCGGGCCGTCGTGCAGGACGCAGCCGTCGCGCAGGACGACCGCCCGGTCGATCAGCGGCTCCAGCGGGCCCAGCTCGTGCAGCACCAGCAGCACCGTCGTACCGGCGGCGACCTGCTCCTTGAGCGTCCGCGCCAGCACCTCCTGGCTGGCCAGGTCGACGCCCGCCATCGGCTCGTCCATGATCAGCAGTTCGGGGACGGCGGCGAGCGCGCGGGCGATCAGCACGCGCTGGTGCTGGCCGCCGGAGAGGGCGTCGGCCGGGTCCTTGGCGCGGTCCGCCATGCCGACCAGGTCCAGGGCGCGGCGCACGGCCGCGCGGTCGGCCGCGCGGAAGACGCCGAAGCGGGTGCGGGAGAGCCGCCCGGAGGAGACGATCTCGGTGACGGTCGCCGGGACGCCGCCGGCGGCGGTGGTGCGCTGCGGCACGTAGCCGACGCGCGCCCAGTCGCGGAAGCGGCGCCGCAGGGTGCCGAACAGCTCGATCTCGCCGCCGCTGACCGGCACCTGGCCGATGAGGCTGCGTACGGCCGTCGACTTGCCGGAACCGTTGGCGCCGAGCAGTGCGACCACCTCCCCGCGGCGCACGGTGAGGTCGATGCCGCGCAGCACGGGGCGGGCGCCGAGGTCGGCGCGTACCTTGCGCATGGCTATGACGGGTTCGCCCATGGTCTGCTCCCCGGTGTCGGTCACTTGGCGCCCAGGGCCTGCTGGAGCGCCTTGAGGTTGGCCTCCTGGACCGAGAAGTAGTCGGTGCCCCGGGACTTCTTCGTGATGCCTTCGAGCGGGTCGAGGACGTCGGTCTTCAGGCCCGCGTCGGCGGCGATGGTCCTGGCGGTCTTGTCGCTGACGAGCGTTTCGTAGAAGACGGTGGTGACGTGGTCGGCCTTCGCCATCTTCTCCAGGTCCCTGACCCGGGCGGCGCTGGGCTCGGACTCCGGGTCGAGGCCGTTGATGGCCTCCTCGGTCAGGCCGTAGCGCTCGGCGAGGTAGCCGAAGGCGGCGTGGGTGGTGAGGAAGACCTTCGAGGTGGTGTTCGCGAGGCCGTTCTTGAAGCGGGTGTCCAGCTGGTTCAGCTGTCCGACCAGGGCGGCGGTGTTCTTGCGGTAGTCCGCCGCGTGGTCCGGGTCGCCCTTCTCCAGGGCCTTGCCGACGCCCTGGGCGACCTGTGCGTAGCGGACCGGGTCGAGCCAGATGTGCGGGTCCTTGCCGCCGGACTCCTCGCCCTGGTGGGTGTCGTGCGCGGCGGCGTGGCCGCCGACCTCGTTGCCGTGCTCCTCCAGCGTGGTGAGGGAGGCGGCGTCGACCTTGGTCCGCACCCCGGACTGGGCCACGGCCTCGTCGACGGAGGGCTGGAGTCCCTTGAGGTAGAGGACGGCGTCGGACTCCTGGAGCTGGGCGGTCTGCTTGGCGCTGATCTCCAGGTCGTGCGGCTCCTGGCCGGGCTGGGTGAGGCTGGTGACGTGGACGTGGTCACCGCCGATGCGCTCGGCGAGGAAGGCCATCGGATAGAACGACGCGACGACGTCGTACTTCCCGCTGCCGCTGCCGCTGCCGCTGCCGCTGCCGCCGGCCGCGTCGGCTGAGGAGCAGGCGGTCAGGGCTCCGAGGCCGAGGGCGCAGGCCGCGGCGAGAGCGGTCCCGGATATGAGGTGTCGTCGTGCGTTCATGACAGTCATTTTCAACAAAAATGGAAACCGTTGTCAACAATCCCTTGTCGGGGGCCCCGCAGCGGCACGGACCGGCCCGCCTTACGGCACCGATTTGATTGAGGGGGAGCCCCCGCCGGTACCCTGAAGCATTCGCTCTGAAGCGTCTCGCTTCGTCGCCCGTCGTCGTAATGAAGAGAGCACCGTGGCCGCCGACAAGATCGACACCATCGTCAGCCTGAGCAAGCGCCGTGGCTTCGTATTCCCCTGCAGTGAGATCTACGGCGGCCAGCGCGCCGCCTGGGACTACGGGCCGCTGGGCGTCGAGCTGAAGGAGAACCTCAAGCGCCAGTGGTGGCGCTACATGGTGACGTCGCGCGAGGACGTGGTCGGTATCGACTCGTCCGTGATCCTGGCCACCGAGGTCTGGGTCGCCTCCGGCCACGTCGCCACCTTCACGGACCCGCTGACCGAGTGCACCGCGTGTCACAAGCGGTTCCGCGCGGACCACCTGGAGGAGGCCTACGAGGCCAAGCACAACCGCCTCCCGGAGAACGGCCTGGCCGACGTCAACTGCCCCAACTGCGGCAACAAGGGCCAGTTCACCGAGCCCAAGCAGTTCTCGGGCCTGCTCTCCACCCACCTCGGCCCCACCCAGGACACCGGCTCCGTCGCCTACCTGCGTCCCGAGACCGCCCAGGGCATCTTCACCAACTTCGCCCAGGTGCAGACCACCTCGCGCCGCAAGCCGCCGTTCGGCATCGCCCAGATGGGCAAGTCGTTCCGCAACGAGATCACGCCGGGCAACTTCATCTTCCGCACCCGCGAGTTCGAGCAGATGGAGATGGAGTTCTTCGTCAAGCCGGGCGAGGACGAGAAGTGGCACGAGTACTGGATGGAGCAGCGCTGGAACTGGTACACCGGCCTGGGCCTGCGTGAAGAGAACATGCGCTGGTACGACCACCCCAAGGAGAAGCTCTCCCACTACTCCAAGCGCACCGCCGACATCGAGTACCGCTTCCAGTTCGGCGGCAACGAGTGGGGCGAGCTGGAGGGCGTCGCCAACCGCACCGACTACGACCTCGGCGCCCACGCCAAGGCCTCCGGCCAGGACCTCGCCTACTACGACCAGGAGGCCGGCGAGCGCTGGACGCCTTACGTCATCGAGCCCGCGGCCGGTGTCGGCCGCGCGATGCTGGCGTTCCTCCTCGACGCCTACGTCGAGGACGAGGCGCCCAACGCCAAGGGCAAGATGGAGAAGCGCACGGTGCTGCGCCTGGACCACCGCCTCGCCCCGGTGAAGGCGGCGGTGCTCCCGCTGTCCCGCAACCCGGAGCTGTCCCCGAAGGCCAAGGGCCTGGCCCAGGCGCTGCGCCAGAACTGGAACATCGAGTTCGACGACGCCGGCGCCATCGGCCGCCGCTACCGCCGCCAGGACGAGATCGGCACGCCGTTCTGCGTGACGGTCGACTTCGACACCCTGGACGACAACGCGGTCACCGTCCGCGAGCGCGACTCCATGAAGCAGGAGCGCGTCTCCCTGGACCAGATCGAGGGCTACCTGGCCGCCCGCCTGATCGGCTGCTGACCCGCCCCGCCCGCTGAACGCCGTACGGCCGCCGGATCATCCGGCGGCCGTACGGCGTTCTGTGCGTCGCTTCCCCGTCAACGGCCCTGCCCGTCAACGGCCCTGGAGGGCCTTCACGTTGTCGCCGAAGGTCCAGTTCTTCGAGCCGTCCCAGTTGAGCGACCAGGTCATCAGGCCCTTGAGTCCGTTGCCGTAGTGGCTCCAGGCCTGGGAGACCTGGGACGGGGACAGGTAGCCGCCGCCCGCGCCCGGCTGGGCGGGCAGGCCGGGCACCTGCTTGTCGTAGGGGACCTTGACCGTGGTGCCCTGCACCACCAGGCCCTTGTTCAGGCAGTCGGTCTGGGCGGTGAAGCCCTGCACCGTGCCGGCCGAGTAGGAGTCCCCGGAGCAGCCGTACATGCTGCCGTTGTAGTACTGCATGTTCAGCCACCACAGGCGGCCGTTGTCGGCGTACTTCTTGATGACGGGCAGGTAGGCGCCCCAGATCGAGCCGTAGACGATGCTGCCGCCGGTGACGTAGGCGGTCTCGGGGGCCATGGTGAGGCCGAAGTTCGAGGGCATCTGGGCGAGGATGCCGTCGATGACGCGGATCAGGTTGGCCTGGGACGCGGAGAGCTGATTGATGTTCCCGCTGCCGGTCAGGCCGGTCTCGATGTCGATGTCGATGCCGTCGAAGTTGTACTTCTTCAGGATCGGCACGATCGTCGCGACGAACCGGTCCGCCACCGCCTGCGAGTTCAGGTCGATGCCGGCCGCCGCCCCGCCGATGGAGAGCAGGACCGTCTGCCCGGACGCCTTCGCCGCGCACATCTCCTCGGGCGTGGCCACCTTCACGCCCGAGTCCATGCCGTCCTCCCACAGGGCCGTCCCGTCGGACAGGATCACCGGGAAGGCCGCGTTGAGCACGTTGTAGCCGTGCGCGGCGATCCGGGAGTCGGTGATCGGGGTCCAGCCGAAGGGCGGGTGGACGCCGTTGGAGGAGCCGTCCCAGTTCTCCCAGTAGCCCTGGAGCACCTTGCCGGCGGGCCGCGACTTCACGGCGCAGGTGGCGGTGGTGGTGGCGGTGGTCGAGGGGGCGGCCGAGGCCGCGGGGGACGACAGGCTGAGCGCGAGCGGCGCGAGGCAGGCGGTGGCCAGCGCGGCGGTGAGCAGGCGTGGTGTCCGGCGGATCCGGCGGAACATGGGCGGCCTCCCGGTGGGGTGCGGTGAGGTGCGGTGAGGTGCGGGTGTGGGGGGTGCCCGCTGGTCGGGCGCGCGCAGGGAGCGTACGAGGCACGGGCATGCATGTCGCAGACATGACAGTCCTATGGTCCAGACCTTTCGTCAAGAGGTCTGGACCGATGGCGTCCGGGCCCGCCGCCGCCCCGTCCTTGCTGTCGGAGCCGCCCGTGACAAGTATGGACTGACAGATATTGAAATCTGTCAGCTGTTATGCCAGGGTGGAGCCATGACGATGAACACGCGCTCCCTCGGAACCACCGGCCCCCAGGTGTCCGCCCTCGGCCTCGGCTGCATGGGCATGTCCGCGCTGTACGGCGAGGCGGACCGGGCCGAGTCGATCGCCACCGTGCACGCCGCCCTCGAAGCCGGCGTGACCCTCTTCGACACGGGCGACTTCTACGCCATGGGTCACAACGAGATGCTGCTCGGCGAAGCCCTGCGCACCGCCCCCGCCGCCCGCCGCGAGCGGGCCCTGACCAGCGTGAAGTTCGGCGCCCTGCGTGACCCGGAGGGCAACTGGAGCGGCTACGACGGCCGCCCCGCCGCCGTGCGGAACTTCGCCGCCTACTCGCTCCAGCGCCTCGGTGTCGACCACATCGACGTCTACCGGATCGCCCGCGTCGACCCCGACGTACCGATCGAGGAGACCGTCGGCGCCATCGCGGAGCTGGTCGAGAAGGGCTACGTCCGCCACATCGGCCTCAGCGAGGCGGGCGCCGGGACCATCCGCCGCGCCGCCGCCACCGCGCCGATCTGCGACCTCCAGATCGAGTACTCGCTGATCTCGCGCGGCATCGAGGCCGACATCCTGCCCACCACCCGCGAGCTGGGCATCGCCGTCACCGCCTACGGCGTCCTCTCGCGCGGACTGATCTCGGGGCACTTCACCCGCGACCGGCAGCTCGCCCCCACCGACTTCCGCGCCTTCTCGCCCCGCTTCCAGGGCGAGAACCTCCAGCACAACCTGGACCTCGTCGAGGCGCTGCGCAAGATCGCCGAGGGCAAGGGCGTCACCGTCGCCCAGACCGCCATCGCCTGGGTGCTCTCGCGCGGCGAGGACATCGTGCCGCTGATCGGCGCCCGCACCCGCGACCGCCTGGCGGAGGCGCTGGGCGCGCTCGACGTCACGCTCGACCCGGCGGACCTGGCGGCGATCGAGGAGGCCGTTCCGGCCGGCGCGGCGGCCGGCGCGCGCTACCCCGAGGCGCAGATGGCGCACCTGGACAGCGAACGCTGAGGACAGCGCCGTGCAGCCGGCAGGTGCGGTCTAGAGCATGTCACCCACCACCGAGGCCCTGACCGCCGAGCGCATCATCGAGGCGACCGAGGAAGTGCTGCGCCGCCACGGCCCGGCGAAGGCCACCGTGGTGGACGTGGCCCGCGCGCTCGGCGTCAGCCACGGCAGCGTCTACCGGCACTTCCGCACCAAGGCGGCGCTGCGGGAAGCGGTGACCAAGCGGTGGCTCGACCGGACGCACGACGCGCTGTCGGGGATCGCGGCCGAGGAGGGGCTCGAACCCCGGGAGCGGCTGCGCGCCTGGTTCCAGGCGCTGTTCGACGCCAAGCGCCGCAAGGCGGGCGACGACCCCGAGATGTTCGCCACGTACTCGGCGCTCGCCGAGGAGAACGTCGGGGCGGTCGAGCAGCACATCGCCGAACTGGCCGCGCAGCTGGCGGAGATCGTCGAGGCCGGCGTGACCTCCGGTGCCTTCGCGGCCGCCGACCCGGCGGCCACGGCCCGCGCCCTCTTCCACGCCACCGGCCGCTTCCACGACCCGTGTTACGCGGGCGAGTGGAAGCGGCCGGGCGTCCAGGAGGAGTTCGACGCCGTCCTGGAGCTGCTGCTGCGCGGTCTGCGGCCCTGAGGCCGCGAACGGCGTTCCGGGCGGGCGTCAGTGGACCTTGACGCTCACCGTCGGGGAGTGCGTCTTGCCGTCGGACGTCGCCACGCGCACGTGTTCGGTGCCCTTGGTGCTGAACTTGTGGCTCAGCGAGTAGACGCCGCCCTTCTTGACGGTGGTGCTGGTGTGCAGCGTGGTCCACTTGCCGTTGTGCAGGTGCTGCAGGACCAGCTTGGTGCCGGTCTTCACGTCCTTGGCGTGGCCGGCGAACGTCACGCTCTGACCGGCTTTGATCGAGGTGTGGTTGGCCTTGACCGTGATCGACTTGGTCATCGGCATCATGCTGTGGGTCGGGCTCGGCTTGGCCGGCGGCGCGTTGTCCGCGGCGAGTGCGGCGGCCGATCCAGCCGACACGAGGGCGGCGGACAGGGCGCCCGCGGCGAGGGTACGGACCCAGCGGTGGCTGTTGGTGACAGGCATGGTGGTCTCCCGTTGGTCGACGGATTTCCCCCTGCGGCGCGATGGCCGCCCCGGGGGGCTGCTCGCGCTCCTCCAGATTTGCCCGGGTTCGTCCGCGCGGCATGTCGGGGAGGTTCGGAACTGGCCGGTAGGAAGACGACTTTGAGGCAAAGTAGCAGGTCAGAGCAGTGGATCACTTGACCTGTTTCTTACCTTTACCCATTCGGTCACACAGCGTGACCGTGCTGGCGGCCGGGCCGGCGCCTCACGCGGTCTCACGCCGTCACCCGCCAGAAGTCGCGCATCAGCGGGGTCGGGGTCGGGCTGTCCATGCCGACCTGGGTCAGCAGGACGGTGACCGTCCCGGTGGCCGGGACGACGAAGGCCGCCGTGCCGGTGCCGCCGACCCAGCCGTAGCGCCCCGGCACGTTCCACGGCTCCAGGGGAGCGACGTCGACCTGGCCGCCGTAGCCCCAGCCCTGGCCCTCCAGGAAGAGGGCGGCCGGGTCGCGCAGGCTCGCGTCGAGGTGGTTGCTCGTCATCCGGCTCACGGAGGCGGGGGAGAGCAGGCGGTGGCCGCCGCCCGAGCCGCCGTTCAGGAGCATGCGGCCGAAGGCCAGCCAGTCGTCGGCCGTGGAGACCAGGCCCCCGCCGCCGGAGGGGAACGCCGGGAGCCGGCTCCAGTCGCCGCCCGGGGGGTCCGCGAGCGTCAGGCCCGCCTCGCCGTCGGTGTAGTAGCTGGTGAAGCGGGAGCGCCGGTCCGCGGGGACCGTGAACGCCGTGTCCCGCATCCCCAGCGGCTCGAACACACGCTCGGACAGGAATTCCGGGAACGTCCGTCCCGACGCCCGCGCCACCAGGATGCCCTGGAGGTCGGAGGAGGTCCCGTACAGCCAGGCCTCGCCGGGCTGGTGGAGCAGCGGGACGCGGGCCAGGCCGGCCAGCCAGGCGTCCGGGTCCGGCCAGTCCTGCATCGCCCGGCCGTCCTTCTGCACCGCGAACAGCGCCCGTACCGCGGGCAGCGAGAAGTCCGACGGGAAGCCCCAGCCGCAGCGGGAGCCGAGCAAGTCCCTCACCGTGATCGGGCGGGCGGCCGGGACGACGTCGTCCACCGGGCTCGACGGGGTGCGCACGGCGACCGGCCGGGACAGCTCCGGCAGCCACTCGGCCACCGGGTCGGCCAGGCCGAGCACGCCGTCCTCCACCAGCATCAGCACGGCCGCCGCCGTGATCGGCTTCGTGATCGAGGCGATCCGGAAGATCGTGTCCCGGCGCATCGGGGCGGTGCCCTCGGTGTCCACCGCCCCCGCGGCCACCACCTCCACGTCGTCGCCGTGCGCCACCAGGGCCACCGCGCCGGGCACCACGCCGTCGTCGACGTACCGGCTCAGGGTGTCGTGCAGTTCGCTCATCGGTCGGCCTTCCGGTGGTCGGGGCGCCAGGTCGCTTCGCCGGCCGCGGTCGTGCGAGCGGTACGGCCGCCGCGGCTCGTCTCGGTCACCTACGACTCCTGCCGCGCGCGGAACTCATCGCACCGCGCGCGGCCCGGCGCCCCCGGGGCGCCGTCAGCCGATCGTGCGGGGCAGCCGCAGGCTGAGCAGGCCCGTCAGGGCGACCCCGGCCAACTGGGCCAGCAGCGTCGCCACCAGGGCGTCCCGCATGCCCAGGCCGGGGACCAGGGACAGGAACAGGGTGCCCAGGGTGGCCACGCCGAGCGCCAGCGACGACTGCTGGGCGGTGACCATGACGCCGCTGCCCACGCCCGCCCGCGCCGTCGGCACCTCCGAGAGGATGATCCGGAAGGTGACGGGCAGTTGCAGTGCCTGGCCCGCGCCGGCGATCGCCGCGCCCGGCAGCAGCTCCACGAAGCCCACGTGCGGCCACGCCTGCCGGACGGTCAGCGCCAGCAGGCCCATGCCGACCAGCTGCACGACCGCGCCCGCCGTCACGACGCGGGAGCCGTACCGGGCGACCAGCCGGGGCCCGGCCAGCGAGGCGAGGAAGAAGGCGACCGCCATGGGCGCCAGCGCGAGGCCCGCCGGGACCGGGCCGAGACCCGCACCCTGCTGCAACGCCACGGCGATGACGAACATGAAGCCGCTGAACCCGATGGAGAACGGCACGATCAGCGCGAGACCGCGGCGCAGGGACAGCAGCCGGAACAGGCTCGGCGGCACCAGCGGCGTACGGCCCCGCCGGTCCGCGCGCCGCTCGACCGCGTAGAAAGCGGCGGCCACCAGCGGGAAGGCGGCCAGTGACAGCCACGTCCACAGCGGCCAGTGGGCCGCCCGGCCCTCGGTGAGCGGCACGAGCAGCGTCAGCAGGGACGCCGCGAGCAGGAGCGTGCCGGGGCCGTCGACCGGCTCCGGCCGCTGCGAGCGGGTCTCCGGGACGGCCTTGGCCGCGAGGACCAGGCCGACGATCGCGACGGGCACGTTCACCAGGAACACCGAGCGCCAGCCGGTGCCCCACAGGTCGGCCGCCACCAGGACGCCGCCCAGGATCTGCCCGGCCACCATGGACAGGCCGGCCGTCGCGCCGTACAGGCTCATCGCCTTGGCCCGGCGGCGGCCCGCGGTGGCCGCCTGGATGGTGGCGAGCACCTGCGGCAGCATCGCGGCGGCCGAGGCGCCCTGCGCCACCCGGGCCCCGACCAGGGTCCAGGCGTCCGGCGCGAGACCGCAGGCCAGCGAGGTCAGGCCGAAGGCCGCCATGCCGCCGAGGAAGAGCCGGCGCCGGCCGAAGAGGTCGCCGAGCCGGCCGCCGAGGACGAGCAGCACGGCGTAGGCCACCCCGTAGCCCGCGACGACGAGTTCGAGGACGGCCTCGCTCGCGTGCAGGTCCCTGCCCATGGTGGGCAGGGCCACGTTGACGATGAAGAAGTCGATGAGGGGCAGTGCCGCGCCCAGCAGCACCGTGAACAGTCCGAGCCCGCTCAGCGCCGGGGGCGCGGCGGTGGTGCGGACGGCGGGGGAGGAGATGGTTCGGGTGGTCACGCATCCGAGCGTGCGCCGGCACCGAGGCAGGTACCAGAGTGTCCTTATCCTGGTAGTGGAAGTACCTGGAAACAGGGTGGGCGGGGCGGCAGCATGGAGGCATGACCACCATGGCCCAGGAGACGGCGGCAAGGACGACGGCGGGGGCGCGGACCGCGCCCGGTGCGCCCGGTGCGGGGCAGGCCGCGCGGATGAGGGAGACCGCGGCCTCCGAGATCCGGCGGCACGAGCTGGCCGCCTTCCTCCGGCACCGCCGCGAGCACATCACCCCCGAGCGGGTCGGCCTGCCGCGCGGTGCCCGGCGCCGTACGCCGGGCCTGCGCCGTGAGGAGGTCGCCCATCTCTCGGCGGTCGGCGTCACCTGGTACACCTGGCTCGAACAGGCCCGCGACATCCAGGTCTCCGTGCAGGTCCTGGACGCGCTCGCCCGCACCCTGCTGCTCGACCCGAGCGAGCGCGCCCACCTCTTCCAGCTCGCCGGTACCCCTGACCCGGCGCCGCCGGCCACGTGCCCGTCGGTCACCCCGGCCATGCGGGCCCTGCTGGAGCAGATGGAGCCCTACCCGGCCTGCGTGCAGAACAGCCGGTACGACATCCTCGCCCACAACCGCACCTACGGCCTGCTCCTGTGCGACCTGGCGGCGGTGCCGCCCGAGGACCTCAACTGCATGATCCTGTCCTACACGAACGAGCAGTGGCGGTCCTCGATCGTGCACCTGGAGGACGTCACCCGGACCATGGCGGCCCGGTTCCGGGGGGCGATGGCCGGCCATCTCGCGGAGCCGGCCTGGAAGACGCTGCTCAAGCGGCTGCGCGAGTCGTCGCCGGACTTCCAGGAGGCCTGGGACCGGCACGAGGTGGTCGCCCCGACGAGCAAGCGCAAGGAGTTCCGCAACGCCTACGTCGGCCGCCTCACCGTCGACCACACCGACCTGTGGCTCAGCCCGGAGGCGGGGCCGCGCATGGTGACGTACGTCCCGGCGGACGAGGAGTCGCGGCAGCGGCTGGAGAAACTGCACGCCATCGCGCTGGAGCGGGAGGCGCGGGCGTAGGCGTAGGCGCAGGCGCAGGCGCAGGCGCAGGCCGTACGGGAAGTCAGGCGCCGACGCCCGCCGCCTGGCGTACCTCGCTCTCCTGGAGCCGGTCGGCGGTGCGTTCGGCGGAGCGGCGGGCCCAGCGGCCGCTGGTGAGGGCGCCCAGGACCAGGACGAGCGCGCCGCACGCCACCAGCACCCACCACCCCGGCCGGGCGGCCGACACGAACGTGTCCCGGTACGCGGACGAGCTGATCCCGGAGGCCAGCAGGGCGCCGACCACCGCGACGCCGAGGGTCGACCCGAGCTGCCTGCTGGTGGACGCGACGGCCGCCGCGACCCCGGCCTGGGCGCGCGGCATGCCGGAGACGGCCGTGTTGGTGATGGGTGCGTTGACGAAGCCGAAACCGATACCGAACAGGACGTACCCGATCACCAGGGTGGCGTTCGACGTCTCGGCCTCGAAGCCCGCGAACAGCACCGCGCTCGCGGTCATCGCGGTCCCGGCGATCAGCAGCGGCAGCCGCGGCCCCCGGGTGCCCACCAGCCGCCCGGACAGGGGCGCGCACAGGAACGTCGGCGCCGCCATGGGTAGCATCCACAGGCCCGCGTGCAGGGCGTCGAGACCGCGCACGTTCTGCAGGTACAGCGTGGACAGGAACAGGAAACCGCCGAGCGCGGCGAAGCCGCTGACCGCGATGACCGTGGCCCCGCTGAACGGGGCGGAGCGGAAGAAGCGCAGGTCGATGAGGGGTTCGGCGCGGCGCGGCTCGTACCACAGCAGGCCGAGCAGCGCGGCGAGCGCGACGGCGGCGAACGGCACGACCACGGCGGCGCTAGCGTCCGGGGCCTCGATGATCGCGTACGTCAGCGCGCCGAACAGGGCGATGACGAGCACCTGGCCGACCGGGTCGGGGCGGCGGGCCTTCGGGGCCCGCGACTCGGGGACGAAGCGGAGGGTGAGCAGGATCGCGGCGAGGCCGACGGGCAGGTTGAGCCAGAAGATCGAGCGCCAGCCGACCGACTCCACGAGCAGCCCGCCGACCAGCGGCCCGGCGGCCATGGATATGCCGACCACGGCGCCCCACACGCCGATGGCGCGGGCGCGTTCGCGCGGGTCGGTGAAGGTGTTGGTGATGATCGACATGGCGACCGGGTTGAGCATCGAGCCGCCGACCGCCTGCACCATGCGGAAGACGATGAGCAGTTCCAGGTTGGGCGCCAGGGAGCACAGCAGCGAGCCGATGCCGAAGACGACGAGGCCGGTCATGAAGACGCGCTTGCGGCCGATGCGGTCGGCGGTGGAGCCGGCGAGCATCAGCAGCGACGCCAGCACGAGTGTGTAGGCGTCGATCGTCCATTGCAGGCCGGACGTGCTCGCGTGCAGCTCGCGCTGCATGGAGGGCAGGGCGACGTTCAGGACGGTGTTGTCGAGGCTCACGATCAGCAGGCTCATGCAGCAGATCGCGAGCACCAGCAGCCGTCGGCGGTGACTCAGCTCGGGCATGTGTTCCAGCGTAGTCGACTTCAATAGTGCGGTTAACTAATGACCGCTACAGGCTTGCCGTCCGGGCGGGACCCGGGACGGGGGACGTGCGGGAGGCGGGATGCGGGACAATGGGGCAATGCCCACGTCCGAGTCCCCCCTCCAGATCGGCCCGCACACCGTCCGGCCGCCCGTGGTCCTGGCACCCATGGCCGGGATCACCAACGCGCCCTTCCGCACGTTGTGCAGGGAGTTCAGCGGCGGCAAGGGTCTCTTCGTCAGCGAGATGATCACCACCCGGGCCCTGGTCGAGCGCAACGAGAAGACCATGCAGCTGATCCGGTTCGACGCGAGCGAGACGCCGCGCTCGATCCAGCTGTACGGCGTCGATCCGGCCACCGTCGGCAAGGCGGTCCGCATGATCGCGGAGGAGGACCTCGCCGACCACATCGACCTGAACTTCGGGTGCCCGGTCCCGAAGGTGACCCGCAAGGGCGGCGGCTCGGCCCTGCCCTACAAGCGCAACCTGCTGCGCGCCATCCTGCGCGAGGCGGTCAGCGGCGCGGGCGACCTGCCGGTCACCATGAAGATGCGCAAGGGCATCGACGACGACCACCTCACCTGTCTCGACGCCGGCCGGATCGCCGTCGAGGAGGGCATCACCTCCATCGCCCTGCACGGCCGCACCGCCGCCCAGCACTACGGCGGCACCGCGGACTGGGACGCCATCGCCCGCCTCAAGGAGCACGTGCCGGAGATCCCCGTGCTGGGCAACGGCGACATCTGGTCGGCCGAGGACGCGCTGCGCATGGTCCGCGAGACCGGCTGCGACGGCGTGGTCGTGGGCCGCGGCTGCCTGGGCCGGCCGTGGCTCTTCGCCGACCTGGTCGCGGCCTTCGAGGGCCGTACGGACTTCGCGGCGCGGCCCGCCCTGCGCGAGGTCGCCGACGTGATGGTCCGGCACGCCACCCTCCTCGGCGAGTGGATCGGCGACGAGGCGCGGGGCGTCATCGACTTCCGCAAGCACGTCGCCTGGTACCTGAAGGGCTTCGCGGTCGGCTCCGAGATGCGCAAGCGGCTCGCGATCACCTCCTCCCTGGCGGACCTGCGCGCCGGCCTGGACGAACTGGACCTCGACCAGCCCTGGCCCACCGGCGCCGACGGCCCCCGCGGCCGTACGTCCGGCAACAACCGCGTGGTCCTCCCGGACGGCTGGCTGAAGGACCCGTACGACAGCGCGGGCGTGAGCGAGGACGCGGAACTGGACACGTCGGGCGGCTGAGCCGGTCGCGGCAACGGCGGTCGGCGGCCCCGCACCGGCCCGGTGCGGACAGCGCGGTGGGCGGCGGCCCCACCGGCGGCTCACCGGGGTCCGGCACCCGGGTCGTGAGCACGCCGTGGAAGATGAGCGCCTTCCGCGACCGCTTCCTGACGGCCTACGGCTCCGTACCCCACCCGTCGAAGCGCTGACCCGCCCCCGGCGGGCACTGCGCTCAGAGCGCGGCCATGGCCGCCCGCACCGCTTCTGGGGACCGATCCACGCAGGAGAGGTACGCCTCCCGTAGGCGCTCGCGGTGCCGGGCGAGGGCCGAGGCCTGTGCCTGCGTCCTGGCCGCGCGGACGTGCCGAGGGACGGCGCGGGAGGTCCGCATGGTGAAATCCGGGCGCGTATGGCAGCGTGATTCTCGCCACCCTTGATAAGGGGTGCGCTCAGATGAGCGGATCTTGAGCGTCTGCACTTTTCCAAAGAGTGGCACTCAGTGCCATGCCATGTTCGTTCACCGACCGAAATCACCCGTGCCGATCACCGCTCATATGAGCGCTTGGGCGGGGCTGCGGGCATGAGTTCGTTCAAGAAGTGAAAACATCCGGCCCTGGCGGCTTGCCAAGCCTTGACTTTCGATCCGCTGGCGGACCGCTGGTTACGGGCGCATGACGCACGTGTGGACGTACTCACAAGCCTTCGATCTGGGTATGTTCCTCGCCGTCAGGGCAGCCACCGCGTCCTCGAGGAGTCGAGACCCGTGTCGGAAAACAAAGATCCCCAGGTACCCGCGGCGGGCGGGAGCGTTGAGGGCGTGAAGTTCGTCTACGACTTCACCGAGGGCAACAAGGACCTCAAGGACCTCCTCGGCGGCAAGGGCGCGAACCTCGCCGAGATGACCAACCTGGGCCTCCCCGTCCCGCCGGGCTTCACCATCACCACCGAGGCCTGCAAGGTCTACCTGGACAGCGGTGAGGAACCGGCGGCCCTGCGCGACGAGGTGAGTGCGCACCTCGACGCGCTGGAGCAGCGCATGGGCAAGAAGCTCGGCCGGGCCGACGACCCGCTGCTCGTCTCCGTCCGCTCCGGGGCGAAGTTCTCCATGCCGGGCATGATGGACACCGTCCTGAACATCGGCCTGTCCGACAAGTCCGTGCAGGGCCTGGCGAAGCAGGCCGGCGACGACCGCTTCGCCTGGGACTCCTACCGCCGCCTCATCCAGATGTTCGGCAAGACCGTCCTCGGCGTCGACGGCGAACACTTCGAGGACGCCCTGGAGGCGGCCAAGGCGGCCAAGAAGGTCACGGTCGACACCGAGCTGGAGGCCGCCGACCTCAAGAAGCTGGTCACCACCTTCAAGAAGATCGTCAAGAAGGAGGCGGGCCGGGACTTCCCGCAGGACCCGCGCGAGCAGATGGACCTCGCCATCAAGGCGGTCTTCGACTCCTGGAACGGCGAGCGCGCCAAGCTCTACCGCCGTCAGGAGCGCATCCCGCACGACCTGGGCACGGCCGTCAACGTCTGCTCGATGGTCTTCGGCAACCTCGGCCCCGACTCCGGCACCGGCGTCGCCTTCACCCGCGACCCCGCCTCGGGCCACCAGGGCGTCTACGGGGACTACCTGCAGAACGCGCAGGGCGAGGACGTGGTCGCGGGCATCCGCAACACGGTGGCGCTCGCCGAGCTGGAGCAGATCGACAAGAAGTCGTACGACCAGCTCATGCAGATCATGGAGACCCTGGAGAACCACTACAGGGACCTCTGCGACATCGAGTTCACCATCGAACGCGGCCGGCTGTGGATGCTCCAGACCCGCGTCGGCAAGCGCACCGCCGGCGCCGCCTTCCGCATCGCCACCCAGCTCGTCGACCAGGGCCTGATCGACGAGGCCGAGGCGCTCCAGCGCGTCACCGGCGCCCAGCTCGCCCAGCTGATGTTCCCCCGCTTCGACGACGGTGCGAAGGTCGAGCAGGTCGGCCGGGGCATCGCCGCCTCCCCGGGCGCGGCCGTCGGCAAGGCCGTCTTCGACTCGTACACCGCCGTCAAGTGGTCCCGCTCGGGCGAGAAGGTCATCCTCGTCCGCCGCGAGACCAACCCCGACGACCTGGACGGCATGATCGCCGCCGAGGGCATCCTGACCTCCCGCGGCGGCAAGACCTCCCACGCGGCCGTCGTGGCACGCGGCATGGGCAAGACCTGCGTGTGCGGCGCGGAGGAGCTGGAGGTCGACACCAAGCGCCGCCGGATGACGGTGCCCGGCGGGCACGTCGTCGAGGAGGGCGACGTCATCTCCATCGACGGCTCGTCCGGCAAGGTCTACCTCGGCGAGGTGCCGGTGGTCCCCTCGCCGGTCGTGGAGTACTTCGAGGGCCGGATGCACGCGGGCGCCGACGACGCCGACGAACTGGTCGAGGCCGTGCACCGGATCATGGCGTTCGCCGACCGCAAGCGCCGGCTGCGGGTGCGCGCCAACGCCGACAACGCCGAGGACGCGCTGCGCGCGCGCCGCTTCGGTGCGCAGGGCATCGGCCTGTGCCGCACCGAGCACATGTTCCTCGGCGACCGGCGCGAGCTGGTGGAGCGGCTGATCCTCGCCGACACCCAGGCCGAGCGCGAGGAGTCCCTGAAGCAGCTCCTGCCGCTGCAGAAGAAGGACTTCGTGGAGCTGTTCGAGGCGATGGACGGCCTGCCGGTCACCGTGCGCCTGCTCGACCCGCCGCTGCACGAGTTCCTGCCCGACATCACCGAGCTGTCGGTCCGCGTGGCGCTCGCCGAGTCCCGCCAGGAGCCGCACGAGAACGAGCTGCGCCTGCTCCAGGCCGTGCACCGGCTGCACGAGCAGAACCCGATGCTGGGCCTGCGCGGCGTGCGCCTCGGCCTGGTCATCCCCGGCCTGTTCACCATGCAGGTCCGCGCCATCGCCGAGGCCGCCGCCGAGCGCAGGAACGCCAAGGGCGACCCGCGCGCCGAGATCATGATCCCCCTCGTCGGCACCGTCCAGGAGCTGGAGATCGTCCGCGAGGAGGCCGACAGGGTCATCGCGGAGGTCGAGAAGGCCACCGGTACGAAGCTCAAGCTCGCGATCGGCACGATGATCGAGCTGCCGCGCGCCGCGCTCACCGCCGGGCAGATCGCGGAGGCCGCCGAGTTCTTCTCCTTCGGCACCAACGACCTGACCCAGACGGTGTGGGGCTTCAGCCGCGACGACGTGGAGGCGAGCTTCTTCACGGCCTACCTGGAGAAGGGCATCTTCGGGGTGTCGCCGTTCGAGACGATCGACAAGGACGGCGTCGGCTCGCTGGTCGCCGCCGCCGCGACGGCCGGCCGCGCCACCCGCCCCGACCTGAAGCTCGGCGTCTGCGGCGAGCACGGCGGCGACCCGGAGTCCGTCCACTTCTTCCACGAGGTGGGTCTGGACTACGTCTCCTGCTCCCCGTTCCGCATCCCCGTCGCCCGGCTGGAGGCGGGCCGCGCGGCCTCCGGTTCGGAGGGCAGCGACCACCGGTGACGCCGGTGTGAAAGACCCCGGAGTCCTCGTCGTGGTCCCCGACCCTCACTACCGATCACGGCGGGGACTCCGGTTCACGGAGAAGGGGCGGCATCCTTGTGCGGGGATGCCGCCCCTGTCGTGTGTGCCCTGTCGTGCCCTGTCGTGTCTGTCGTGTCGTGTCGTTCCTGTGGTGGATGTCCCCTCGTGTGCGCGGGCGCCGGGGGTGGGTTCAGCCGTTGTCGACGTGCTCGCGTACGACGTTGCCGTTGGCCGCGTCGATGTCGTAGGTCGTCTTGTGCCAGTCCTTGGGCGTGACGACGTCGACGGACCAGACGAGCTTGTTGTCGTGCTCGCCGAGGTCGACGCCGGTGACGGTCCCCCTGGTCTTGCCCGTGGCCGTCTTCACGGCCTGCGCTGGCGTCTGGGTGGCCTTCTTCAGCCGGTCGGCGACCTTGCGCTTGTCGCCGGCGTCCTGGCCCGACTCGGTCGTGCTGCGGGACACCTTCCCGGTGGCCGCGTCGACGTCGATCTTGCGGACCGTGCCGTCGGCGGCGGCGACCTTCGTCTCCCACCGGGCGGCGCCCGCGGACGCCGACGGGCTCGGTGAGCCGGTGGTCGGGGAGGCGGAGCCGGGGGACGCGGAGTTCGGGGAGGACGCGGACATGCTCGGAGACGACGAGCTGTTCTTGGCTTTCTTCAGCTCGATCGAGACCAGTTTGCCCCCGGACACCTCCTTCACGGCGGTGCCGGCGGCCTTGTCCCAGCTCACCCGTGCCTTGGCCAGCAGGTCCCGGCGCTCGGCCTGGTCCTTGGACAGCGACGCGGAGGGGGAGGGGGAGGACGGCGTGGAGGGGGAGGCCGAGGCGGGAGCGGCCTCGGCGGCCTCGGCGACACTCGACCCGGTCGAGCCGTTCGAGCAGGCGGTCATCAGCAGAGCGGAGCCGCCCAGGGCGCAGATCGCGGCGATCGCGCGCACGGGTGGGATACGGAGCGCAGTGGTCATACCACTGTGGGTAACCGTTCACCGGAACCCCGACACGGACCCGCCGCAGGAACCACCCCAACGGCCCACCACGGCACCGGCCATCACGGCACCGGCCCACCATGGCACCGGCTCACCATGGCGCCGGCCCACCACGGATCCGGCCCGTCCTCGCCCGGCTGCCCCCGGCCCCGTTGCCCCCTTGGCCGAAACGGCGGTCTTGACACGTACACACCACTGCAACGTTCCTGTCGTAATCACGGCGCATGGTTGATCGTTGGGCCGTGCGTGGTCGTGCGCCGGGTGCGTGCGGCCCGGTGCGGATGTGCAGGGAGTCGAGCGTCAGGGGGCGTACATGACCATCAGCCGCAGAGCACTGCTCGCCGCCGGAGCGGTCGCGGGGGGCGGGCTGCTCGGGGCCTGCGGGAGCAACACCGGGCGCGGGGACGGCGGCGGGGGCTCGAGGCCGGCGCTGACGCAGTGGTACCACCAGTACGGCGAGAGCGGCACCGAGCAGGCGGTGAAGCGGTACGCCGCCGCGTACGGCAAGGCCCGCGTCACCGTCCAGTGGCGGCCGGGCAACTACGACCAGCAGACCGCCGCCGCCCTCCTCACCGACTCCGGTCCGGACGTCTTCGAGGTGAACGGGCCCACCCTGGACCAGATCCAGGGCGGCCAGGTCGTCGACCTCACCGCCCTGCTCGACGGCGTCAAGGACGACTTCAACCCGGCGGTGCTCGCCCCGAAGACGTACGACGGGAAGATCTGGGGCATCCCGCAGGTCATCGACATGCAGATGCTCTACTACCGCAAGAGCCTGCTCCAGGACGCCGGGCTCCGGCCCCCGGACACCCTCGACGCCCTCGTGGACGCGGCGAAGAAGCTCACCACCAAGAAGACCAAGGGTCTCTTCCTCGGCAACGACGGCGGTGCGGGCGTCCTCGGCGGAACGCCCCTGTACGCGGCCGGACTCCAGCTCGTCACCGAGGACGGCAAGCCCGGCTTCGACGACCCGGCCGCCGCGCGCACCCTCGCCAAGGTCCGCCAGCTGTACGCCGACAAGTCCCTGCTCCTCGGCGCCCCCGCCGACTGGTCCGACCCCTCCGCCTTCCTCCAGGGCCTGACCGCCATGCAGTGGTCGGGGCTGTGGGCGCTGCCCCAGGTGCAGAAGGAACTCGGCGACGACTTCGGCGTACTGCCGTTCCCGAAGGACGGTCCGTCCGGCCGGCCCGCCGTGCCCGTCGGGGCGTACGCCGCCGCGGTCAGCGCCCGCGGCCGGAACCGGGAGGCGGCCGAGGAGTTCGTGAAGTGGCTGTGGGTGCAACGCACCGACGACCAGGAGGACTTCGCCCTCTCCTACGGCTTCCACATCCCCGCCCGGATCTCGCTCGCGAAGAAGGCCGCCAAGCTGCGCACGGGCGCCGCCGCCGACGCGGTGCGCCTGACCACCGACCACGGGCACGCCCAGCCCCTGCTGTGGACCCCGGCCGCGCAGACCGCCTACCAGGACACGCTGAGCCGGATCATCAAGGACGGAGCGGATCCGGACAGTGAGCTGAAGACGGTGCTGCGGAAGGTGTCGGCCGAACTCGACCGCGTGAAGAAGACCTCGTGAGCCGGCCGGCCGCGGCCCGGCGGCCCGTGACACAGCCGCCGGTGGCGCAGCGGCGCGCCGCGAGCCCGCGGCGGGCGACCCGGCGGTCCGCGAACCGGCGGCGGACCCTCTGGTTCTGGGTCTTCGTCGGCCCCTTCGCGGCCGGCCTCGCCCTGTTCACCTACGTCCCGCTGCTGTGGAGCGTGGCGCTCAGCTTCTTCGACGCGCACAGCACCGTCACGCCCACCCGCTTCACGGGGCTGGACAACTACACGGCGATGCTGTCGGACGACGTCTTCCTCGACAGCCTGCGCACCTTCCTCCTCTTCACGGCGTTCATCGTCCCGGCCACCTACGTCCTCTCCCTCGCCCTCGCCCTCATGGTCAACCGGGTGCGCCGGGCGCAGGCGTTCTTCCGGTCGGTGTTCTTCCTGCCGGCCGCGTGCAGTTACGTCGTCGCCGCCCTCATCTGGAAGATGTCGATCTTCAACGGCGTCCGGTTCGGGCTCGCCAACACGGTCCTCGACCTCTTCGGCGCCGACCCGGTGGCCTGGCTGTCCACCACGGACCCGCCCTGGTACTGGCTGGTGATCGTCACCGTACGGCTGTGGCTCCAGGCCGGTTTCTACATGGTGCTGTTCCTGGCCGGGCTCCAGCGGATCAACCCCGTGCTCTACGAGGCCGCCGCCGTCGACGGCGCCCGCCCCGGTTGGCAGGTGCTGCGGCACATCACCCTGCCGCAACTGCGTGCCACCTCCGTCGCGGTGGTCCTGCTCCTCGTCATCAACGCCTTCCAGGCGTTCGACGAGTTCTACAACCTGCTCTCCGACGCCCGCGGTTACCCGCCCTACGCCCGCCCGCCGCTGGTCTACCTCTACTACACCGCGCTCGGCCAGGGGCAGAACCTGGGCCTGGGCAGCGCCGGTGCGGTGATCCTCGCGCTGATCATCGCGATCGTCACGGTGGGCCAGGCCCGCTGGTTCGGGCTGGGAAGGACGGATGCCGATGGATGACGCCCTGGTGCGGGTGGGCCGCGCGCTACGGCTCGCGCTGCTGATCGCGCTCGCCCTGCTCTTCCTGGTCCCCTTCTACCTCCTGGTGCGCAACGGCCTGGCCAGTGAACAGGACATCACCTCGCCCGAGTGGACGTTCTTCCCCTCCCACCTGCGCTGGGGCAACGTCCGCGAACTCTTCGCGGACACCTCCGTCCCGTTCGCCCGCTCACTGCTCAACTCCGCGCTGATCGCCGTCGCCACCACCCTCGGCACGGTGCTCCTCGCCTCGCTCGCCGGATACGGTCTCGCCCGCATCCCCTACCGGCACGCGAACAAGGTCTTCTACGCCATCCTCGGCACGCTCATGGTCCCGGCCGCCGTCACCTTCGTCCCCAGCTTCGTGCTGGTGTCGTCCCTGGGCTGGATCTCCACGCTGCGGGGCCTGATCATCCCGACGCTCTTCTCCGCCTTCGCCTGCTTCGTCTTCCGCCAGTACTTCCTCGGCTTCCCGCGCGAGCTGGAGGACGCGGCGCAGGTCGACGGGCTCGGGCCCTGGCGGACGTACTGGCTGGTCGTCGTGCCGAACGCGCGGCCGGTGTTCGCGGCGGTCGGCACGATCGTCTTCATCGGCGCCTGGAACGCCTTCCTGTGGCCGCTGGTGATCGGCCAGGACCAGAGCGCCTGGACGGTCCAGGTCGCCCTGTCCTCCTTCACCACCTCCCAGGTGGTGCGCCTGCACGAGCTGTTCGTCGCGGCGGCCGTCTCGATCCTGCCGCTGCTGGCGGTGTTCCTGTGCTTCCAGCGGTGGATCGTGGCGGGCGTGGAGCGGTCGGGGATCGACTAGGTCAGGTGGCCTGGGGGTTCAGAGGGATCCGCCGCTGTCCACCACCAGGTCGGTGCCGACCAGGGAGGCCGCGGCGTCGGACGCCAGGTAGAGGATCGCGGCGGCGACCTCCTCGGTGGCGGAGACCCGGCCCAGGGGGAGCGTGGCCCGCGCCCGCTGCGCGCGGTCCGTGTCCGTCTCGCCGGGCCGCAGCGACATCGTGGTGGCGGTGGCGCCGGGGCTGACCACGTTGACGCGGACGCCGTCGCCGATGTGGTCCAGCGCGGCACCCCGGCTGAGCGCGGTCACGGCGGCCTTGGTCGCGGAGTAGGCGGCGGCGCCGGGCGAGGTGGCGTGGGCGCCGAAGGTGGAGGACACGTTGACGATCGCGCCGCCGGACGGCTGGGTGCGCATCCGGCGGATCTGCGCCTGGAGGGCCAGGTGGACGCCGGTGACGTTGACGGCGAGCTGGGTGTGCCAGTCCTCCTCCGGCAGTTCGGCGAGCGGCCGGCCGCCCCTGAAGACACCGGCGTTGTTGACGGCCACGTCGAGCGAGCCGAAGCGGTCCACGGCGGCCTCGACCAGCGCCTCGGCCTCACCGGCGCGGGAGACGTCCGCGGTCACCGCGAGCGCCGTGCCGCCCGCCTCCTCGATCGGCGCGACCGTCTCGTCCAGCGGCTCGCGGCGGCGCCCGGCGACGACGAGCTGGGCGCCCTCGGCGGCGAACGCGAGGGCCGTCGCGCGGCCGATGCCGGAGCCGGCCCCGGTGACGAGAACGGTCCGGCCCTCGAAGCGGCCGACGGGCCGGGTGCTCCGCGTGGTCATGATCTCCCCTTTTATTTGACCGATCGGTTCAGTATCAGGACCGAAAGCAACGCGCCCGGCGACGAGCGCGTTCCCCGGTCTCGTTCCTCAGTCCAGCAGCGCCAGGGCCTGCTCCGCCGCGTCCCGCACCCGCGCCGGGTCCGCCGACGCCTTGCCGACGACTCGCAGGCCCTGCATCAGCACCAGCAGCGCGCGGGCCAGGGTGAGCGGATCGCGGTCGGCGGGCAGCTCCCCCTGCGCCCCGGCGCGGACCAGGGCCGAGTGCAGGAGCGCCTCCAGGTGGTCCCAGTTGCGCTCCACGCGCCGGGCGGCGGCCGGGTCGTGCGCGGCCAGCTCGGACGCCGTGTTGGTGACCAGGCAGCCGTGCAGGCGCAGCTCAGCATGGGTGGCCTCCGCCGCGTAGCGCCGTACGACCGCCCGCACGGCCGGCAGGGCCGGGCCCGGCCCGGACAGCTCGCGCACGATCCGCTCCATGCCCGTCTGCTCGTAGCGGTCCAGCGCCCTCAGGTACAGCTCGTGCTTGCTGCCGAACGTCGCGTACAGGCTGGCGCGGCCGATGCCGAGGTGCGCCACGAGGTCGGCCATGGACGTCGCTTCGTAGCCGCGCCGCCAGAACAGCTCCAGGGCCGACCGCAGCGCGGCGTCCGGATCGAATTCCTTGGTCCTGGCCACGCACGGGAGCCTAAGCTTTTCTGGACCGACCGGTCAAGTTGCAAGAGGGGGCGTCATGCGCTGCGCACGCCGTACGCCCCCACCCGCACCCCCTCGTCGTCCAGGCACCGTCCGGAGGCGAGGTCGAAGCGCTGCTTGAGCAGCGGCGAGGCGACGAACGGGCGCCCCGCGTGGGTGCCGGTCAGGCCGCGGGAGAGGACCGCGGCGCCGGTGAACGGGTCACGGTTGTCGATCGCGTACAGGCGGCCGGACCGGTCGCGGAAGAGGGCCGCCTGGCGGCCGTCCGGCAGCAGGGCCGCGACCCCGCGGCCGGGCAGCAGCGTGCTCAGGTCGCACACGGTGAACCAGCTGTCGTCGAGCCGGAGCTGGACCTTCACGTCGGTGGTCTCGGGGGCGAGCGTCATCGCTGGGCGCTTCCTTCCAGGGCGTCGTGGGCAGGCCGCAGGCCGAGGGACAGCAGCGGCAGGTCGGGCTTCATCTGGTCGCGTTCGGGGACGAAGCCGACGACCGGGTCCGGGGTGTCGGGGGCGTTCACGAAGGAGACGAACCGGGCGAGCCGGTCAGGGTCGGCGATCGTCTCGGCCCACTCGTCGCGGTAGTGGGAGACGTGCGCCGCCATCTGGGTCTCCAGCTCGGCGCAGATGCCGAGCGAGTCGTGGACCACCACGTCCCGTACGTGGTCCAGACCGCCGGGGATCCGCTCCAGCCACACGCTGGTGCGTTCCAGCCTGTCGGCGGTGCGGATGTAGAACATCAGGAACCGGTCGATCAGCCGGACCAGTTCGGCGTCGGAGAGGTCCTGGGCGAGCAGGTCGGCGTGGCGCGGGGAGGCGCCGCCGTTTCCGCCGACGTACAGGTTCCAGCCGTTCGCGGTGGCGATCACGCCGAAGTCCTTCGACTGGGCCTCGGCGCACTCGCGGGCGCACCCGGAGACCGCCGACTTCAGTTTGTGCGGGGACCTCAGGCCCCGGTAGCGCAGTTCCAGGTCGATCGCCATGCGCACCGAGTCCTGGACGCCGAAGCGGCACCAGGTCTGGCCCACGCAGGACTTCACCGTGCGCAGCGACTTGCCGTACGCGTGCCCCGACTCGAAGCCCGCGTCCACCAGCCGGGCCCAGATCAGCGGCAGCTGCTCGACGCGGGCGCCGAACATGTCGATGCGCTGCCCGCCGGTGATCTTCGTGTAGAGCCCGAAGTCACGGGCGATCTCCCCGATCACGATCAGCTTCTCCGGCGCGATCTCCCCGCCGGGGATGCGCGGGACGACGGAGTACGAGCCGTTCCGCTGCAGGTTGGCCAGGAAGTGGTCGTTGGTGTCCTGGAGGGCGGCCTGCTCGCCGGTGAGGACGTAACCGTCCGCGCCGATCACCGGGGCCAGCGAGGCGATGACCGAGGCGACGGCCGGCTTGCAGGTCTCGCAGCCGTCGCCGCCGCGCGCCCCCTCGCGGCCGAAGCGGTCCAGCAGGTCCTGGTAGGAGGTGACGCGCAGGGCGAGGACGATCTCGTACAGCTCCTCGCGGGTCTGCGCGAAGCAGCCGCACAGGCCCTTGTCGACCTCGACGCCGCCCGCCTCCAGTTCCGCCTCGACCAGCTGGGTGAGCACCTTGACGCACGAGCCGCACCCGGTGCCGGCCCGGGTGCACTTCTTCACCTCCGGCACGCTCGTGCAGGCGTGGTCCGTGACCGCGCCGCGGATGGTGCCCTTGGTGACGTTGTGGCAGGAGCAGACCACCGCGTCGTCCGGGAGGGCGGCCGGGCCGAGCAGGGCGGGCGCACCGGCACCGGCCGGCAGCACCAGTGACTCGGGGGAGACGGGCGGCACCGCACCGGTGAACGCGCGCAGCGTGCCGTACGCCTCCGCGTCACCGACCAGGATGCCGCCGAGCAGGGTGCCGTCCCGGCCGATGACCAGCTTCTTGTACAGGCCCGCGCGGGAGTCGGAGTAGACGACGTCCAGGCAGTCCTCGGCGGTGCCGTGCGCGTCGCCGAAGGAGGCCACGTCCACGCCGAGCAGCTTCAGCTTGGTGGACAGGTCGGCGCCCGTGAACTCCGCGTCGTCAGCGGCGATGGTGGCCGCCGCCGTCTCGGCCTGCTCGTAACCGGGCGCGACCAGCCCGTAGACCCGGCCGTCGACCGCCTGCGCGCACTCGCCGATCGCGAACACGTGCGGGTCGCTGACCGTACGGCACCGCGCGTCCACGCTGATCCCGCCGCGCTCGCCGACCCGCAGGCCCGAGTCGCGGGCCAGCTGGTCGCGGGGACGGACACCGGCGCTGAACACGACCATGTCGACGGCGAGTTCGGAGCCGTCCGACAGCTTCATGCCGGTCACGGCGCCGTCCGCGCCGACCACGATCTCCTGGGTGCCGGTGCCGGTGTGGACGGTCAGCCCCATCTCCTCGATGGTGCGCAGCAGGGCGGCGCCGCCGCCCTCGTCGACCTGCACCGGCATCAGGCGCGGCGCGAACTCCACGATGTGCGTGGCCAGTCCGAGCCCCTTGAGGGCGCCCGCCGCCTCCAGGCCCAGCAGTCCGCCGCCGACCACCGCGCCGGTGCGGGCGCGTGAGGCGGCGTACGCCTCGATGGCGAGCAGGTCCTCGATGGTGCGGTAGACGAAACAGCCCTCGGCGTCCCTGCCGGGCACCGGCGGGACGAACGGGAAGGAGCCGGTGGCGAGGACGAGCACGTCGTAGCCGACGGTGAGCCCGGAGCGGGCGGTGACCGTGCGGGCCTCGCGGTCGATGGTCTCGGCGGGGTCCCCGAGGTGCAGTTCGATGCCGTGGTCGTCGATGAAGCGCCGGTCGGTGAGGGACAGCTCCTCCGGGGTGCGGCCCGTGAAGTACGAAGTGAGCTGCACCCGGTCGTACGCGGGGCGCGGCTCCTCGCACAGCACGACCACGCGGTGGGTCGCGGTCAGACCGCGCTCGGCCAGCGCTTCGAGGAAGCGCTGACCGACCATGCCGTGGCCGACGAGCACGATCGTGGGGGCGGTCCCCGGCACGGCGGTGGTGCCGTTGGTGGCTGTGGTGGCGGGCATTCAGGAGCCTCCGTCATGGGTGAGCAGGTGGAGCGGCGGGCCGCCGTCCCTCGGGAGCGGCTCCGCCTTCTCCCAGGCGCGGGCGAGCGCGCCGACGGTGCCGAGTTCGCCGACGAGGACCCCGCCGACCAGCCGGTCGCCGCGGACGACGACCCGGCGGTAGGTGCCGCGGGTGGCGTCGGCGAGCTGCACGACGTCGTCGCCGGGCAGCGGCTCGGTCTCGCCGAAGGCGGCGAGGTCGAAGGGGGCCGGGTCGGCGGGGGCCGGGCCCGGGGGAGCCGGGCGGGAGGGGGAGCCCGCGCCGGTCAGGGTGAGCCGGGTGAGCGAGCGGGTGCCGGTGTAGCGGGCCGCGGCCCGGCCCGCGAGCAGCTCGGCCAGGACGGCGACCTGTTCCAGAGCGGGGGCGGCGAGCCCGTAGACCGTGCCGGCGTGCTGGACGCAGTCGCCGACGGCACGGATGTGCGGGTCGCTGGTGCGCAGCTCGTCGTCGACGACGACGCCCTTGCCGACGGCCAGGCCCGCGTCCTCGGCGAGGGCGGTGCGCGGACGCACCCCGCAGGCCAGGACCGCGAGGTCGGCGTCGAGGGCGTACCCGTCGGCCAGCTCCACCGAGCGCAGGGCGCCGCCCACGCAGCGCACGTCCCGCACCCGGCACTCGGTGTGCACCTCGACGCCCAGGTCACGCAGGTGCCGCAGCACGAGCCGGGACGCCCCCGGGTCGAGCTGCCGCTCCATAAGCCGCTCGGCCTGCTGCGCGAGCACCACCTGCGCGCCGCGCACGGCCAGCGCCCGCGCGGCGGACACCCCGAGCAGCCCGCCGCCCACCACGACCGCCCGTGCCCCGGGCCGTACGGCCCCGGACAGGCCCAGGCAGTCGTCCATCGTGCGGAACGCGTGGACGCCCGACGGCAGTTCGCGGCCGGCGCCGAACAGGCCGCGCAGCGGCGGCAGCACCGGGTTGGAGCCGGTGGCCAGCACCAGCGTGCCGTAGCCGGTCACCGTGCCGTCCGCGCACCGCACCTCGCGTGCCGCGCGGTCGATGCCGACGACCCGGGCCCGGACCAGACGGGCCGGGGCGGGGAGTGCGATGACCTCCGGTGCGTACCGGCCGGCCAGCACCTCCGCGAGCAGCACCCGGTTGTACGGCAGGTGCTCCTCCTCGCCGACGACCAGCGCGGGCGTGCCCAGCTCACCGAGGCGCCGGGCGAGGGCCACGCCCGCGAGCCCGGCACCGATCACCACCACACGCGCATTCGAGGTCATGCCCCTGAGCGTGCGACGCGGACGTTACCCGGCGGCATCCCCCCTGTTTCCCCCACGGAACGCTGCCCTCAGCGGGGGCGGGCGGCGGGTGTGAGGGCGCCGCCCGTCCCGTCACCCGGCCTCTGCGGGCTTTGAGGAGTGCCTCGGTGGGCCTTGAGGGCGCCTCGGTGGGCCTTGCGGAGTGCCTCGGCGGGCCTTGCGGAGCGCCTCGGTGGGCCTTGAGCCGTCCCTCGGCAGATCTGAGGGGTGCCTCGGCGGACCTCAGAAGTCCCTCAGATGCGTGGATCGCCGCCGGGTCGCTGCCTAGGGTCGTGATCATGCCCGACATATCCCTGACCGTCGTCGTCCTCCTCTGTCTCGCCGCGCTCGCCGCCGGCTGGATCGACGCCGTGGTCGGCGGGGGCGGGCTCCTGCTGCTGCCGGTGCTGCTGCTCGGCCTGCCGGCCGGGACCTCGGCCGCGTCCGCGCTGGGCACCAACAAGGCGGTCGCCATCGTCGGGACGTCCGGCGCGGCGGTGACATACGCGCGCCGGGCGCCCGTGGACGTACGGATGGCCGTGCGGATCGGTCTCGCGGCGCTCGCCGGGTCCTGCGCCGGAGCGCTGTGCGCGGCCGGGATGAGCACCGACGTGCTGAAACCGGTGATCATGGTGGTGCTGCTCGCGGTGGGGGCGTTCGTGATCCTGCGGCCCGCGTTCGGCACCGCCCCCGCGCCCGGCCCGGCCACCCGCCGCCAGATCCTCGCGGCGATCGGCCTCGCGGGCCTCGGCATCGGCTTCTACGACGGGTTCATCGGCCCCGGCACCGGCACGTTCCTCGTGCTGGCGCTGACCGCCGTGCTCCACCTGGACCTGGTGACCGCCTCCGCCACCGCCAAGATCGTCAACTGCTGCACCAACGCCGGCGCCCTGGCCACCTTCGCCTGGCAGGGCGCGGTGCTGTGGCAACTGGCCGCCGTCATGGCGGTGTTCAACCTGGCGGGCGGCATGCTGGGCGCGCGCACCGCGCTGAAGAAGGGCAGCGGCTTCGTCCGGATCGTCCTGCTGACCGTGGTGTTCGCCCTGGTGGTGAACCTGGCGTACCAGCAGTGGGTGGCGTGACCCCGCCCCTGCCTCCCCTCCCTGCACCAGCCCTGTTCCTGTCCCTGTTCCTGCCTTCGGCTCCTGCCCTGTTCCTGCCCTGCGCCTGCTGTCAGCGGCTGCCGGTCAGGTGGGCGAAGACCACCACGTTGCCCTGGTAGCCGGTGGCCCTGGAGTATCCGCCGCCGCAGGTGATCACCCGCAGTTCGGGGCGTTTCGCCGGGCCGTAGACCTTCTTGTCGGGGAAGTCCTTCGCCGCGTACACCTCGACCGCGTCCACCGTGAACACCGCGACCCCGCCGTCACGGCGGTCCACCTCGACGACGCTGTCCTTCTTCAGGGCGCCGAGGTCGTAGAAGACGGCGGGCCCCTGCGTGTTGTCGACGTGACCGGCGACGATCGCGGTGCCGCGCTCGCCGGGGGTGGTGCCGGCCTCGTACCAGCCGGCCAGGTTCTTGTCGGAGGCGGGCGGGACGTCGAGGCTGCCGGCCGGGGTGAGGCCCAGGCCCATCAGGGGGGCGTTCACCCGGATCGAGGGGATGCGGATGCGGGTGGGCGGGGACGGCGGCAGCGCGGACGCGCCGAGCCGCTGCACGCCGGGGTCGGGCGTGCCCTCGGCCGGGGCTGGCTGGGGCGGGGCGTGCGTGGTGCCCGCACCGAGCAGCAGCCACCCGCCGCAGCAGAGGCTGACGACGGTGACGGCGGCTATCGCACAGTCGCCGATCCTGCGCATGGGAACCCCTCTTCCGGACGGGTACTGCGGTCGTGTCCCCCGCCCCCTCCGGACAGCAGGGCCCAGGGGCGTCGCGCCCGGAGGGGGAGGGGACGTGCGGTACCGGCGGACGGACGGCGGAGGGTGTCCGTCAGATCCCGTCGCCTCTCGCCCGGCGATGCAGGAGCCAGGTACCGCCCGCGGCGGCGACGGCGAGTGCCGCCACGCCGGCCGCGGTCTGCACGGGGTCGTGGCCCAGGGCGCCGCCGACCCCCGTCTTCACACTTCCCCGGGGCTCCACCTGCTGCCCCTGTGCCGCCGCGGCGAGGGTGACGACCAGGTCGCCCTTGACCTCCCGGCCGCCCTCGGCGCACTGCGCGACGATCTCGTACGTCCCCGGCTGCGCGCTCTCCGGGACCCGGAACCGGCCGATCGCGTCGCCCTCGTGGGTGCTCGGGGCCAGCGGGAAGGGCCCGGCGCCGACCGCGCTGGCGTCGCCCGCCGCGGACGACTTCTCGCCGCACGCCTTGGTGTTCACGGTGACCTGCCCGCCCGGCACCGCCGAGGAGGGGTACACCTCCAGGCCGCTCGCGGCCGACCCGAGGGCGCGCGCGGCCACGGGAGCGGTGTCCGCGCCGTACGCGGGCGCGGCGAGCCCGCTCACGGCGGCGACGGCGAGCGCGGCCCCGGTCACGGCCCCGGCCGGCAGACGTGCGGTACGTCGCATCGGTGCTCCTTAGAGCTGCTCAGCGGTCGGGACACGGCCGCGGCACCCGCATGTGCCGCCGTCGTCGCGTCCCTGCCCTTCCGAGGTAAGTGGCACATGCGCCCGCCCGCTTCCTGAGGTCCCGTCAGGAATACGGTGAACGGGTGCCTCCCTCCCCGGGGCGCGAGGCGCGACCGCGAGCATTTGCCCAGGTCGGCGCGGTCCTCCTGACGGCGCGTCGGAATTTTCCCGAAGGAGGACAGGCGCGGGGGTGAACGGGTGACCGGGGTGCGCGGGCCTCGGCTTGACCTCAAGCAAGGTTGAGCTACCAGGCTGTCCCGCATGAACACCACCACCGCGCCCGGCGCGCCCCTGAACGTCACCCTCGTCGTCGGCAGCAACCGCCACGGCCGTTTCGGACCCGTGGTCGCCGACTGGCTCCTCGCCCACCTGCGCGAGCGCCCCGACTTCGCCGTCCAGGTCGTGGACGTGGCCGAGACGGCCGCCCTCCCGACGACCCTGAAGCCGGACCCGGAGGCGACGGCGGCCCTGGCGGAGATCACCCCGAAACTGGCCTTGGCGGACGCGTTCGTCGTCCTCACCCCGGAGTACAACCACTCCTTCCCCGCGGGCCTCAAGAACCTCATCGACTGGCACTTCACCGAGTGGCAGGCCAAGCCGGTCGCCCTCGCCTCCTACGGTGGCCTCGCCGGCGGCCTGCGCGCCGTCGAACACCTGCGGCAGGTCTTCGCCGAACTCCACGCGGTCACACTCCGCGACACGGTCTCCTTCTACAACGCGGGCGGTTCCTTCGACGACGACGGCACCCTGAAGGACCCCACCGCCCCGGACGCGGCGGCGAAGCTGATGCTGGACCGCCTGGAGTGGTGGGGGCAGGCTCTGCGGGAGGCCAGGGAGCGTCGGCCCTACGGGAGTTGACAAAGGCCGCGGACTCCTCAACCCACGGTGGTAGGGCTACCGCTGGGGTTTACCGGCGGGTTCCAACGCCGGGTTGACGCGGTGGGGCCCGCGCGCCCCGTACGTTCGGCAGCGACACGGTTCCCGGCGCGCAGCCCCCCGGGCAGGGCAGATGCCCCGGCCCGCGGGCCCTGCGCGGCTATCGCTGCGGTCGACGCAGCAGATGAGGAGCACACTCATGTCCCTGCGCAAAACCCTGGCGGCCGTCGCCATGTCAGCCGCGCTGGCCGGTGGCGGCCTGGTCCTCGCCGCCCCCGCCGAAGCGGCCCCGCTGTGCGATCCCTGGGGTGCGACCGGCACCGCGGGAGACATCGGCGGGGCGTACGCGCACGGGGACATGTGCATCTTCAACGTCGACAACCGCCCGAGCGTCGAGGTGGACCTGAGGGACACGGCCAAGGACGGCAAGGCGGCATGCGTCCAGCTCCACGCCACCTATGCCGACGGCGGAACCCGTGACGAGTGGGTCTACAACGGCCGCGGAGCGGGAGCGGCCAACGAGGTGCAGGCGAACTACACCTTCGCCTCCAGCCTGCGTGGCATCTGGGTGCGGGAAGGCCTGGGCAAGGACAAGGTCTGTACGGTCATGGCCCGCGGGGTGCACACCATCTACCGGTACTGAATCAACCGGTACGCAGCAGAACGGCCGCCTCCGCCGTGCGGGCGGGGGCGGCCGTCGAGCGGGGCCGGTGGGGTCAGTTCACGCTGACCGCGCTCCAGGCCGCCGCCACCGCGTCGTACTCCGCGGAGCCGGCGCCGTAGAGGTCCTTCGCGGCGCTGAGGGTGGCCGTCCTGGCGGCCGCGTAGTTCGTCGAGGACGTCATGTAGACCGTGAGGGCCCGGTACCAGATCTTGCCGAGCTTGTCGTGGCCGATGCCCGTCACCGTGGAGTTGTTGCACGTGGGGGAGTCGTAGGCGACGCCGTTCACGGTCTTCGCGCCGCTGCCCTCGGCGAGCAGGTAGGCGAAGTGGTTGGCGACGCCCGAGGAGTAGTGGACGTCGAGGTTGCCCACCGAACCGCTCCAGCAGTCGGCCGAGTTGCCGTCCTTGGAGGGCTTGTCCATGTAGCGCAGGGCGGTGCCGTTGAAGCCGGAGCGGACGATCTTCTCGCCGATCAGGTAGTCACCGGGGTCGGCGGGGTTGTTCGCGTACCACTCCACCATCGTGCCGAGGATGTCGGAGGTGGCCTCGTTCAGGCCGCCGGACTCGCCCGAGTACGTCAGTGCCGCCGTCTTGGACGTCACGCCGTGCGACATCTCGTGCCCGGCGACGTCGAGGGCGACGAGCGGGCCGAAGGTGGTGCCGTCACCGTCGCCGTACGTCATGCAGAAGCAACTGTCGTCCCAGAAGGCGTTGTTGTAGTTGTTGCCGTAGTGGACGCGGTTGTACGAGCCCTTGCCGTCGCCCGCTATGCCGTTGCGGCCGTGGACGTTCTTGTAGTAGTCCCAGGTCTCGTTCGTGCCGTACTGCGCGTCCACCGCCGCCGAGGCGCGGTCCGCCGTCGCACCCGTTCCCCAGTGGTTGTCGGAGTCCGTGAAGAGGGTGGCGGGGGCGCGCTGGAAGCAGATGCCGAAGATGCACAGGTCGGTCTTGTTCTCCGCGTCGCCCGTGTACGTGTTGCCGCGCGTCGGGTCCTTGAGCTGGTACGCCGACCCGGACTGGGTCGTCTCCAGCGCGACCGTGCCGCCGTAGAGCGACTTGCCGTCGCCCGTCGCCGTCTCGATGCTGTCCCAGGCGTCGATCTGCGCCCCGGTGCGCGCGTCGGTCACGACCGTGCGGGCGACCGGGTTGCCGAGGGAGTCCAGGGCGGCCGCGACGGTGCGCCAGGCCAGGCGCGGGGTGCCGTGCAGGGCGTCGACGACCAGGCCCGGCTTGGCCTTGACCTGCTTCAGGCGGGCACCGGGGTTCGCGGCGCGCAGCGCGTGCGTGGCGAGGTCGGCGGCCTCGGGGGCGGCGAGGGCCGGGGTGGTGGTCGGCAGGGAGACCGTGGAGCGCGTGGCGCGGTCGGCGCCCCGGTAGGTGCCGTCCGGGGCCAGGTGGACCACGAAGTCCCCGCCCAGTACGGGCAGTCGGTCGTACGTACGGTCGTAGCGGACGTGCTGCGTGCCGTCCTTGTCGACGATCACGTCGCGGACGGTGGTGTGCTCGTCGGAGGTGAGGCCCAGGGCGCCGGTGTGGTCCGCGAGCGCGGCGGCGGCGTTCTGGACGGCGGTGGTCCGGCTGGGTCTGCCCTCCGCGTGGGCGGCGGGGGAGAGTGCGGCGGCCAGCAGGGTGGCCGCGGCGGCGGCCACGCCGGCCGTGGCGAGGCGGGAACCTCGGGTGTGCCGTGTCCGACTCATCGGTCTCCTTGAGCGCGGGCGCCTTCGGGCGCATGGGGGTGGCGCTGACGGTGACTGAGATTTAAGTGGTCATGACATGTCATGTCCAGAGCGCCCGCAGGAGTGATGGGTGGAGCACGGAGAATCGTTTCTACGTCCGACCGGTCCCCGGCGTCACACCGGCACCGTCAGACCAGCAGCGTCAGCCCGTCGGGCACCGCGACGCCGAACTCCTCCTCGACCACGCGCCGCGCCTCCGCCTCGTTCACGAGGGTGCGCTCCGTCACCGTGCCGTCGGCGAGGACCTCCGTGAACCGGGCTCCGTCCAGGGCGAGATGGCGCCCGGCGGTGGTCCGCCGGAGGTAGGCGCGACGCGTGAAGGGGGAGCGCGGGCTGGTGGCGACGTGCCAGTTGAAGACCTCGAAGTCGGCGGAGGTGAACGGCTCCAGCGTGAAGGCGTACTGGCCGATCCACTGCCCCGACGCGCTGTCGTGCGCCCGCAACGCCCACAGCTCCAGCGGCCCGCCGTGCGGCAGCCGCGTGAACCGGTGCCTGCGCCCGCCGCCCTCGAACTCGCGGCCGAGCGCCAGCGGCACCGGCGCCAGCAGCGCCCCGGCCGCCCCGAAACCGACGTCCGCCAGGTACGGCCGCGGCTCGCCCGGCACGCCGACCCGCAGCATCATGTGCGTGCGCGGCCGGCTCTCCGGGGTGTCGGCGCCCAGCAGCACCCGCCCGGCCAGCCCGGACACCTCGAACCCGAGCGCCCCGAGCGCCAGCGCCAGCAGCGCGTTGTGCTCGTAGCAGTAGCCCCCGCGCCGGCCGCGCACCATCTTGGCCATCAGATCGGCCGGGGCCAGCGAGGGCGCGGTGCCGGACAGGGGGTCCAGGTTCTCGAAGGGGAGGGACAGGGCGTGCGCGAGGTGCACCCCGCGCAGGGTCGCGGGAGCGGCCCGCCTGCTTCCCTCCCACCCGATGCGCCCCAGGTAGGCGTCGAGGTCGAACTGCTCGGTCGTGGCGGCCGCGGCGTCGGACATGCCCCGAACCTACGCGGCGCCGCCCCCACCCCGTCACGGCCCCCCACCCCGTCACGGCCCCCACCCCGGCCGGGCTCAGGCCTCCCCGCGGCCGTCCCCCAGGCCGCCCGCGACCTCCACCCGCACCGCGCACACCTTGAACTCCGGCATCCGGGAGACCGGGTCGAGCGCCGGGTTCGTGAGCGTGTTCGCGCGGCCCTCGCCGGGCCAGTGGAAGGGCATGAACACCGTGTCCGGACGGATGCCGTCCGTGATCCGCGCGGGCGCCACCGCGCGCCCCCGCCGCGACACGACGGCCAGCGGGACGCCCTCCACCGCCCCCAGCCGCGCCGCCAGCCGGGGGTGCAGCTCGACGAAGGGGCCGGGCGCGGCGGCGTTCAGCTCCTCGACGCGGCGGGTCTGCGCCCCGGACTGGTACTGCGCCACGACTCGCCCGGTGGTCAGCAGCACGGGATACGCGTCGTCCGGCTCCTCCGCACTCGGCCGGTACGACACGGGCACGAACAGCGCCCGCCCGTCCTCGGTGGCGAAGCGGTCGAGGAAGAGACGGGGGGTGCCGGGGTGGTGCGGGGGGCGCGCGGGGCGGGTTCGCGCGGTCCCGGCGGGCTGCCCGGGTCGCGGGTCCGGCTCGGGCCGCGGGTCCGGCTCGGGCCGCCGGGGCTGCTCGGGCTCCGTGCCTTCCGCACCCGCTGTGCCTTCCGCACCCGCCGTGGCACCGGGACCCCGCGCGCCCGTGCCCGCCGCACCCGCCGTGCCTTCCGCACCCGCCGTGCCTGACGTGCTTGCCGTGCCCTCCGGCGTGTCCAGGCCCGCCGTGGCACCGGGCCCCCGCATGCCCGCCCCGCCGCCCGCACCCGCCCTGCCCGCCGGAGCCTCCGGGCAGGGCCAGAACACCCCGTTCTCCCGTGCCAGCCTGGCGTAGGTGATGCCGGAGTAGTCGGCGGGGGCGCCCGCGGTCGCCCGGCGCAGTTCCTCGAAGACCTCTTCCGGGTCGGTCGGGAAGCCCTTCTCGACGCCCAGCCGGGCGGCCAGCCCGTGCAGCACCTCCAGGTCGCCGCGGACCCCCTCGGGCGGGTCGACCGCCCGGCGCCGCAGCAGGACCCTGCCCTCCAGGTTCGTCGTCGTGCCCGTCTCCTCGGCCCACTGCGTCACCGGCAGGACGACGTCCGCGAGTGCCGCCGTCTCCGACAGCACCACGTCGCACACCGCCAGGAAGTCCAGCGAGCGCAGCCGTTCCTCGACGTGCGCCGCGCGCGGCGCGGACACCACCGGGTTGGAGCCCATGAGCAGCAGCGCGCGGACGTCCGTGCCCAGCGCGTCCAGCAGCTCGTACGCGCTGCGCCCCGGCCCCGGCAGACTGTCCGGGTCCACGCCCCACACCCCGGCCACGTGCCGCCGCGCCGCCGGGTCGGTCAGCTTGCGGTAGCCCGGCAACTGGTCGGCCTTCTGGCCGTGTTCCCGGCCGCCCTGGCCGTTGCCCTGCCCGGTCAGGCAGCCGTACCCGGACAGCGGGCGGCCGGCCCGGCCGGTCGCCAGGCACAGGTTGATCCACGCGCCCACCGTGTCGGTGCCCTTCGCCTGCTGCTCGGGCCCGCGCGCGGTGAGCACCATCGCCGCCTGCGGCTCGCAGAACATCCGTACGGCCCGCCTGAGCTGCGGGACGGGCACCCCCGTGACCCGCTCCACGTACTCCGGCCAGTGCGCCATCGCCGCGGCCCGCGCCTCGGCCCAGCCGGTCGTGCGCGCCCGGACGTACTCCTCGTCGACCCGGCCCTGGGCGACGACCAGGTGCAGCAGGCCGAGGGCGAGGGCGAGATCGGTGCCGGGGCGGGGTGCGAGGTGCAGGTCGGCCTGTTCGGCGGTCTTCGTGCGGCGCGGATCGACGACGATCAGCGTGCCGCCGTTCTCCCGCAGTTCGCTGAAGTACCGCAGCGCCGGGGGCATCGTCTCCGCCGGGTTGGAGCCGACGAGGATCACGCACCCCGTCCTCGGGATGTCCTCCAAGGGGAACGGCAGCCCCCGGTCCAGCCCGAACGCCAGGGTGCCGGCCGCCGCCGCCGACGACATGCAGAACCGGCCGTTGTAGTCGATCTGCGAGGTGCCGAGCGCCACCCGCGCGAACTTGCCGAGCGCGTAGGCCTTCTCGTTGGTCAGGCCGCCCCCGCCGAACACACCGCAGGCGTCCGGACCGTGCTCCCCGCGCGCGCGTGCCAGCGCCCCGGCGACCCGGTCCAGGGCCTCCTCCCAGCCGGCCGGCTCGAGCGTGCCCGCGGGCGAGCGCACCAGCGGGGAGGTCAGCCGCACCCGGGAGGAGAGCACCGCGGGCGCCGTACGGCCCTTGCCGCACAGCGCCCCCCGGTTCACCGGGAAGTCCGCCCGCTCACCCACCTCGACGCCCCCGCCGGGTACGGGGGTGAGGTTCATCCCGCACTGCAGGGCGCAGTACGGGCAGTGCGTGGGCGTCGCGGAGGAAATCTGCGCTTTCTGCATGCCGCTCAGCGTGCGGCGGCCGTGTTACGCGCCCCTACGGCCGCTGTTACGCCGCCGGGACGGCGACCTCCCCGCGCGGGTGCCCGGACGGTGAGGCGGGCGGGCGCCGCTCACCCGGCCCCGGCCAGCGCCCGCGCGATCCCGGGCTCCTTCGGCCCCAGGAACCTCGGGTCGGGCCGGAAGGCCGCCTCCAGGGCCGCCTTGCCGGCCGCGAACACCTCACGGGTGCCGCCGTAGTACCAGGTGACGTCGTGCGCTGCATCGACCCCGACGCCGTAGGAGTCGATGCCCGCCGCGTCGCACAGGGCCACCGCCCGCCGGATGTGGAAGCCCTGGCTGACGAGCACCGCCCGGTCCACGCCGAAGATCTTCTTGGCGCGCACGCAGGAGTCCCACGTGTCGAAACCGGCGTAGTCCGTCACGATCCGGGCGGCTGGGACGCCGTGCGCCGTCAGGTACGCGCGCATGGCGTCCGGCTCGTCGTAGTCCTCACGGCTGTTGTCCCCGGTCACCAGGAGCACCTTGATCCGCCCCTCCCGGTAGAGCGTCGCCGCCGCGTCCAGGCGGTGCGCCAGGTACGGCGACGGCTCGCCGTGCCACAGGCCCGCGCCGAACACGACGGCGACATCGGTGCGCGGCGCGTCGGCCGCGGTGCGCAGCCGGTCACCGGTGGCGACGTACAGCCAGGTCGCCGGAAGCAGCGCCAGCACGCACACGGCCACCACGGCCTGCACCAGCCGCCGCTGCCCGGTCCGCGTGCGCGGCAGGCGCGGTCGCATCCGTGCCCGCGTCCGCATACGCATCCGCATCGGCGGGTCCCCCCTTCTCGTACGGTCGTGCACGCCGTATGCTCCCTGTGCGCGATGCGCGCCATGGGTGCCGTACGGGGCTCGATCGTGATCCTCGGTCCTCCGATCAGCAAGGACGAGGCGCGGCGCGGACCGGTTCGCTCCCCGCGTACCGCTCTCGCAACAGCGCACGCGTGACGCAAAAGCGCACGCGGCGCGCACGCCCGCCCGTGTCACCAAGCCTCCCGCCCCCGCCTCACACCCACCGCCCCCGCCCGAGGCACCCCGCACAACACGCCCGACACGGTCACGCAACGGTGGCGCAACCCGCGCCCGTCAGGATCCCCCCATGACGGCCTCACCCCCGCACGCCACGCACGCAGCCGGTCCGCCCGCCCTCGTCCTCGTGGCGCACGGGAGCCGCGACCCGCGCGCGCTGGGCACCGTACGGGCCCTGATGGCACGCGTCCGCGCCCTGCGCCCCGCCCTGCCCGTGCACCTCGGGCACATCGAGCTCGACGAACCTCGGCTGCCCGACACCCTGGCCCGCCTCGGCCGGTCCGAGGCGGTGCTGGTGCCGCTGCTGTTCGGCCGCGGCCACCACGTCAAGCGGGACATCCCCGAGATGGCGGCGGCGGCACCCGCACGCGCGCGCGTGGCCGCACCGCTCGGCCCGCACCCGCTGCTCGCCCAGGCGCTGCACGCCCGGCTGACCGAGGCGGGCTGGCGGCCGCCCGCCGACGCGGCCGCCCGCCGCGCGAGCGCGGTCGTCCTGGCCGCCGCCGGGTCCCGCGACCCCGAGTCCGCGGCCGGTACCCACCGCACCGCCCGGCTCCTGGCCGGCCGCCTCGGCGTGCCCGTCGTCCCCGCCTACGCCTCCGCCGCCGCGCCCACCGTCCCGGCGGCCGTGCGCGCGCTGGCCGCCCGCGGCCGGCACCGCGTCGCCGTCGCCTCCTGCTTCACCGCCCCCGGCCGCTTCGCCACCGAGTGCGCGTCCGCCGCCCCCGCCCTGGCCGCGGCCCCCCTGGGCGCCCACCCGGCCATGGCGTGCCTGGTCCTCCACCGCTACGACCAGGCACTCACGCCCGGCTCCACCCCGCCCCCGGTGCGAGCCGCGCCCCTCCCCGCCTGGACCCCGAACGGACCCGGCGCCGCCGAGACGCACCGTCCGCCACCCGCCGTGAGCGGACCGTGACGTCCCGGTTGTCAGTGGGTGCGCCTACTGTCGAGGCATGGAAGGGATCGAAGGGGCCGCCCCCGAGGCGGCAGCGCCGTACGAGAACCACCTCCCGCCCGTCGGCTACGACCAGGCGTCGCTCGACCGCTGGGCCGCCGAGCCCGACAAGCGGCCGGGGCGCACGGCGTTCCAGCGCGACCGGGCGCGGGTGCTGCACTCCGCGGCCCTCAGACGCCTGGCCGGCAAGACGCAGGTGGTCACGCCGGACGGCAGCCCCGGGGCCGCCGGCGCCTGGGACGCCAGCCCCCGCACCCGGCTGACCCACTCCCTGGAGTGCGCCCAGGTCGGCCGCGAGCTGGGTGCCGCCCTCGGCTGCGACCCCGACCTGGTGGAGGCGGCCTGCCTCTCGCACGACCTGGGCCACCCGCCCTTCGGACACAACGGCGAACAGGCGCTGAACGAGTTCGCGCACGACTGCGGCGGTTTCGAGGGCAACGCCCAGTCGCTGCGCCTGCTCACCCGCATCGAACCCAAGCGGTTCGTCACCGACCCCGCCTCGGGCGAACCGGTCAGCGTCGGACTCAACCTGACGCGGGCCGCGCTGGACGCCGCCACCAAGTATCCGTGGCCGCGCGGCGCCCACCCGAGCGAGGCGGCCTCGCCCAAGTTCGGCGTCTACGAGGACGACCGGCCGGTCTTCGACTGGGCACGCCAGGGCGCCCCCGGCACGCGCACCTGTTTCGAGGCCCAGGTCATGGACTGGTCCGACGACGTGGCGTACTCGGTGCACGACGTGGAGGACGGCCTGCACGCCGGCCACATCGACCCCCGCTGCCTCGGGTCCGAGCCCGAACGCCGGGCCGTCTTCGCCGTCACCGTCGGCCGCTACGTCCCGGCGGACACCGACCCCGCCGAGCCGGCCGAGGCCCTGGACCGCCTCCTCGACCAGGAGTGGTGGCCGCACGGCTACGACGGCTCGGCCGTGGCCCAGGCCCGCCTGAAGGACGCCACCAGCCAGCTCATCGGCCGCTTCTGCCTGGCCGCCGAGGGCGCCACCCGGCAGGCGTACGGCGGCGGGCGGCTGACCCGGTACGGAGCGGAGCTGGTCGTCCCGAGAAGCACCCGAATGGAGTGCGCCGTCCTCAAGGCCGTCGCCGACCTGTTCGTCATGCAGCGCGTCGAGCAGGAACGGCTCCGCGCCGACCAGCGCGTCGTCGTCGCCGAACTGGCCGCGGCGCTCACCGCGCGCGCCCCCGACGGCCTCGATCCGCAGTTCCGCGCCCTGTTCGGCCGGGCCGCCGACGACCGCGCCCGCAAGCGCGTGATCGTCGACCAGATCGCCTCCCTCACCGACGCCTCGGCCCGCTCGCTTCACGCACGTCTGACGGGGGCAGGCATGACGGCATGAAACTGACAGCGCGCTTACGGACACCCGTGATACCGCTGTTACCTGTGGGACCGGGGTGACCGCCGTGACAGGAGCTGCCCCGAGGTGACCCTGCGTGGCCTGATCGGGCCACTCCCTCTTCCCGCATCACGCTCCGTGCGGGACGCTCGCATGTGGCGGCACCCGCAGTTCCTCTGGGAGACACCCCCCAGACCCCCGGCAGGAGGCATCAAGTGGTCGACGCGGATCAGACATTCGTCATCGTCGGAGGAGGTCTGGCCGGCGCGAAGGCGGCCGAGACGCTGCGCGCGGAAGGCTTCAGCGGCCGCGTGATCCTCGTCTGCGACGAGCGCGACCACCCCTACGAACGCCCGCCGCTGTCCAAGGGCTACCTGCTCGGCAAGGAGGAACGCGACAGCGTCTTCGTGCAGGAACCCGCCTGGTACGCGCGCCACGACATCGAGCTGCACCTCGGCCAGACCGTCGACGCGATCGACCGTGCCGCGAAGACCGTCCACTACGGCGACGACGGCACCCACGTGCGCTACGACAAGCTGCTGCTGGCCACCGGCGCCGAACCGCGCCGCCTGGACATCCCCGGCACCGGCCTGGCCGGCGTGCACCACCTGCGCCGCCTCGCCCACGCCGAGCGCCTGAAGAACGTCCTGACCCACCTCGGCCGGGACAACGGCCACCTGGTGATCGCGGGCGCCGGATGGATCGGCCTGGAGGTCGCCGCGGCGGCCCGCGAGTACGGCGCGGAGGTCACCGTCGTCGAGCCGTCCGCCACCCCGCTGCACGGTGTCCTCGGCCCCGAGCTGGGCCAGCTCTTCGCCGACCTGCACCGCGAGCACGGCGTCCGCTTCCACTTCGGCGCCCGGCTGACCGAGATCGTCGGCCAGGACGGCATGGTGCTGGCCGCCCGCACCGACGACGGCGAGGAACACCCCTGCCACGACGTGCTCGCCGCGATCGGCGCCGCCCCGCGCACCTCGCTCGCCGAGGCGGCGGGCCTGGAGCTGGCCGACCGGGCGCACGGCGGCGGCATCGCCGTCGACGAGCGGCTGCGCACCACCGACCCCGACATCTTCGCCGCCGGCGACGTGGCCGCCTTCCCGCACGCCCTGTTCGAGACCCGGCTGCGCGTCGAGCACTGGGCCAACGCGCTCAACGGCGGGCCGGCCGCGGCCCGCGCGATGCTCGGCCAGGACATCAGCTACGACCGCGTGCCCTACTTCTTCTCCGACCAGTACGACCTGGGGATGGAGTACAGCGGATGGGCGCCCCCGGGCTCGTACGACCAGGTGGTCATCCGCGGCGACGCCGGGAAGCGCGAGTTCATCGCGTTCTGGGTGAAGGAGGGCAGGGTCCTGGCCGGGATGAACGTCAACGTGTGGGACGTCACGGACCCGATCCAGCACCTGATCCGCACGAAGACGCAGGTGGACACGGACGCGCTGGCCGACCCGCACGTGCCGCTGGACACCCTCGCCTCCTGAGGCACGGGGATGTCCGAGGGCCCCCGTAGAATTCACGCGTGGCAGGACGGATCAATGACGAGGACGTGAAGGCGGTACGGGACGCGGTCCCGATCGACGCCGTGGTGTCCGAGTACCTCCAGCTGCGCAACGCGGGCGGCGGCAACCTCAAGGGCCTGTGCCCGTTCCACGACGAGAAGTCGCCGTCCTTCCAGGTCAGCCCGAGCAAGGGGCTCTTCCACTGCTTCGGCTGCCAGGAGGGCGGCGACACCATCACGTTCGTGATGAAGGTCGACCACCTCACCTTCTCCGAGGCGGTCGAGCGCCTGGCCGCCCAGGCCGGCATCACCCTGCGCTACGAGGAGGGCGGCTACAACCCCGCCCACCAGCGCGGCGAGCGCATCCGCCTGGTCGAGGCGCACAAACTGGCCGCCGACTGGTACGCCGAACAGCTCGCGAGCAGCGCCGAGGCCGAGACCGGCCGCGTCTTCCTCGCCGAGCGCGGCTTCGACCAGGCCGCCGCGCTCCACTTCGGCGTCGGCTACAGCCCGCAGGGCTGGGACCACCTCATCCGCTTCCTGCGCGGCAAGGGCTTCACCGACAAGGAACTGCTCCTGTCCGGCCTGGCCCAGGAGGGCCGCCGCGGCCCCATCGACCGCTTCCGCGGCCGGCTGATGTGGCCGATCCGCGACATCGGCGGTGAGGTGGTGGGCTTCGGCGCGCGCAAGCTCCACGAGGCGGACACCGGCCCGAAGTACCTGAACACGCCCGAGACACCGATCTACAAGAAGTCCCAGGTCCTGTACGGCATCGACCTGGCGAAGAAGGAGATCGCGAAGGTCTCCCGGGCGGTCGTGGTCGAGGGCTACACCGACGTCATGGCCTGCCACCTCGCCGGTGTCACCACCGCCATCGCCACCTGCGGCACGGCCTTCGGCGGCGACCACATCAAGATCCTGCGCCGGCTGCTGATGGACAACGGCTCGGCCCGTGTGATCTTCACCTTCGACGGCGACGCCGCCGGTCAGAAGGCCGCGCTGCGCGCCTTCGAGGACGACCAGAAGTTCGCCGCCGAGACGTACATCGCCGTCGCCCCCGACGGCATGGACCCCTGCGAGCTGCGCCTGGCCAAGGGCGACGACGCCGTCACCGACCTGGTGCGGCCGCGCACCCCGCTCTTCGAGTTCGCGCTGCGCCAGATCGTCGCCCGCTACGACCTGGACACCCCGGCCGGGCGCGCCGCCGCCCTGGACGAGGCCGCGCCGGTCGTCGCCCGGATCAAGAACAGCGGCGCCCAGCACGAGGTCGCCGTCCAGCTCGCCGGGCTCCTCGGCATCCTCGACACCCAGTTCGTGGTCAAGCGGGTGGCGCAGCTGGCCCGCTGGGCCCGTGAGCGCGGTTCCGGCCGCGGCGGCGGCCAGGGCCCCGACCGGCAGCAGCGCGGTCCGCAGCAGCAGTACGCCGCTCCCGCGCAGAGCGCCGCCCCCCGCGGCCCCGCGCTCAACCTGCGCAACCCGGTCCACGCCACCGAGCGCGAGCTGCTGAAGCTCGCCCTGCAACGCCCGGAGCTGGTCTCCCCGGCCTTCGACGCGTACGGGCTGGACGAGTTCACCGCCCCGCCCTACGCGGCCGTACGCCAGGCCATCCAGGAAGCGGGCGGCGCCGAGTACGGCACGGCCGACCCGCAGGAGTACCTGGTCCGCGTCCGCGAGGCCGCCCCCGACGACATGGTCCGCGCGATGGTCACCGAGCTGGCGGTGGAGGCGATCCTGCTCCGCCGCGAGGTCGACGAGGGCTACGCCGGCGCGCAACTGGTGTCGGTCCGCCGCCGCGCCGTCGAACGCCGCATCCGCGACCTGTCGAGCACCGTCGCCCGCCTCGGCAACGGCGGCGACCCCGCCCACCTGGCCGCCGCCCAGAACGAGCTGTGGATCCTCCAGCAGTACGACCAGGCCTTGCGGGAGCGGGGCGCGGGCGCGCTGTGAGGGAACCCGGGCAGACCCTAGTCCTGTGAGGACTGCTCAGGCGGGGTGATCCCGAGGTGATCCGTGATCGCCTGGAGATGCTCCATCATGGCCACCTGGCCGGCCACCAGCGCCCCGAGCACGTTGCTGTGCTCGGCCAGCGTCTTGCTGTGCTCCAACTGCGTGGTCCGCAACGCCTGCATCAGCTGGACGTCGGCCCGCCGCTGCTGCTGCAACGCGGCCACGTCCCGGTCGGAGTTCACGGCGAGGTGCCGTGTCGCGGCCTGCTGCTCCGCCAGCCCGTGCACCTCGGCCTCCAGCGCCTCAAGACGCCGCCGCAGCTCCTCGATCTCACCCATGCGTTCCATCCTGCCTCATCCCGGGGCATCACCCCGTCGGGCGATCCGACTGTCGAACGACCCGAATAACCGCCCGGTGACGGACCGGATGCAAAAAGTCACCGCACGCCCCTCGTGGCGGCGTTGTGTCGTACCCCACACTGGGGTCCGGTGCCCGAGTTCTCGGAGCGCGGCCGGACCGTCCCCCACGGGGTCCCCTCCCGGCGGCCGTGCTCCTCGCGTACGGGACGGGCAGCGGCGAGGCCGTCGATCCGTCCCCCGAGCAGCGCTGCGGCACAGGTCAGCAGCGATCATCCTGGAGGTCGCCCGCGTGCAGACCCAGACCCTCACCCCTACCGACAGCGCCACCGACCTCGTCCTCGCGGCGGCCGTACCCCCACAGGACCGGGTCGCGCACCACCCGGAGGCGGCCGAGCCGGAGGAGCCCCAGGAGCCGCAAGCGGACGCCCCCGAGCCCGTCGGGCCGGCCGCCGCCCCCGCCCGCGCCGAGAGCGGCGGGCCCTCCTCGGACCTGTTCCGGCAGTACCTGCGGGAGATCGGCCGCATTCCGCTGCTCAGCGCGGCCGAGGAGGTGGAACTCGCCCGCCGTGTCGAAGCCGGGCTCTTCGCCGAGGAGAAGCTCGGCAGCACCCCCGACCTCGACAGCAGCCTCGCCGTCGACCTGGACCGGCTCGTCGTGCTGGGCCGGATGGCCAAGCGGCGGCTCATCGAGGCCAACCTGCGCCTCGTGGTGTCGGTCGCCAAGCGCTACGTCGGACGCGGGCTGACCATGCTGGACCTGGTCCAGGAGGGCAACCTGGGGCTGATCCGGGCGGTGGAGAAGTTCGACTACGCCCGCGGCTACAAGTTCTCGACGTACGCGACCTGGTGGATCCGCCAGGCGATGTCCCGCGCGCTGGCCGACCAGGCCCGCACCATCCGGGTGCCCGTCCACGTCGTCGAACTGATCAACCGGGTCGTCCGGGTGCAGCGCCGCATGCTCCAGGAGCGCGGCTACGAGCCCACCCCGGCCGAGGTCGCCGCCCAGCTGGAACTGCCGCCCGAGCGGGTCGGCGAGGTGCTGCGGCTCGCGCAGGAGCCCGTCTCCCTGCACGCCCCCGTCGGCGAGGAGGACGACGTGGCCCTCGGTGACCTCATCGAGGACGGGGACGCCGCGTCCCCCGTGGAGTCGGCGGCGTTCCTGCTGCTGCGCGAGCACCTGGAGGCCGTGCTGTCGACGCTGGGGGAGCGCGAGCGCAAGGTCGTCCAGCTCCGCTACGGCCTTGAGGACGGGCGCCCGCGCACCCTGGAGGAGATAGGACGGCTGTTCGGCGTGACCCGGGAGCGGATCCGCCAGATAGAGTCCAAGACCCTCAACAAGCTGCGCGACCACACCTTCGCCGACCAGTTGCGCGGCTACCTCGACTGACCGGGGGCCGCCGGCCGGCGGCCCCCTCCGTCGCCCCGCTCAGTCCACCTCGGCGACCGCCTGCGCGAACTGCGCCTTGTACAGCCGCGCGTAGGCCCCGTCGGCGGCCAGCAGCTCGTCGTGGGCGCCCTGTTCGACGATGGCGCCGTTCTCCATGACGAGGATGGTGTCCGCGTCCCGGATGGTGGACAGCCGGTGCGCGATGACGAACGACGTCCTGCCGTGCTGGAGTTTGGCCATGGCCTTCTGGATCAGCACCTCGGTACGGGTGTCGACCGAACTGGTCGCCTCGTCCAGGACGAGGATCACCGGGTCGGACAGGAACGCACGCGCGATGGTGATGAGCTGCTTCTCACCGGCGCTGACCCCGGTGCCCTCGTCGTCGATCACCGTGTCGTAGCCGTCGGGCAGCGTCCGGACGAACCGGTCCGCGTGCGCGGCCCGCGCCGCCTCCTCGATCTCCCCGCGGGTGACCTCGCGGGAGGCACCGTAGGCGATGTTCTCCGCGATGGTGCCGCCGAACAGCCAGGTGTCCTGGAGCACCATGCCGATGGCGGAGCGCAGCTCGTCGCGCGACATGCGGGCGATGTCCACGCCGTCCAGGGTGATGTGCCCGCCGGTGACGTCGTAGAACCGCATGAGCAGGTTGACCAGCGTGGTCTTGCCCGCGCCGGTCGGGCCGACGATCGCGACCGTCTGGCCCGGCTCCACGCTCAGCGACAGGTCCTCGATGAGCGGCTTGTCCGGTTCGTAACGGAACGACACGTGCTCCAGCGCGACCCGCCCGCGCAGCTCCTCCGGCCGCACGCCCGGCACCGGGTCCGCCTCCTGCTCCTCCGCGTCCAGGAGTTCGAAGACCCGCTCGGCCGAGGCGACGCCCGACTGCACCAGGTTCGCCATCGACGCGACCTGCGTCAGCGGCATCGAGAACTGCCGCGAGTACTGGATGAACGCCTGCACGTCACCGATGGACAGCGTGCCCGAGGCGACCCGCAGGCCGCCGACGACCGCGACGAGCACGTAGTTCAGGTTCGACACGAACATCATCAGCGGCTGCATGATGCCGCTGTTGAACTGGGCCTTGAACCCGGCCTCGTACAGTGCCTCGTTCTGCTCGGCGAACTGCTGCGCCGACTCCTCCTGCCGCCCGAACACCTTCACCAGGGCGTGGCCGGTGTACATCTCCTCGATGTGCGCGTTCAGTTTGCCGGTGGAGCGCCACTGCTGCACGAAGTGCGGCTGGGAGCGCTTGCCCACGCGGGTGGCCACGACGAACGACAGCGGCACGGTCACCAGCGCGACCAGCGCCAGCAGCCAGGAGACCCAGAACATCACGATGAGCACGCCGACGATGGTCAGCAGCGAGTTGATGAGCTGGCCCATCGACTGGTTCAGGGTCTGCCCGATGTTGTCGATGTCGTTGGTGGCGCGGGAGAGCACCTCGCCGCGCTGGCGCTTGTCGAAGTACGACAGCGGCAGCCGCGACAGCTTCGTCTGCACGTCCTCGCGCATCCGGAACATGGTCCGGTTGACCGACCGGTTCACCAGCCGGGTCGCCACCGCCATCAGCAGACCGGCGGCGAGGAACGTGCCCAGCGCGATCAGCAGGACCTCGCCGACGGCCCCGAAGTCGATGCCCTGGCCGGGCGTGAAGTCCGTGCTCCTGAGCATGTCGGCGATCGAGCCCTGGCCGTGCGCGCGCAGGGAGGCGAGGGTCTGGTCCTTGGTCGCGCCGGCCGGGAACTGCCGGCCGATGATGCCGGCGAAGACCAGGTCGGTGGCCTTGCCGAGGATCTTCGGCCCGACGACGCTGAGCGTGACGCTGACCACCACGCACGCCAGCAGGATGCCGATCGTGGCCCGTTCGGGTCGGAACTGGGTGATGAGCCGCTTGCCCGAGTTCTTGAAGTCCATCGAGCGGCTGTCGGGGGAGCCCCCGGCCATCATCCGCCCCATCGGCCCGGCCATCAGGCAGCCTCCGCTTCCGTGAGCTGGGAGAGCACGATCTCCCGGTACGTCTCGTTGTCCGCCATCAGCTCCTGGTGGCGGCCGGTGCCGACGACCCGGCCCTCGTCCAGGACGATGATCCGGTCGGCGTCGCGGATGGTCGCCACCCGCTGGGCGACGATGACGACGGTCGCCTCGGCCGTCTCGCGCGCCAGCGCGGCGCGCAGGGCCGCGTCGGTGGCGTAGTCGAGCGCGGAGAAGGAGTCGTCGAAGAGGTAGATCTCCGGGCGCTGCACGAGGGTGCGGGCGATGGCGAGCCGCTGGCGCTGGCCGCCGGACACGTTGGTGCCGCCCTGCGAGATGGGCGCGTCGAGCCCGCCCTCCAGCTTGCCGACGAACTCCTTGGCCTGCGCCACCTCCAGCGCGTGCCACAGCTCCTCGTCGGTGGCGTCCGGGTTGCCGTAGCGCAGGTTGGTGGCGACGGTGCCGGCGAACAGGTACGGCTTCTGCGGCACCATGCCGACGGTCTTCGCCAGCAGCTTGGCGTCCACGGTCCGTACGTCCACGCCGTCCACCAGGATCTCGCCGTCCGTCGCGTCGAACAGGCGGGCGACCAGGCCCAGCAGGGTGGACTTGCCGCTGCCGGTCGAGCCGATGACGGCGGTCACCTCGCCGGGGCGGGCGGCCAGGTCGACGGCCTTGAGCACGGGCTCCTCGGCACCGGGGTAGCGGAAGCCCGCCCCGCGCAGCTCCAGGTGGCCGTGGCGGCGCAGTTCGCGCACGGGCGCGAGCGGCGGCACGACGCTGGACTCGGTGCCCATGACCTCCTGGATGCGCTCGGCGCAGACCTCGGCGCGCGGCACCATCATGAACATGAAGGTGGCCATCATGACGGACATCACGATCTGCATGAGGTACGCCAGGAACGCGGTGAGGTCACCGATCATCATGCCGCCGCTGTCGATGCGGTGCGCGCCGAACCACACCACCGCGATGGACGACAGGTTCACCACCGTCATCACCATCGGGAACATCAGCGCGAGCATCCGGCCGGTCGCCAGGGACATCTCGGTCAGGTCCCCGTTGGCCTTGCGGAAGCGGTCGTTCTCGTACTCGTCGCGGACGAAGGCCCGGATGACGCGGTTGCCGCTGATCTGCTCGCGCAGCACCCGGTTCACCGTGTCCAGGCGCGTCTGCATGGACCGGAACAGCGGGCGCAGCCGGCGCACGATCAGCGTCACGCAGATGGCCAGCACCGGTACGACGGCGACTAGGACCCCCGACAACGGCACGTCCAGGCCGAGGGCCAGGACGACACCGCCCACGCACATGATGGGCGCCGACACCATCAGGGTGAACGTCATCAGGGCCAGCATCTGTACCTGCTGGACGTCATTGGTCGTACGGGTGATGAGCGAGGGGGCGCCGAACTGGGCGACCTCGCGCGCGGAGAAGGACTGCACGCGGTCGAAGACGGCGGCCCGCACGTCCCGGCCGAGCGAGGAGGCGGTCTTGGCACCGTAGTAGACGGCACCGATGTTGCACGCCACCTGCGCCAGTGAGATGGCGATCATCACGGCGCCGAAGGTCAGGATGTAATCCGTGTCACCCTTCACGACGCCCTTGTCGATGATGTGGGCGTTCAACGTGGGCAGGTAGAGGGTGGCGCAGGTCTGCAGGAACTGCAGCAGCACCAGAAGGGCGATGGGTTTCTTGTAGGGCCTGAGATAGGTCCGCAGGAGTCGTATGAGCACGCTGGGTCTCTCGGAGTCGGCGGTGGGGGCGGTCGGTGTCCCCTGGCACCTATCGTCGGACACTCCACCCGCGTTACCTCAACTGATTAACCCGATGGAAGCGCGGGAGGACATCGGGAGAAGCGCGGGGGCGGGTTCCCCGGCCGACGCGCCGTCAGCCGGAGGCCGCTCTCGCAGGATGCCGGTCAATGTCCTCTGATGCCCTTTACATCCTGTACGTCTTGTCTTTCCTACGTCTTATCCGGTGAACGCGTCCGGTTGCGCGGTGAACGCACCCGGATGGGTCTGTTCGCGCACGGCGACGTACTGCTGACGGACCGCCTGGCCCACCGCCAGGTCCTCGCCGGGCTCCAGCACCTGCGCGACCGCCCCCTGCCAGGCCGGCGGGGTCCTCGCATCAAGGGTGCCCTGCGAGACGCCGAGCGCCCAGGCCGCCTGCCGGGCGGCACCGATCGCCGCGTAGTCCGCGGGCTGCGGCACCACGACCTGTGCGCCGAACAGCGAGGGCGCCGCGGCCTGCACGGCGGGCAGTTCGGCGGCCGGACCGAGCAGGAAGACGCGCCGCACCTCCACCCCCCGGCCGCGCAGCACGTCCAGCGCGTCCGCGAGCCCGCACAGCATGCCCTCGAACGCGGCCCGCGCCAGGTGCTCCGGCTTCATCGACTCGCGCCGCAGACCCGACAGCGTCCCGGCCGTGTGCGGCAGGGAAGGCGTCCGCTCGCCCTCCAGATACGGCAGCAGGACGAGGCCGTGGGAGCCGGGCGTCGACTTCATCGCCAGCTCGGACAGGGCCTCCGGATCGGGCAGGCCCAGCAGTTCGGCGGTGCCGCGCAGGGCCCGTACGGCGTTCAGCGTGGTGACCACCGGCAGGTGCATGCCGGTGGCGTCGGCGAGCGAGGTGATCATCCCGTTCTGGTCCACCAGCGCCTCGGGATGCACGGCCATCACCGACCCCGAGGCGCCCAGCGACACCACCGCGTCCCCGAGCCCCAGCCCGAGGCCGAAGGCGGCGGCCATGGTCTCCCCGGTCCCGGCCGAGATCAGCAGCCCCTCCGGGGTCGTACCGGCCGCCTCGGCCGGGCCGATCACCTCGGGCAGCACCGCCTGGTGGCCGAGCGCCAACTCGACCAGGTCGGGCCGGTAGGAACCGGTGGCCGCGGACCAGTACCCGGTGCCGGACGCGCCGCCGCGGTCGGTGGTCCGCCGCACCGGACGGCCCAGCAACTGCCACACCAGCCAGTCGTGCGCCTGCATCAGCACGGCCGTGCGGCCGGCCGCCTCCGGTTCGTTCTTCGCCAGCCAGCGCAGCTTCGTCACCGGCTGCGCGGCCTGCGGCACGCAGCCGACCGCCTGCGCCCACGCCTCACGGCCACCGAGCGAATCGATCAGGTCCGCCGCGGAGACCTGGGCCCGCCGGTCGCCGCCGACCAGCGCCGGGCGCACCGTGCCGCCCTTGCCGTCGAGCGGGACCAGCGCGTTCTGCTGCGCGGAGACGCCGATCGCCTGCACGCCCTCCAGCAGTCCGCCGCCCGCGGCCTCCCCGAGCGAGAGCAGCCAGGCCTGCGGATCCACGTCCGCGACGCGGCCTCCCCCGCCCTCGGGGCTCTCCACCGGATGCGGTGCGTAGCCCTGCCGGAGCACGGCCCCCGTGTCCGTGTCGCAGACCACGATGCGAGTGAAATCGGGCGAACTGTCCAACCCGGCGACTATCCCCATGCCGAAAATTCTGCCGCATCGCCGCGGCCGCCGGTGGCGGGGGCACGTTGTCGCCCCCGCCACCGGCGGCCGGCGGTCGCTCAGGTGTTGCTCGTGCCCCAGTCGTCCGCACCGTTGCCGCCCGCGCGCTCGCGCAGGGAGCGGACCCGCTGGGCGACCGAGTCGGGGACGCGGTCGCCGACCTTCTCGCTCACCGCGTGGTACGCCTTGCCCGCGAACTGGCGTCCCTGCTGCGCCGCCGTCTCGGCGGTGTTGCGCACGGCGGGGTTCTGCGCCACCTGCCGCGCCGACTTCCGGAGCTGCTCGTAGCGCTCCCGTCCCGCCTTGGTGCCCAGTACGTAACCCAGAGCCAGCCCTGCGATGAACACGAGCCGGTAGCGCATGGTGCCACCCTTCCTTGCCTCGACGTCGGAGCCCGGGGGAACCGATTGGCGGAGCACCCCCCTGCTTGCGCTAATGTATGTGTCGCAGCGAACGCGCGCTCCCCGGGGACTACCCCGGTAGACGCGTTCGATGCGACGAGGCATTCCTCCGTAGCTCAATTGGCAGAGCAGCCGGCTGTTAACCGGCAGGTTACTGGTTCGAGTCCAGTCGGGGGAGCTCGGTCCTCCGTAGCTCAATTGGCAGAGCAGCCGGCTGTTAACCGGCAGGTTACTGGTTCGAGTCCAGTCGGGGGAGCATGCTGAACGAGGGCCCTCCGGGGCCCTTTTTCATGTCCGGGTACCTGCCGGACCTGTGTTCGGGGGAACCGCCGTGACCTCGCAGGAGTCCTCAAGGTCAGGAAGCATCGCAGCGAGCCGACCACGGCGAAGCAGGAGATCGTATGAGCGGCTATGCTGCGGCAGACGGCGCGCACACGTGTACGCGACGCGCCGGACGGGGCGGTAGCTCAGCCGGTTAGAGCAGCGGACTCATAATCCGTCGGCCGTGGGTTCGAGTCCCACCCGCCCCACCGGGCGTTACGCGGGCAGAAGCGTTTCTACCTGCGAGGACGCAGACACGAGGGTCGCCGCGCTGATGCGGCGGCCCTCGTTCACTCGGTCGGACCAGAACGGTACGCGCTCGGGCGCAAGCGGTACCCGCTCGGCCCAGGGCGGTACTCGCCCGGCCCAGGACAGCAGGGGACAGGTCCCGGGACCGGCTCCGCGGCGCGGGCGAGCCGGTCGTGGGGGACTCACGGGTGGCGGCCGTCCTCGGTGTCGGCGGCGTCGGCCGTCTCCGGGAGGTCGTCGCGGTCGCCTTCGGCCTGGGAGGGCGTCGGGTAGGGCGTGTCCGGGGCCTCGGCGGTGCGCCGGGCGTCGTTGTCGTCCCGCTCGCCCTCGGCCTGTGAGGGGGTGTGCTCTCGCATGGTGACTCCTGCGGACAAAGTGGTCACTCGCCCGGCCGGGTACCCGCGCCGGCCTGGAACGGAACGTCCGCACGTTCCACTGCCCCGCCCCCCGGGTCCTCCGGCGTGCTTCGCGTCACCCGGCCGCGGGACCGGCGGCACCGGTGCCCACCGTCAGCTCCACCGCCGTGCGCAGGGCCGTCCTTATCTCCTCCGCGGGTGCGGGGCCGTCGGGCTGCGCGCCCGCCGTGACCGCCGCGGCCACCGTCCGCAGCTTGGTGTTGGACCGCTGGGAGGCCTCGCGGAGGATGTCCCAGGCCTGCCGCGGGGAGCAGGCGTGGGCGGCCATCAGGATGCCGCGCGCCTGGTCGATCACCGGGCGGGAGTCGAGGGCGTGGCGCAGTTGTTCCACCTCCTGCTCCAGCTCCAGCAGCCGTTCGGTCCGCTCGACGGCCACGGCGGACGGTGCGAGCGCGAGCGGGGCGGGCGCGTGGGGGGCGGGCGTGGCGGGTGCGTCCGCCGGGGGCGGGGCGGCGGGGTGGCTCAGCGGGTCTGCCGTGTCCAGGCCGGCCAGTTCCAGCACCCGGCGCGGCTGGCCCGTCCAGCCCGTGGCCGTCACCCGGGCGGGCGTCGTGCGGCCGAACGCGTCGAGGACGTCCAGGAACTCCAGTCCGGCCGAGTCCATGAACGTCACCTCGGCCATGTCCAGCTCGACGCGGCCGGTTCCCGACGGCAGGCGGGCCAGTGTCGCGGTCAGGGTGTCCGCGCAGCCGTGGACCAGTTCGCCGCGCGGGGCGAGCCGGGCCCGGCCGTCCGGGCGGATGCGGACGCCGATGGTCAGGGTGCGGGCCAGTGCGCTGAGCCTTCGAGCGAGAGGTGGTGCTGCCGTAGAGATCATGTCCCCGCCTTGTTCCGTCCCCGGCCGAGCTTGTGCCGCCGCGCACCCTGGCGTCGGGGCGCGGGACCCCGCGGTCGCGGGCGGTGCTGGCGTGCGCCTGCCCGGTCCGCGGAGCCCTACACATGGCGGCGGCGCCAGGGCGTACTGTTCTCCCGTTCATCGGCGACCGTTCGGCGGGGACCGTTCATCGACGACCGTGCAGAGGCGACAGGGAGACGGCGTGGACCTTCCTTCCCGTGAGCCGGCTCCGCCGGACCCGGCTCGCCCGGAGACCGTCGGGCCCGGACTGTCGGTGTCCCCGCTGGCCCGGCAGGCCGGGGTGCGCGCGGTGGGCGAGGTGAGCCTGGCCACGCGTGGGGTATGGGAGCGCGTGCTGGAACAGGCGCTGAGCGGAGGTGAGGACGTGTACCGCCTGGAGCTTTCGGAGGTGACGTTCGTCGACGTGGCCGGCGCCGGCGCGCTCGCGGACGCCGCCCGGCGGCTCGGGCCGGGCCGCCGCATGGTGCTGCACCGGCCGCCGTCCACACTGCCCCGCATATTGGAGATGTTCTGGCCCGGCCTGCCGGGGATCGAGGTGTCGACGTCATGACGGCCGCGACGGAACCGTTCGTCCACCCCGCCCTGTTCTACCGCGACGAGCAGGAGTACCTCGCGGGCACCGTGCCCTTCGTGCGCGCCGCTCTCGCGGCCGGTGAGCCGGTCGCGGTGGCCGTGCCGGGCGAGAACCTTCGGCTGATCGAGGGCGAACTCGGCGCGGACGCGCGGTCCGTACGGCTGCTGGACATGCGCGAGGCCGGGCGCAACCCCGGGCGGATCATCCCCGGTGTGCTGCGCGCCTTCGCCGACGCCCAGCCCGCCGGGCGCCGGGTGCGGATCATCGGCGAGCCGATCTGGGCGGGCCGCAGCGCCGCCGAGTACCCGGCCTGCGCCCAGCACGAGGCGCTGATCAACGCGGCGTTCGGGGGCCGCGAGGTGACCATCCTGTGCCCGTACGACGCCGTACGCCTGGACGAGCGGACGCTCGCCGACGCCCACGCCACCCACCCAGTCGTCATCCCGGCCGGCGCGGCGGGCGAGCGGGCCAGCGGGGCGTACGACCCCGCGGACGTCGTCGCCCGGTACAACGAGCCGCTGCCCGCCGCCCCGGACGCGCTGTCCTTCCGTTTCACCGCAAAGACCCTCTCGCAGGCCCGGCACGTCGCCGTCGCCGAGGGCGCGCGGCTCGGCCTCGCGGGCACGCGGCTGGAGGACCTGGCGCTGGTGGCGGCCGAACTGACCACCAACAGCGTGGTGCACGGCGGCGGTCGGGGCGAGGTGCGGGTGTGGGCCGCGGGCGGCCAGGTGCTGTGCGAGGTGCGGGACGCGGGGCGCCTGGCCGATCCGCTGGCCGGGCGCAGGCCCGCCCCCCGCGACCAGCGGGGCGGGCGCGGCCTGTTGATGGTCAACCTGCTGGCGGACCTCGTCCGCCTGCACGCCGACGGGACCGGCACCACGGTCCGCGCCTGGCTCACGCCGTGAGCCTGACGGACTCGTAGGACCTACGCTCCCAGCGGGTCGAGCACGAGTGGTTCGACCCTGCCCTCCAGCATCTCGCCCAGGCCCTGGACCGCGCACACGTCGGGACGTTCGGCGATGTGCACCGGCATGCCCGTCGCCCGGCGCAGCATCTGGTCGAGGCCCGGCAGCAGCGCGGAGCCGCCGACCATCATGATGCCGCGGTCGGCGAGGTCGGCCACCAGGTCGGGCGGGCACTCGCGCAGCACCGTGTAGATACCGTCGAGCACCGCGGTCAGCGGTGTCTGGATGGCGTCCCGTACGGCGGCGGTGTCGACGAGGACGGACCGGACGAGCCCGGTGGCCACGTCCCGGCCGTGGATCTCGGTGGCGGCGGGGCCGTGCGCGGTCAGCCCGTTGTCGTGCAGGGCGAGTTGCAGCGGGCGCACGGACTGGCTGGGCAGCACCAACGCGTGTTCCTGGCGCAGGTGCTGCACGATCGCGTGGTCGACGGCCTCCCCGCCCACGGGCATCCGTACGGCGGCGACGATCGAGCCGAGGGAGAGGACGGCCACCTGGGTCGCCGCCGCCCCGCACACCATGATCATGGTGGCCTCGGCCCGTTCCACGGGCAGTCCGCAGCCGACGGCCGCGGCGATGAGCGTGTCGACGAGTTCGACCCGGCGGGCGCCGAGTCCGACCAGTGTCTCGACGGTGGCCCGCCGGGCCAGCGGATCGGCCTCGTGCGGGGTGCAGGCCGCGGCCCGCAGCCGGGCCTTGCGGCGCAGCGAGCGGCGCATCTTGTCGCCGAGCAGGTGGCGCAGCATGCGCTGGGCCATCTCGATGTCGACGACGGTGCCGCCGGTGACCGGGCGGACGACGCGGATGTAGTGGGGGGTGCGGCCCGTCATCCTCTCCGCGAAGTCGCCGACCGCGATCAGCGCTCCTGTACGGGTGTTGACGGCGGCGACCGAGGGCTGGTCGACGACGAGTCCCGCGCCCTTGACGTACACACGGGTCCGGGCCGCCCCCAGGTCCACGGCGACATGGCAGCGGCGCAACTGCTCCAGACTGGCGGTCATGACTGATCCTCCTGAGAGCGCGGACCGTGGCGGACGCCGGGCGGCGGCCTCATGGGCATCGTGTGCGGGAGGGGGCGGCGGGCGCCTGTTCAAGGGGGCCGGGCGGGGGGCCGCTGGACGAGTGCACTTCGCGAGCCTCCGCCGAATAAGCGCCAGATAAGCGTAAAGTGGGCGGCCTTGTCCCTGGCGGGAACCTGCCAAGGCAGCCATCCGCCAGTTCTCGTCAACTCCGGTGCCCCACAAGTCTCCTGACACTCTTCGCAGCACTCGACGCAGCTTTCGACGCAGCTTTCGAAACGAAGAGAGGCACGGATGAGCAGAGGACCAGGCAGACGGAGAGCGACCCTCCTGTCGGCCGGGCTCGTGATCGCCCTGCTGCCCGCCGGGCAGGCCGCCGCCCAGCAGGCCACGGCCCACCCCGCCCCGCGGGCCACCGGAGCCGGGAAGCCCGACGCCGCCCGTACCGTCACCCTCGTCACCGGCGACCAGGTCACGGTCACCCCGCTCGGCGGCGGCCACAGCACGGTCACGGTGCGGCGGCCCGAGGGGGCGGTGGGCGCCGTGCGCACCAGTGTGGCGAACGGCGCCGTCACCGTCGTACCGGACGAGGCGCGGCCCTATCTGCGGGCGGGCCGGCTCGACCCGCGGCTCTTCGACGTCAGCGAGCTGCTGCGCCAGGGGCTCGGCGACCGGAGCACCGGCGAGCTGCCGCTGATCGTGACCTACGGCAAGGACCGGGCGGTGGCCACCCCGCGCGGCGCCGAGCGCACGCGGAACCTCGCCAGCGTGCACGGCGCCGCCGTGGAGGCGGACAAGGGCCGGGCGTTCTGGCGGGAGTTCACCCGGCCGGGCACGGCGCGCAGCCTGTCCGCCGACGGCGTCGAGAAGGTCTGGCTGGACGGCCGGGTCAGCGCCGACATGGCCGAGTCCAACGCCCAGATCGGCACACCGAAGGCGTGGGAGGCCGGGCTGACCGGCAAGGGCGTCACCGTCGCCGTCCTCGACACGGGCGTCGACACCACCCACCCCGACCTCGCCGGACGGGTCACGCAGACCAAGAGCTTCATCCCCGGCGAGGAGGTCGCCGACCGCAACGGCCACGGCACCCACGTCACCTCCACCGTGGGCGGCAGCGGCGCCGCCTCCGACGGCAAGGAGAAGGGCGTCGCCCCGGACGCCACGCTCGCCGTCGGCAAGGTCCTCGACGACCAGGGCACCGGCAGCGAGTCGCAGATCATCGCCGGCATGGAGTGGGCCGCACGGGACGTGCACGCGCGGATCGTGTCCATGTCGCTGGGCTCCACCGAGGCCAGCGACGGCACCGACCCCATGGCGCAGGCCGTGAACACCCTGACGGCGCAGACCGGCGCGCTCTTCGTGATCGCCGCGGGCAACACGGGCGCACCCTCCTCCATCGGCTCGCCCGGCGCCGCCGACGCGGCCCTGACCGTCTCCGCGGTCGACTCGGCCGACCAGGCCGCCTACTTCACCAGCGCGGGACCGCGCTCGGGCGACAACGCCCTCAAGCCCGACCTCGCCGCCCCCGGCGTCGACATCCTCGCCGCCCGCTCCCGCCTCACCGAGGGCAGCGGTGACTACACGACCATGAGCGGTACGTCCATGGCGACGCCGCACGTCGCCGGGGTCGCCGCGCTGCTCGCCCAGGAACACCCCGACTGGAGCGCGGCCCGCCTCAAGGACGCGCTGATGTCGACGTCGAAGCGGCTCGACGCCCCCGCCTACACGCTGGGCGCGGGCCGGGTCAGCGTGCCCGGCGCCGTGGCCGCCCAGGTCACCGCCACCGGCAGTGCCGACCTCGGCTTCTACAGCTGGCCCTACGACGAGAACAAGCCGGTCACCCGCACCCTCACCTACACCAACTCCGCCGACCGGCCCGTCGAGCTGGCCCTGGCCGTGCAGGGCGCCCCCGACGGCGTGGCCACCCTCGCCGACGCGTTGCTGACCGTGCCGGCCCACGGCACCGCCTCCACCACCGTCACCGGTGACGGCGCGAAGGCCCCGGTGGGCGGCACCAGCGGGCAGATCGTGGCCTCGGCCGCCGGCAGCCCCGTCGCACACACCGCGTTCGGGCTGGTCAAGGAGGAGGAGCGGTACACCCTCACCGTGCACGTCAAGGACCGGTCCGGCGCCGCCACCGCCGCCGGCCTCGCCGTGCAGCAACTCGCCCAGGGCGTCGACCCGTTCAGCGCCCAGGTCGGCGACTCGGGCACCCTGCGGCTGCGGCTCAAGCCGGGCACGTACAGCGTGTCCTCCTTCCTCGACGTGCGCGGCAGCCACGGCGCCGACTCCCTCGGGCTCGGCTTCCTCGCCGCCCCCGAGGTCACCCTCGACCGGGACCGCGAGATCACCCTGGACGGGCGCAGGCTGCGCGAGGTCCGCGCCGACGCCGGCCGCCGCACCGAGCAGCGGCAGCTCCTCATGGAGTACGACCGCAAGGCGGGTGGCTCCGACCTGTTCGGCGCGGTGCAGGTGCCCGTGACGTACGACAGCGTCTTCGCGGCGCCGACCGCCCGGGTGAAGCAGGGCAGCTTCGAGTACCGCACCGTGTGGCGGCTCGGCAAGCCCCTGCTGGAGGTCAAGGGGATCGGCGACGCCCTCGTCCAGGCGGGCGGCACGCTGACCGAGGGCCGCAGCAGGCTGGCGCTGGTCGACGTGGGCAGCGGGGACTTCACCGGCAAGGACGTGCGCGGCAAGGCGGTCCTGGCCCGCCTCACCGGTGCCGTCGAGCCCGCCGCACTCGCCCAGGCCGCGCAGGACGCGGGCGCCAGGGCCCTGTTCGTGACGGACGACGCGCCCGGCCGGCTCAGCCAGTGGTGGGGCACCGCCGACAACGCCGACCGCCCGCTGCAGATCGCCTCGGTGAACGCCGCCGACGCGGCCCGGCTGCGCGCCGCCCACCGCGTCGACATGACCGGCACCCGCCACACTCCGTACGTCTACGACCTCTCCGAGGGGCACCCGGGCGCCATCCCCGACCGTGACCTGACCTACCGGCCCGGCCGGGGCGAACTGGCCGCGCTGGACGTGAAGTTCCACGCCGGTCAGGCGGCGAGCGGCGGCGAGTTCCGGTACTCGATCACCGGTACCTTCCCGGTGGGCCTCGGCTTCCCGGAGAGCGTCGACTACCCGGCCCGGCGGACCGACTACGTCTCCACCGGACCCGGCCAGCTCTGGCACGAGTCCGTGACGCTCGGCGACGGCACCCTGGAGGAGCGCAGCGGCCTGGTCCGCTACACCGGCGGGTCGCACGGGGAGCGGGACTGGTTCAAGCCCGTCTGGCACCCGTGGCTGGGCACCGGCCTCGGCTGGGGTCAGCAGCGGTCCGGGAACACCATCCGGTTCAACGCGCCCGGCTGGGGCGACTCCGGCCCCGACCACACCGGCTTCGGCGACGTGTGGAGCGCGGACAGCGGCATGACCCAGACCACGGTGGCCTACGTGGACGGCAAGGAGGCCGACCGCGGCAGCAGCTCGGCCGCGTACGTGTGGGAGGCGCCCGCCGACGAGCACACCTACAAGCTCGTCACCGACACCGCGCTCGACCCGGCCCGCTGGCAGCTCGCCGGGCGGGGCCACGCGGAGTGGACGTTCCGTTCCGCGGCCACCCCCGCCGACCGGTGGACCGCGCTGCCGCTGATCAACCTCGGCTTCGACGTGGACACCGACCTCGCGGGCGAGGTGCGCGGCGGCGGCCGGCTCCCGGTGGGCCTGCACGCGGAGTACGTGGCGGGCGCGCCCGGCACCGGCACCATCTCCGGCGGACGGCTGGAAGTGTCGTACGACGAGGGCACGTCCTGGCAGGAGGTGCGGCTCAGCGGCGGGCACGCCTCCTGGCAGGGCACGCTGACCGTGCCGCGCGGCGCGGCCACCGTCTCGCTGCGGGCCTCGGCCGCCGACGACCGGGGCGGGTCGGTGCGGCAGGAGATCGTGCGGGCCGTGGGGGTGAAGAAGCGGTGAGGTGAGCGTGGGCACACGCGGGCGGCGCCGCCTCCCTGGGACGGGGAGACGGCGCCGCCGTGCTGTTCCTGCGTCCGCTGCCGTCAGATCAGCCGGCCGACGATGTGGATCAGGCCGGCGAGGACGTCAGTGAGGAAATTCATGATCGTGCTTCTCCTTGTGTTGCTTCGTGTGGGACCCGCGCCGACCACGGTCTGCAGCCCGTCGCTTGCGCACCGTCAGTATCGTCCGCCCCGCGGGCCCCGCACCGATCACTTCTGCGACGATCACCTGTTCCAGGGAACAACTGATCCCTTGTTCGGATCGTCATACGACTTCCCGTGGCCCCTATGGGCCCACCACGCCTCGCACCACGCCCAGTTCGACGAGGTCCTGCGGGCGGATCCGCAGCTGGTCCGCCGTGGCGGGTGCCTGATCCGGCGGGCGCTTGAGGATCGCGGCGGCGAGTTCCGGCGCTATGACGGAGAAGTAACTGTCGGGCGTGACCCAGGTGTTGCCCGGCGCGGCCAACGCGAGCGCACCGCCCGAACCGCCCTCGCCGATCACCAGCGTGGTCAGCGGCGTCCGCGCGGCGGCCACCGCGCCGAACAGGCCGACGATCGCCGCGCCCACGCCCTGCCGCTCCGCCTCGGCGTCGTTCGCCGCCCCCGGGGTGTCGACCAGCGTCAGCACCGGGATCCCGAGCCGGTCCGCGAGCCGGACCAGCCGGGTGGCCGTGCGGTAGCCGGCGGGCCGCGTGGCGGTGCCGGTCTGGGCGGCGTAGGCGACGGTACGGCCGTCGTGCGTGCCGAACCCGCAGAGCATGCCGTCGTCCCTGCCGCCGCAGCGGTCGCCGTGCAGGGCCACGCGCTCGGTGAAGTAGGCGTCCAGGTAGCGCTCGGCGCGCGGGCGTTCAGGGGCGCGGGCGCGCAGGACGGCCTCCCAGCCGGTGGCGGGCAGGCCGGTGGGGGAGGGGCCGGGCCGGGCGTTCGCGTACGGCAGGGCGTCCGCCGACGGCAGGAAGCGCGGCGGGGCAGCCGCGTCGGCCGACGGCCGCGTCAGCAGCCGCAGCCACCGGCCCAGCGTCGCGCGCAGCTCCCCGGGCCGTACGACGGCGTCCGCCGCGCCCGCCGCCACCTGCGCCTCGGCCGTGTACGCGGCCGGGTCCGCGTCCGGCGGCCGGACCCGGGAACCGGCGAAACCGACCTGGGCGCCGGGCAGCGCCAGCACCACGTCGGCGCCCGCGCCCAGCGTCGCCCAGCCACCGCCGGCCGTCGGGTCGCGCACCACCGCGATCTGCGCCAGTCCGGCCGCCCGGACCAGCGCGGACTGCCGCGCCACGCGCTGCAACTGCGTCAGGGCGAGCATCCCCTCCTGCATGCGGCTGCCGCCGGTCGCCACCAGGGGGACGACCGGCAGCCGGTGCTCACGGGCGTGCGCGTACGCCGCCTCCAGGCGGTCGCCGGTGCGAGTGCCCAGGGAGCCGCCGAGGTAGCCGAACTCGAAGGAGACCAGCACCGCGCGCGTGCCCTCGATCCGGGCGGTGCCGCACACCACGGACTCGCGCTCACCGGTGCGTCCGGCGGCGCGGGCGCGGGCGTCGTCGTAGCCCTGCCAGCCGAGGGGACCGTCGGTCCCGGGTGCGGAGCCCGCTGCCGACTCGCCCCCGGGCTCCGGCAGCTGCGTGAAGTCGTCGGTGACGAGGGCGACGGCCTGGCGGGCGGAGAGCCGGTCAGCCATGGGTCAGCGCCCGCTTCATGATCTTCCCCATGTCGTTGCGGGGCAGCGTGTCGAGCAGCCGGACCACCCGGGGCCGCTTGTGCGGGGCCAGCCGCCCGGCCACGTGCTCGGCCAGCTCCTCGGTGCCGGGCGGGGCGGCCGGGTCCGCCGGGACGATCCAGGCGACGATCCGCTCACCGAGGTCGGCGTCCGGCTCCCCGGTGACGGCGGCCTCGCGGACGCCGGGGTGCTCCAGGAGCGCGTTCTCGATCTCGCCCGCGCCGATCTTGTAACCGCCGCTCTTGATCAGGTCGGTGGCCTTGCGGCCGACGATGCGGACGTAGCCGTCCGGGTCGCGCACCGCCATGTCCCCGGTGCGGAAGAAGCCGTCGGCGGTGAAGGCGGCGGCCGTCGCGTCGGGCCGGTTCAGGTACCCGGTGAACAGGTTCGGGCCGCGCACCTGGATCTCGCCGACCGTCTCGCCGTCGTACGCCGTGATCGGTGTGCCGTCCTCCTCCACCAGCCGCAGCTCGACCCCCGGCAGCGGCAGCCCGACCGTGCCCGCGCGGGCTTCGCCGTCCGCCCGCACGCCGGTGTTCATGAGCGTTTCCGTCATCCCGTACCGCTCGACCACCCGCCGCCCGGTCGCCGCCGCGATCCGCTCGTGGTCGTGCACGGGCAGCGCGGCCGAACCGGACACCAGCAGCCGGGCCCCCGCGAGCGCCCCGGCCAGGGCCGGATCGCCCGGCAGCGCCTCCGCGATCCGGTGGTACATGGTCGGCACGCCGAACAGCATGGTCGCCCCGTCCGCCAGCTCGCGCGCCACGCCCCCGGTCGTGAACCGGCCCAGATGCCGCACCGAGCCCCCGCGCCGCAGCGGACCGAGCGTGCCCAGCACCAGCCCGTGCACGTGGAACAGCGGCAGCCCGTGCACCAGTACGTCCCGCGCGGTCCACTGCCAGGCGTCCGCGAGCGCGTCGAGCGTGTGGGCGACGGCGCGGCGCGGGATGACGGCGCCCTTGGGCGGCCCGGTGGTGCCGGAGGTGTAGACGACCAGGGCGGCGTCCTCGTCACCCGCCGCCTCCCCGCCGGCCGGGACCGGTCCGCGGGCCCGTGCGTCGACGTCGATCCGCTCCGACCCGGCGAGCGCGGCGGGAAGCTCGTCGCCGGGGGCGGCCAGCACCAGCGAGGGCGCGCTGTCGGCGACGATGTGCCCCAGCTCCTGCTCGCCGGACTTCGGGTTCAGCGGTACGGCGGCCACCCCGGCGAGCAGCGCGCCCACCACGCCCACGGCCGTCTCCGGCGTGGGCGTCGCCCACACGGCGACCCTGTCGTGACCACGCACCCGGGCACCGACGGCCCCGGCCGCCGCGGCCAGTTCCGCGTACGTCGTCACCCGGTCGCCGAAGCGCAGGGCGACCTGGGGGCCTGGGGCATCCGTCAGGGCCGGAAAGAGGGAGGACACGCGGCAGGCTCCTTGGTCGTCGTGGTCACCGGACCGGCTTCCTCGTCATGGTCACCGGATCGGCCGTGGGGCCGACAGCACCGTTCCTACCCCAGGTCCCGGGTTCCCACGACCCTGCTCAGGCCGGGCGCGAGCCGGACCCCGGCCCGCGCCCCCGGTGTCAGGCCCCGGTGTCAGGCCCCGGCCTCCACCACGTCGGCGACCACGCAGCTGACGTTGTCCGGGCCGCCGGCCTCGTTCGCCGCGTCGGTCAGGCACCGTACGGCCGCGTCCGGGTCCGGGGCGGAGGAGAGCAGCGACCGGACGCGGTCGTCGGGGACGACGCCGGACAGGCCGTCGGAGCACAACAGGTACCGGTCGCCGGGCAGGGCGTCGTGCAGGCGCAGGTCCGGGACGGGCGGGGTGCCACCGCCGTCCAGCGCCTTGAGGAGCAGGGAGCGCTGCGGATGGCTCACGGCCTCCTCGGGCGTCAGGCGGCCCTCGTCCAGCATCGCCTGGACCACCGTGTGGTCGTGGGTGACCCGGAACAGCCCGCCCCCGCGCAGCAGATACGCCCTGCTGTCCCCGATGTGCACCAGGGCGAGCCGGGAGCCGGTCCACAGCAGCGCGGTCAGGGTCGTCCCGGCCTCCTCGCCCCCGGTGGCGTCCGCCACCGCCCGGGTCGCGTTCTGGACCGCGTCCTCCAGCAGGTTCAGCACGCTCCCGGCGGGCGGTTCCGCCGTGTCCAGCGCCTTCAGGGCCGTCACCGCCGCGCTGCCCGCCCGCGCGCCCGCGGGTCCGTAGCCGTCGGCCACGGCGAGCAGCCGCGGGCCGGCGTAGGCGGTGTCCTGGTTGGCGGGGCGGACCCTGCCCCGGTCCGAGTGGGCGGCGTAGCGCAGTTCCAGCATGGTGGTGTCCTTCCTCGGCGGTGCCGAAAGGTGGTCGGCGAGGAACGTCGCGAGGTCCCGCCGTACGGCTGTCTCCGCCTCCACCCGCGCCCAGTAGGCGCGGATCTCGCGGGCGGCGGCGTCCGGCGGCAGCGCGCACACCCGGCGGATCCCGGCCAGCGGCATCCCGAGCCGCCGCAGCCACGCCACCAGGCGTGCCTGTTCCAGCTGCGCCACCGCGTAGTAGCGGTACCCGGTGTCCGCATCGACGCGGGCCGGGCGCAGCAACTCCAGTTCGTCGTACAGGCGCAGAGCCTTCGGTGAGAGCCGGCACGCCTTCGCGAAGGCGCCGATCGTCAGCATGTCCGTCCGCATGTGGACCTCGTTCCCGTTCCCGCCACCGATGCTGGGGCTTCCCCGAAGGTGAAGGTCAACAGGGGGTGTTCCGCCTCGCGGCGGCGGTTGTTAGCGTGCGCAGCGGTCCGTCCGCAGCCGTACCGCACTTCGCGCGTCACCCCGTCACCCCGTCACCCCGTCACCCCGTCGCCCCCCGTCATCCGCCCCCCATCACCTGCCCCGCAGAAGGAGTCCGCCGTGCCCCGTGTCGCCCTCGCCACCTACGATCCTGGAGCCGTGCCGAGCAGGGACCGCGACCTGGGCCCCCTCGTCCGCGCCCTGCGCGCCGCCGGGGCCGACGCCGAGGCCGTGCACTGGGACGACGCGGGCGCCGACTGGGCCGCGTACGACCTCGTCGTCATACGGTCGACGTGGGACTACAGCTGGCGCGCCGCGGACTTCGTGGCCTGGGCCGAGCGGTGCGCGAAGGTGACGCGGCTCGCCAACCCGGCCGACGTCGTGCGCTGGAACACCGACAAGCGTTACCTGGGCGACCTCGCCGCGGCCGGGGTGCCGGTCGTGCCGACCCGGTACCTCGCGCCCGGGGACCCGGCCGGAGCGGGGGACCTGCCCGGCGGCCACGACTTCGTCGTCAAGCCCGTCTTCGGGGCGGGCGCCCGGCTGGCCGCCCGGTACACGCCCGCCGAGCGGGAGACGGCCGCCGCGCAGGTGGCGCGTCTGCACGCCGACGGCCTGACCGCGATGGTGCAGCCCTACCTGTCCCGCATCGACGTCAGCGGGGAGCGGGCGCTGCAGTTCTTCGGCGGCCGGCTGCTGCACGCCAGCCGCAAGCGGGCGGTGCTGTCACCCGGGACGGCCTACGACGCCGTGAAGGTGGCCCACCCGGACCTGCGACCGTGGACCCCGACGCCCGCCGAACTCGCGGTTGCCGAAAAGGCGTTGGCCGCCGTGCCCGGTGCGCCCGAGCTGCTCTGCGCCCGCGTCGACCTCGTGGACGGGCAGGACGGCGCACCCTGCGTGATGGAACTGGAGCTGGTCGAGCCGAACCTGTTCCTGTGGCTGCATCCGGGGTCGGAGCAGCGGGTGGCGCGGGAGATCCTGGCCGCCGCCGTCGTTCCTACGGCTTTTGCGGGTCCTCGACCCGGGTCCGTTGCAGCAGACCCCACGTGAACTCCGCGACGACCTCGTGCCGTACGCCCCGCGCGTCGGGCGCGGCGAAGGACAGCCCCCACCGGGTCGGCGCCGTGCCCTCCAGCGGGCGGGCGGGGGCGAAGGCGCGGGCGGCCTCGTCGATGGTGCAGGACCACGGGACGAGGTCGTCGAGGGTACGCAGTGCGGGGCCCCCGGCCCCGGGCGCGCGGACCAGCCACGCGTTCCAGACCCGGCCGTCCGGGCCGCTCAGCACCTCGAAGCGCAGGGCCGGCCAGAGCGGCAGCGGCCACTGCCGGGCCGTGCAGTCCAGGTCGCCGATGCGGCGGGCGGCCGTGGACTCGGGCGGTCCGAGGACGGCTCGGGCGGGGAAGGCGCCGGCCGAGCGCGCCCCCGGCCCGCGGACCATCGCCTGCCACCGCTTGTTGGCCTCGCGCATCTCCGTGACCGAGGCACCCAGTTCCCGGCGGGCGTCGGCCACCAGGTCCGGCTGGTGGTCGGCCATGCGGCGCAGCAGCACCAGCTGGAAGTCGCGCGGGGTGAAGGGGGGCCGGGGCCCGGACGAGGAGGCAGCCATACGCCCCATCGTCGCGCACGGGCCGGGGCCCGGGGGACCGGCCCCGCGGCGTCCCGTGCCGTCTCAGGTGTCGGTGCCGTGCCGTGTCAGGTGTCGCTGGGGACCGGTTCCGGCGCGTGCCCCGGCGTGCGCTCGTGCCCAGGCAGCAGCAGCGGCGTGGCCAGGATGAGCAGTCCCGCGGCTGTCAGTGCGGTGCGCGGGCTGGTGGCGTCGGCGAGCAGCCCGGCGAGCGCGGTGAGGACGGCGATGGACGCCTGCGTCCCGATCGACCAGGCCGTCAGGGTGCGGGCGACGAGGTGCTGCGGGGTGTGTTCGAGCCGGTAGGTGGCGAGCACCGGCGTGTACAGGCTCATGTTGACGATGATGGCCAGTTCGACGGCCATCACGGTGACGAGGCCGACGACGCCGGGACGGACGAAGGCCAGGCCGATCAGCCAGACCGCGCGCAGGGTGCCGACGGTCCGGAAGACCGCGGACCGGCCGTGGCGGGCGACGACGCGGCGGGCCAGCCGGGAGCCGATGAGTCCGCCGAGGCAGGGAGCGGCGAAGGCGAGGCCGTACTGCCAGGGCGGGAACCCGAGTCTGCGCAGGAGGAGCACGGCCAGCAGCGGCTCGGTGGCCATGATCAGACCGGAGACGAGCATCTGGTTGAAGTAGAGCGCCCGCAGGCCGGGATGGCCCAGGATGTGCCGCCAGCCGTCGAGCACCGCGCCCGCCCGGAGGGGACTCCTGCCGGTGGCCCGCGGCGGTGCTTCCTCCCGGCCGCCGATCGCGGTGATGCCCAGCGCGGAGAGCAGGTAGCTGAGCGCGTCGGCCACGACGGTGGTGACCGGCCCGAACAGGCCGATCGCCGCCCCGCCCAGCGGCGGCCCGACCGCGATGGAGCTCCAGTTCGTGGACTCGAACCGGGCGTTGGCCACGAGCAGGTCGTCCGGCGGGACGAGGGTCTTGAGGAAGGCGCCGCTCGCCGCGTTGAAGGCGATCTTGGCGGCGGCGGCCACGGCCGAGACCACGAGGAGCTGGACGAAGCCGAGCCGCCCGAAGGCGTAGGCGAGGGGGATCGTCGCCATCACCGCGAACCGGACCAGGTCCATCGCGATCATGACCGGGCGCTTGCGCCGGAACTCCATCCACGGCGCGAGCGGCACCGCGATCAGCGCGCCCACCGCGGGTCCCACCGCGGACAGCGCGGACACCTCGGCGGGGCCGGCGTGCAACGCCAGTACGGCGATCAGCGGCAGCGCCCCGAACCCCAGCCCGGACCCGTAGGCGCTGACCGCGTACGCCGCCCACAGCCAGCCGAACCGCCGGCCCAGCGGTCTCCTGCCCACGATCCTCACAGCGCTCCTCTTGCCGCCCGGCCGACAAACCGACGTTGACCGGCGAGAGCTAACCGGGCGGCACAGCGGCAGGTCAAACAACCGCCGCGGCGACTACGCACAACCATCCGTTGTTCACTAAGGTGGCTCGGCGTGGACCTCGAAGCCGTACGCACCTTCGTCGCCGTCGCGGAAGCGGGCCAGTTCCAGAAGGCCGCCGCCGACCTGGCGGTCACCCAGCAGGCCGTGTCCAAGCGCGTCGCGGGGCTGGAGCGCGACCTCGGGGTGCGGCTGTTCACCCGCACCCCGCGCGGCGCCGAGCTGACCATCGACGGGCAGGCGTTCGCGCCCCACGCGCGTGAGCTGCTGCGCGTCGCCGAGCGGGCGGCCGGGTCCGTGCGCGCCGGCCACCGTCCGCTGCGCGTCGACGTGATCGCCTCGCGTGTGGCGCCCTCGGGCCTGATGCGCGGCTTCCACCGCGCGCACCCGGAGATCGACCTGGACGTGGTGATGCTGTTCGACGTCGAGGCGGCCGTCACCGCCCTGCGTTCGGGCGCGATCGACGCGTCCTTCCGCGCCGTCGCCATGCCCGGGCGGCCGCTGCCCGAGGACATCGCGTCCGTGCGGGTGCTCGACGAGCCGCTCCAGCTCCTCACCGGGCCCGCCCACGCGCTGGCGGGCGCCCGGTCGGTGACCGTCGCCCGGCTCGCCGGGCACCGGATCTGGATGCCCGGCATCGTCCCCGGCACCGAGTGGGCCGCCTACTACGACGACCTCGTCGCCGAGTTCGGCCTCACCATCGAGGCGACCGGGCCCAACTTCGGCTCCGACGCGCTCCTCGACACCATCGCCGACACCCCGGCCCTGGCCACCTTCATGAGCGAGCAGACCCGCCTCGTCTGGCCCGCGGGGCACGGTCTGCGCCGCATCCCGGTGACCGATCCGACGCCCGTCTACCCGCACTCGCTGCTGTGGCACCGCGACAACCCCCACCCGGCGCTGGCCACCCTGCGCGCCCACCTCGCCGGCACGGCGGCCGGCCACGACACCGCCGGGACCTGGCGGCCGGACTGGGTCCTGCCCCGCTGAACGACACGGCACCAGAGAGCCCCGTCCGCCACCTCCTCGTCCCGCCACCCGTCGCTCTCCTGCCCGCGCCGTTCCTCGTCCCGCCACCCGTCGCTCTCCTGCCCGCGCC